>NZ_CP107968.1:3317500-3650000 GCF_036084755.1 Streptomyces sp. NBC_00370
GACACAAGAGCCGGAACCGTCAACCGGAATAAGGCTGACAGTTCACAGCGTCCTCGCTGTGTTTCTTCAAAGGAACCCAAACCCAACACCCAATCAAGGATGCAAGGCTCGGGGTATCAACATATCTGGCGTTGACTTTTGGCACACTGTTGAGTTCTCAAGGAACGGACGCTTCCTTCAAATCCCTCTCAGGACTCTCCGGGCGCTTCCCTCCGGTACTGCGTACTTCGTGTTCCCGACTCTACCAGACTCAATTCGGCGTTTCCGCCTCATGAATTCCAGTGGCCTTTGGGAGTGGCCTTTGCCTTTCGGCTGACTCGACTTTATCAGAGATATTCGGGCCGGATTTCGCCGACCTTCGTCATCTGGATGTCGAATCGGGTGCTCCGAGGAAATTGAACTTCCTGTCCGGAGCTGCAATAGATGCTAACCACCGCACTCGATCATGTCCAGCTTCGAGGCAACCGTTCGAATCTACCTCCCCACGCCGACCATGTCAATGGTTTTTGTGGGGCGAAGAGGAGACTAACAGGTCCCGGACGCCCCATGCACATCAGGCGGCGATCGGGAGCTCCGCGCTGCGGTCCGCCGCCTCCACGTCGCCGATGTCGCCGGCTCGCGCGGCCCGGCCGCCGAGGACGTACACGTAAGTCAGGAAGGCGAGTTCGGCGGCGATGCCGATGGTGATGCGCGCCCATGTAGGCAGGCCCGAGGGGGTGACGAAGGCTTCGATCGCGCCCGACACGCACAGGACCAGGGCCAGGCCGATGGCCATGCCCACGGCCGCTCGGCCCCGTTGGGCCAGGGCAGTTCGCCGCGACTGCGGGCCGGGGTCGATCAGCGTCCAGCCCAGCCGTAGGCCCGTACCCGCGGCCACGAAGACCGCTGTCAGTTCGAGCAGACCGTGCGGAAGGATCAGGCCGAGGAAGGTGTCCAGCCGGCCCGCCGACGTCATCAGCCCCGCTCCGACGGCCAGGTTGAGGACATTGGTGAAGAGGATCCAGATCACCGGCAGGCAGAGGAACGCCCCCAGGACGAGGCACATGGCGGCTGCCTGGGCGTTGTTCGTCCACACCTGGGCCGCGAAGGACGCCGCCGGGTGGCTGGAGTAGTACGTCTCGTACTGACCGCCGGGACGGGTCATCTCGCGCAGCTCGTCCGGGGCGGCGATCGAGGACTGGACTTCCGGATGGGCGGCGATCCACCAGCCCAGCACCGCCGTCATGACCGTCGACAGCAGTGCTGTCGGTATCCACCAGTGCCGTGCGCGGTACACGGCTGCCGGGAAGCTCGCCGTAAGGAAGCGCACGGCGTCACGCCAGCTGGCGTTGCGGGCGCCGGTGACCGTCGCGCGGGCGCGCGCCATGAGCTGGGTGAGGCGGGTCGTGAGCATCGGATCGGGTGCGCTGGACTGGAGCAGGGAGAGATGGGTCGCCGCGCGCTGGTAGAGGACGACGAGTTCGTCCGCCTCGGCGCCGGTGAGCCGGCGGCCACGGCGCAGCAGGTGGTCAAGGCGGTCCCACTCGGCCCGGTGCTTTGTCACGAAGACATCGAGATCCATGGTCGGCTGCTGCTCCAGGCACTGGGTGCGTACGGTCGGTCCGTAGTACTGCGGCGCGCTGTGCGTCAGCTTGGCAGACTGACGGCCTGATGTGCAGAGCAGGTCGGCGAGGGGTGGGCACCGGTGGACGAGCTTGTGACGGGCGACGCGGTCGTACTCGGGCTGCGCCCGGCGAGGCTGCCGAGCCGCGCGCTGGCGCTCGCGATCGACCTCGTGGTGATCTGGGTGGTCTATCTGATCCTGACGATCGGTGTCGTCGTCGCGGCCGGTTCGCTCGACGACGCGGCCCTGGCTGCCATCTCCGTCGCGATGTTCCTGTTCGTGCTGGTCGGTGTCCCGATCGCGGTCGAGACGCTCAGCCACGGACGCTCGCTGGGCAAGCTCGCCTGCGGTCTGCGGGTGGTACGGGACGACGGCGGCCCCATCCGGTTCCGGCACGCGCTGGTGCGGGGCGCGATGGGCGTGGTGGAGATCCTGATCTCGTTCGGGGTCATCGCCTGTATCGCGTCGCTCGTGTCGGCGCGGGGCCGGCGGATCGGTGATGTCTTCGCCGGGACCCTCGTCGTACGGGAGCGGGTGCCCGGAGCGCGGATGGAGAGCGTGCCGCCTCCCCCGCCGTGGCTGGTGGGCCGGTTCGCCGCGCTCGACCTGTCGTCGGTCCCCGACTCGCTGTGGCTGGCGATACGCCAGTACCTGACGCGTATGGGGCAGCTCGACCCGGCCGTGAACTGGTCCATGGCCATTCGGCTCGCGGACGATCTGGCGGCCCGTACGGGGGCGCCGAAGCCCGCGGACGTACCGCCGGCCGCCTACCTGGCCGCCGTGGTGAACGAGCGTCAGGCGCGTGAGGCCCGGCGGGGGTTCGAGGCTCCGGCCGGTGTCTCCGGCGGTGTCGCTGTCCCCCGTCTCCCCGTTGCCGACGTTCCCGCGGGTTCCGTGCCCGTGGCCGCTCCCACGCCCGCGCCTGCCACGCCGTCACCCTCCAAGCCGTCCGGACCCGCCACCGGATTCGCGCCGCCCGCCTGAGCCGCCGTCAGGGCAGCGTCGAGGGCGGGGTTTCCAGGTCTTCCAGCTCGATGCCGGGCGCCGCGAGCACCACGTCACCGCTGAGGTGGATCGTGTGCTGCTCACCGGTGTCCAGGGCGTTGACCTGGTACTCGTCCACCGTCAGGGGCCCGTTGTCAGTGGCATGCGCTTCACTTCTCAGCAGGGCCCAGGACTGGTCGAGGGTGCGGGGTGCGAGGACGGGGTCCGTGAAGGCGACGAGCCGGACACGGGTGGCGGGGGAACCGGGGGTGAGGCGCAGGAGACGGGCGACAGCGACGAGGAAGGCGGGGGAAGTGCCGGTGAAGGCGTGGGCGCGCACATTGCCTTCGGTGGCATGAGTGCCGGTGGGGTCGGTACGGACCCAGGTGACGCCGTCGAGTGCGCCGCCGCGGATCTGCCAGCTGGCGGCGTTGAGTTCGAGACGGATGGGGCGGCCGAGTTCGTCGATGGCCAGATCGACGGAGCCCGCGTGGTCGCCGGCGGGGGTGGTGATCTGGGAGACGTAGCGCCAACCGGAGGGGCCTGGCGCGCAGTGGAAGTGTTCGTCGCCGAGAGGGGTGTGATCGTGCGGGTCGTGGAGCGAATAACGGCCGCGGGGCATGGGGGCTTTCGGATCCTCGGGGGTTGATACGGGGCAGGCCCCCCGGCACGGGGGTGCGGGGGGCCTGCCTGGTACCGACTGGTGTCACGCGAGACTGAGTGTCACATCCGGCGCAGTGCCGGTGTGCGGCTCAGTAGCGGTAGTGGTCCGACTTGTACGGGCCGGCCACGTCGACGCCGATGTAGGCGGCCTGCTCCGGGCGGAGCGTCGTGAGCTTCACACCGAGCGCTTCGAGGTGGAGGCGGGCGACCTTCTCGTCGAGGTGCTTAGGCAGCACGTAGACGTCGGTCGGGTACTCCTCCGGCTTGGTGAAGAGCTCGATCTGGGCCAGCGTCTGGTCCGAGAACGAGTTCGACATCACGAAGGACGGGTGACCGGTCGCGTTGCCGAGGTTCAGCAGACGGCCCTCGGACAGGACGATGAGGGTCTTGCCGTCGGGGAACGTCCAGGTGTGGACCTGGGGCTTGACCTCGTCCTTGACGATGCCGTCGATCTTGGCAAGGCCGGCCATGTCGATCTCGTTGTCGAAGTGACCGATGTTGCCGACGATCGCCTGGTGCTTCATCTTGGCCATGTCCGAGGCCATGATGATGTCCTTGTTGCCCGTGGTCGTCACGAAGATGTCGGCGATACCGACGACATCGTCGAGCGTGGCGACCTGGTAACCGTCCATCGCGGCCTGCAGCGCGCAGATCGGGTCGATCTCCGTGACGATGACGCGCGCGCCCTGGCCGCGGAGGGACTCGGCGCAGCCCTTGCCCACGTCGCCGTAGCCGAAGACGACGGCGACCTTGCCGCCGATGAGGACGTCGGTGGCGCGGTTGATGCCGTCGATCAGCGAGTGGCGGCAGCCGTACTTGTTGTCGAACTTCGACTTCGTCACCGCGTCGTTCACGTTGATCGCGGGGAAGAGGAGGGAGCCGTCACGGTGCATCTCGTACAGCCGGTGCACACCGGTCGTGGTCTCCTCGGTGACACCGCGGATCTCGGACGCGAGACGCGTCCACTTCTGCGGGTTCTCACCGAGGGTGCGGTTGAGGAGCGTGAGGATGTACGCGTACTCCTCGCTGTCCGCCGTGGCCGGGTCCGGGGCCTTGCCGGCCTTCTCGAACTCGACGCCCTTGTGCACCAGGAGCGTGGCGTCGCCGCCGTCGTCCAGGATCATGTTGGGGCCGCCGGTGGGGGTGTTGGGCCAGGTCAGCGCCTGCTCCGTGCACCACCAGTACTCTTCGAGGCTTTCGCCCTTCCAGGCGAAGACCGGGATGCCCTGCGGGTTCTCCGGGGTGCCCTCGGGGCCGACGGCGATGGCCGCGGCGGCGTGGTCCTGCGTGGAGAAGATGTTGCAGGACGCCCAGCGGACGTCGGCGCCGAGGGCGGCGAGCGTCTCGATGAGGACGGCGGTCTGCACCGTCATGTGCAGGGAGCCGGTGATCCGGGCGCCGGCGAGCGGCTTGGCCTCGGCGTACTCCTTGCGGATCGACATCAGGCCGGGCATCTCGTGCTCGGCGAGAGTGATCTCCTTGCGGCCGAACTCGGCAAGCGAGAGGTCGGCGACCTTGAAGTCCTGTCGGTTGGCGACAGTCGTCATAACGAGCTGCTCCTCGTAAAGGGGTCGAGGGTGGGTACGTGCGGCTGGCTCTGCGGCGGCGGGCATACGAATGCCCGAGCACTCGCGGCTCAGTCCGTCGGAGGCCCTCTCTCCCTCGGCCGGTCCGCGGACGCGGGCCGCCCGACCGCCATCAGCAGCGACGTCTGGCTCTTCGGTCGAATCTACACCGATCGGTCCAGCCGCCCACAGCCGACCGGTGAAAGGGGGCCGGAAACCGGCCGTGAACCGGCCGTGCGGGAGGGGGTGTCAGGCCTTGTCGGCAGGCGGGTCCGCAGGGGTCGCGGGCTTCGCCGGGTCGGCGGGATCGGCCGGGGCGGCAGGGTCGGCGGCCGCGTCGGCAGCACCGTCGTGAGTGTCGGCGGCGTCGGCGGCGTCAGGTCCGTCGGCGGCGTCCGGCGGGGTGAGCGGGCCGCCAGGGCCCTTTTCCGGGTCGGCGCCCGACGCTGCCCGCGACTCGCTGTAGATGTCCGGCTCCAGGTAGATCACCCGGGCGATCGGGACGGCTTCCCTGATGCGCGCCTCGGCGGCGTTGATCGCGGAGGCGACCTCGTCGGCCGTGTCGTCGTGCCGCACCGCGATCTTCGCGGCGACCAGCAGTTCCTCGGGGCCGAGGTGGAGCGTCCGCATGTGGATGATGCCGGTCACGACGTCGCCGTCGACGACCGCGGCCTTGATCTTCTCCACCTGGTCGGCGCCCGCCGCCTCGCCGAGCAGCAGGGACTTCGTCTCCACCGCCAGGACCAGCGCGATCAGGATGAGGAGGATACCGATGCAGAGGGTGCCGATACCGTCCCAGACGCCGTTGTCGGTGCCCAGGGCCAGGCCCACACCGGCGAGGGCGAGTACGAGACCGATCAGCGCGCCGAAGTCCTCCAGCAGCACGACCGGCAGCTCGGGCGCCTTCGCGCGCCGGATGAACTCCGTCCAGGAGAGCGAACCGCGCGTGTGGTTCGACTCCTTGATGGCGGTGCGGAACGAGAAGCCCTCAGCGATGATCGCGAAGACGAGCACGCCGACCGGCCAGTACCAGGACTCCAGCGCGTGCGGGTGCTTGATCTTCTCGTAGCCCTCGTAGACGGCGAACATGCCACCGACCGAGAAGAGCACGATCGAGACGAGGAACGCGTAGATGTACCGCTCGCGGCCGTAGCCGAAGGGATGCTGCGGGGTCGCCTCGCGCTGTGCCTTCTTGCCGCCGAGCAGCAACAGCCCCTGGTTGCCGGAGTCCGCGAGGGAGTGCACGCTCTCCGCCAGCATCGACGACGAACCGCTGAAGAGGAACGCCACGAACTTGGCTACTGCGATCGCGAGGTTGGCGCCGAGCGCCGCGACGATCGCCTTGGTTCCGCCTGACGCGCTCATGGGTCGCCTGGTGTCCCTTCCTCGGTGCGGGCTTCATGGGTTCGGGCCCGGTGGGTGGTGCGTGGCCGGACATTGTTGCAGCCGTGGCTGCCGTGAGACGGCTCAGGCCACTGCGGATGCCTCAGGCCACTACTGTTGCCCGGAAAACCGTTCCCGTACCGGACAGTTCGGCCTTGTCTCCCGCCGGGACGAACACCGAGTGCCCCGGCGCCAGTTCGATGTCGCCCGCGTTGGGGGTTCCCGCCACGCACAGCAGGATCTGCGGGGTGTCAGCCGTGACGTCGCGTACGGCGCCGCCGGGCGCCAAGACGTAGCGGGAGAGCCGGAATTCGTCGATGGGGGTCTCGTAGACCTCCTCGCCCGACGTGGAGACCTCGGGGCGCAGCACACCCGGGTCGGTCGCCTCGAACCGTACGACGCGCAGCAGTTCGGGTACGTCCACGTGTTTGGGGGTGAGCCCGCAGCGCAGCACGTTGTCGGAGTTGGCCATGATCTCGACGCCCATGCCGTCGAGGTAGGCGTGCGGGACGCCGGCGCCGAGGAACAGCGCCTCGCCGGGGCGCAGTTGTACGTAGTTGAGCAGCATCGCCGCGAGGACGCCCGGGTCGCCGGGGTAGTGGTGGGCGATGCCGGCGTACGGGGCGTACTCGCCGCCGAGGCGTTCGGCTGCGGCTGCGACCTCGGTGACCGTCGCCGCCGTCTCGGCCGGGTCGCCGGAGAGCACGGCCGTAAGGACCTCGCGCAGCGCGGCCTCTTCGGGACGGGCCTGGAGGAGGTCGACGTACGGCTTGACGGAGTCGACGTCGAGTCCGGCCAGCAGCCTGGCCGCCTCGGCGGGGGCGCGGAAGCCGCACAGTCCGTCGAACAGGGTGAGCGCGCAGATCAGTTCGGGCTTGTGGTTGGCGTCCTTGTAGTTGCGGTGCGGGGCGTCGACGGGGACGCCCCTGCGCTCCTCGTCGTCGTAACCCTCTTTCGCCTGGGCGAGGTTGGGGTGGACCTGGAGGGAGAGCGGGGATCCCGCCGCGAGGATCTTGAGCAGGAACGGCAGGCGCGGGCCGAACTTGCCTACGGTGGCGGCGCCCAGCTCCGCCTCGGGGTCGGAGGCGATGAGGTCGGACAGGGCGCGCTCGCCGTCGGCGGTGGGGCGGGTGACGCGCGAAGGCGCGCCCGGGTGGGCGCCCATCCACATCTCGGCCTGGGGTTCGCCGGTCGGCTCGACGCCGAGGAGTCCGGGGATGGCGGTCGTGGAGCCCCAGGCGTAGGGGCGCACCGTATTGGCGAGGCGGTCCATGAAGTCTGTGCTTCCTTGTGTGCGGGGGTGTGTACGGGGCGTCCGGGAGCGTCGGGGTTACGCGGCCGGCTGAGGAGTCGAGGCGAGCGCGAGGTAGACCGCGGCGAAGTCGGTAACGGCGACGAGTTCGGCGAGGGCTTCGAGCTGGCTGCCCTCTTCCGGCTCCAGTTCGCTGATGGGGGTGTCGGTGCCGAGGGCGAGCTCCCTGGCGGCGGGCGCCGCCGAGAGTCCGCCGGTGGGGCGGTCACGCAGCAGGACGACCCTGGCGCGCAGCGCCTGCGGGTCCTCGATCCGGTCGCGGAAGAAGTCGTCGGGGTCGCCCGCTCCGCCCGTGAAGTCACCGCTGAGGAGCGCGCCGTGGGCCGGGAGGGCGTCGGGCAGTTCGGCGGCGAGTGCGGGGCGGCCGGTCAACTCGGCCAGTACGGCGGCGAAGCGCCGCCCGGCCGGCGCGGCGGCTGCGCCCTCGGTCCAGATCAGCGGAAGGCTCTCGGCGAGTTCGGCGGCGAGGGTCTTGGCGGGGTTGCTGTACGTCGCGACGGCGGGGCCG
The DNA here is from genome assembly GCF_036084755.1 of Streptomyces sp. NBC_00370. NCBI lineage: Bacteria > Bacillati > Actinomycetota > Actinomycetes > Kitasatosporales > Streptomycetaceae > Streptomyces > Streptomyces sp. NBC_00370. Next base: position 3,325,519 of record NZ_CP107968.1, read on the forward strand.
CAGCGTTCGGCGGTGCTGTCGAGCCGGTCGGCGACGAGATGCAGCGTCTCGACGGGGGCGGTGACCAGGCCGACGCGGTCGAGCAGCGCGAGCAGCGGCGTGAACAGCGCCCAGAGGGCGCCGGGGCCCGTGGCGGGCGTCGCGCCCTCGTACTCCTCGTACTCCTCGTTCGGTGGTTTCGCCATCGGTACGAGCAGGCCGTGCGAGCCGCCGAGGGCCTCGCCGAGCGGCGAGGGACGGGGCGCGACGGCGACGACGGTGCAGCCGCGGCGGTACGCCTGCTCGGTGAGCAGGGCGAGGCCGGGTTCGGAACCGTCGGTGGTGACGATCAGCAGCAGGTCGACCGGTCCCGCCCAGCCGGGCAGCGCCCAGCGGAGCGCACCTGCCGCCGCGGCGACACCGGTCGGGTGCAGCCGCGCCACGGGGGCCGCGGCGCCGGCGAGCGCGCCGATCAGGTCGGCGACCCCGGCGGCGGCCGTGCCGGATCCCGCGATCAGCACGGCGCGGGGCCGGCCCTCCGGGTTCAGCTCGGTGATACCGGCCTCGGCGGTGTGCCGCAGGGCGGTACGCACCCGCGCGCCGGCCTCGGCTGCGCCGCGCAGCAAGCCGCGCCGGTCGGCGCGGGTGAGCGCGTCCGGTTCGTCGAGAAGCGACTCGTCGAGCATGGGACCTCCGATCGCCGGGCTTTACGTGCCTGCCGTGGGGTGACGGCGTTACGCGGGGCGGCGGGCCTCGTCGACCAGGAGGACGGGGATGTCGTCACGTACCGGGTACGCCAGGCCGCAGTCCGCACCGGTGCAGACCAGCTCGGGAACGTCGGCCGCCGTACGGTCACTCAGCGGCGCGTGACAGGCCGGGCAGGCGAGGATCTCCAGGAGGCCGGCTTCGAGCGGCATGGGGTGGGTGTCCCTTCGGGTGACGTGTCCCGTGCGAGTGCAAGCACACGGTCGTATCTGGCCACGTCAGCCTACCGCCGGGGGCGGTGGCACGGGGCGCCGGATTCACGGGGGCGCTGCGACGTCGCTGCGCTCGGCGGGTGGGCGCGGGGCGGTGGTCGTCCTAGGCATCGCTCCCTCAGCGCAGCCAGCGAGAACCGGCGGCGGGACGGGGCGTTCGCTGCGCGCGCCGGGGCGGCGGGCGGACACACAGCAACAACCGCTCCCTGCGCACAGGTCCCTGACCGCAGGCCAAGTACGGGGCCGACGCAGGCCGGACCAGCGGCGATCAAGGCGCTCGCCACGCGACGTGGGCAGGCCGTCAGCGCGACCGCCGCCTGAGCGGCGCCGTCCTGCGCGCAGGGACGCACCCCACGCGGGCCAGAGACCAAGTGCGGCAAGCAGCCGTTGGGCGGTGACCGTCCGAGCACACGGAGTCCGGCCGTTCCTTGGGCGGTGCCCCAGCACGCAGGCAAGCGGTGCCGGACGGGGCGGTCGCTGCGGGCTCAGGGCAGGGACCGCCCCTGAGCACAGGCCTCTTGCCGCAAGCGGGCACCGAGCGGACCCCGCTCGGGCGACGGCCGACGATGTGGGCAGGTCGTCAGCCGTGCCGTGCCGGCGCGCGGGCACGCCCGCGTGATGGTCGATGCGCGCGCCGGGCGCCGGGCGCCGGGGTGGTGATGGGCGGAGGGCGGGGGCCGTCCCTGAGCACGGGCCCCTGGCCGCAGGCGGGGACCAAGCGGACCCCGCTCGGGCGGCGGCGGAGCAGGTGCCAGGCCGTCAGCCGTGCCGTGCCGACCGCGCGGGCACACGCGTGGCACGCGGGCACGGCGCGTGGCAGAGGGAGCGGTCGCTGGGGTCAGCTTGGGTGCCGTGCGGGGGCAGCTGTGGCCAACGCTGGGCGCGTCGTCGTCGGGGTCAGGGTTCCGGGGAGCGCAGGACTCGTAGGTGGCCTCTGCGGCCCACTTCCACCGGGTCCGCTCCTCGGCCGCCCTGGCCCGCCGCGCGTTCCTGGGGGCGGGCCGCTTCGCGTACTGCGTTGGCCAGCGCTTCCAGGTCGTCGCCGCTGGGCTGTGCCGGGGCCGAGCCGTCCGTCAGGCGGACGACCTCCCAGCCGCGTGGCGCGGTGAGCCGCTCGCTGTGTTCCGCACACAGGTCGTAGCAATGAGGCTCGGCGTAGGTGGCGAGCGGGCCGAGGACCGCGGTCGAATCGGCATAGACGTACGTCAGTGTCGCGACAGCAGGGCGGCCGCACGCGGTGCGCGAACAGCGACGTACAGGGCTCACGATGTTGGACGGTACCGCACTCTTGAGCGGGCCGCGACGACTCTCCCCGAGGTCACTCTCCCGTGTCGCCGGGCGAAACGGGGCGTACCAGCGCACCGCCTGACACCTCTGACCTGCGCGAACGGGCGCGTGTTCGGACGGATACCGTCCGTCATCATGTCTCGACTCGGGGCAAATCCAGTCAAGGAAGGCGAGAGCGGCGGTCTTCGATGCGTGGCTCATCGGGCGCAATCTTGGCTGGAATGCTCAAGATGCGACATGGCGGCTCCGGCCACCGTGACCAGCAGCCCCGCATCGCCGGGAGAGCTACCCTGCGTCAGTGATGGACAGTCCTGTACCGCCCCGCCCGACCGAACCGCGGCCGCGCCGGCGCGACCGCCACGGCCGCGGCATGCGCGGGCCGGTCGCACCGCCGCAGGTGCCGCTCTCCGCCTCCCGTTCGGAGTCCTTCCAGGACCTGGTGCGGGATTCCGTCGACCGTTTGGAGCGGCGCTGGCCCCAGCTGGCCGACGTCGAGTTCATGGTCCTTGACGTGCCGGGCACGCAGGACGAGTCGGTGCCGCTCGGCCGCTCCGTGCCCGCCGCCAAGGACCGCCCGGCGCGGATCCTCGTCTACCGGCGCCCCGTGGAGATCCGGACGAAGAACCGCGACGAGCGGGCGTTGCTCGTGCACGAGGTCGTGGTCGAGCAGGTGGCCGAGCTGCTGGGTCTCGCGCCCGAGTCCGTCGATCCCCGTTACGGGCAGGAGTGAACCGGACGGAGCGGCCGGGCTAGTCCAGGATCGACAGGTCCTGCTTCGCCTTCGGTACGGACACCGTGCCCTTGTCGTCCGGCAGCGTCTGCACCGTGAACATCGAGACGCCGTCCTCCGGCACCGCGAGCGTGCGCGCCGCGTGGACCGGACCGCCCGACTCCCGTTCGACCGTCAGCGCGTAGGAGCCCTTCAGGCCTTCGGGCACCGGCGGGGCGACGGCCTGGGTCGTGCCGGCCTTGATGTCGTACGTCTTCACGGCCGGCTCACCGCCGCCCGTCCCCGCCGAAGCGGTGACCTTGACCTTCGCCGCGGCGCCCGGCGCCGTCAGGGACAGCGTGGAGCCCTTGGCGCGGTTGTCCGCGACCGTCGCGCGCGCGGCGACGGGTCCGGTCGCCGGGATGAAGGCGATCTCCTGCTTGTCGCCCTTGCCGCGCACGACGCGCAGCGCGGCGACCACCGGGCTCGCCTGGCCCTTCTGCGACTGGCTGAGAATCACCGATCCCGCCTCGCCCTTGGTGACGTCGGCGAGATCGACGGACGCGGTCATTCCGGACTTCACGGTCAGGCTCTCGTGACCGGCCGGGACGATCGTGCCGCCGGGGCCCGCCAGCTGCACCTTCAGGTCGGCGTCCTGCTGCCCGGGCGCGAACGCCACCAGCCGTACGTCGGTCGCGTCCGCCGGGATGCCCGGGAGGACCACCTTGGCGGCGGGGTCGGCCGAAGCGGGCAGCCAGTCGCTGCCGGCCTTCTCGTCGGCCGCGCGCACCACGGCGCCCACCCGGCCGGTGCGGGTGGTCACATGGACGGTCACATCGGCGACCGCCTCGGTGGTCAGGGTGGAGAGCAGGACGGGCACGCTGGAGTGGGCCGGTACCGGGATGCCCTCGCCGACCTCGGACTTGAGGACGCCGGTCTTGCCGTACATCTGGATGTCGACGACGGCGGCCGTGTCGTCGGGGTTGGTGAGGTGGACGTAGTCCTGCCGCGCGTCCTCGGTGCTGGCGCCGGGGAACCAGAAGTCGGTGTCCGGCGGCGTGCAGGTCACACCGAGCAGCCCGCGCGCACCGCCCACGTCGACCGTGGTGGTCTGCTGGGTGGTCCAGCCGGGGGCGAGACGGCCGGTAGCCGTGCCGACGAGGGCCGGCGCGTCGGCGCCGCTCGCCTTGGCCGAAACCGGCTTGCCGGGCTCCTTGAGCGTGACCACCGGCTTCTTCTCGGCGGGCGCCTTGGGCGGCTTCGGCGACTTGGACTTGTCCTTCGGCTTGCCTTTCGTGTCGTCGTCCGAGCCGTCGGCGGGGGCCGCGTCCGTCGGCGCGACGGTGGTCGCCTTCAGCTCGGCCGAGCCCGCGGAGTCCGCCGCCGCCGTCGCGCCGTCGGCGCCCTTCGGGGTGATGGACGTGTACGTCGTGTCGGCGACGTCCGAGAGGCTGGGCGCCGGGCAGAGCGCGCTCGTGCGCTCCACGGGCATCCGGGCCGGCGCCAGGGCCACCGCCGGCTTGCCGTCGTCAGCGGGCCCGCTGAGCGAGGCGAATCCGGTCACGGCCGCGAGGGCGACGGCGGCGGCGATGAGGGAGAGGGTGGCTCGGTTCACTGGTTGCTGCTCCCGTCGGGACGGTGCTGGCTGTCGTGCTCGTCGCCGGTGCCGTCGGGACCGGTGGTGCCTTCGGGGTACGGCTGCTGCTGCCCGTAGCCGTACGGGTCGTACTGCGTCTGGTCGTACTGGGCCGGGTCGTACTGCGCGGGGTCGTACGGGGCAGCGGCCGGGTCGTAGGGGGCGGCGGACGGGTCGTACGGCTGTTGCTGGTACGGCTGCTGGTACTGCTGCTCGCCGTACGCGTCGGGCTGGTACTGCGGGTCGCCCTGGTAGGGCTGCTGCTCGCCCTGGTAGGGCTGCTCGTTCTGGTACTGGGTGTAGTCGGCGCCCACGTACGCGGCGCTGTCCCACTCCCCGTACGCCTGCTGCTGCGGGACCTGCGCGGTCCCGGCCTGCGCCGGCTGCCCGTACGGGTCGAGGTCCGGTGTCTGCGGCGCCTCGGGCTGCGCCGGGACCGCCTCCTGCTCTCCGGTGCCGAAGGCGTCGAAGCCGTCGTTCGCGGCCGTCCGTGCGGGTGCCTCCGCGGCGTCACCGTCGGCTTCTTCGGCCGCTTCCGGGTCGTACTCGGCGCCCTCCGCCTCGGCGGCGGCGCGCAGCCTGCGCGCCCTGCGGCCCTCGCCCGCGACCGGCTGCGCCGGGATCTCGACGTCCTCCTCGGGCAGGTCGTCGTCCACCTCGCGGCGGCGGCCGGGCAGGGCCAGCACGAGCAGCACGAGCGCGAGCAGGCCCTGCGCCCAGACCCAGGCGGTGTGGGTGATCGGCTCGTCGTAGGTGAGATCCAGCCGGCCGCCTTCGGCGGGGAGTTCGAAGCCCTGCGCCCAGCCGTCGACGGTCTTCTTCCGCAGCGTCTTGCCGTCGAGCGTGGCCTGCCAGCCGGGGGCCGCGCTGTCCGCGATCCGCAGGATCCGGCCCGCGTCGCCCGCCGGGATCTTCGTGTGTGCCTCGACGGCGCCCGCAGCGACGGCGAGCGGTTCACCGCCCGCCTTGTCGCCGACGATGGTGGCGCGGGAGATCTGCCGGTCCACGCGCCACAGCGCGCTGCCGTCGAGCTGGCTCAGCCGGCTGAGACCGGGGGTCGCGTCGAGCACGCGGCTCATCTGGCGCGGTGCGCCGTCCCGTACGAGGACGTAGCGGACGGCGAAGCCGCTGAGCTGGTCGGTCTGGTCGGCGCCGGAGCCGGCGACGAGATTCGCGACGACCTTGTCCAGCCGCTCGTCGCTGCCCGCCGCGCGGAGCAGTTCCGCGTCGCCCAGGCGGCTGCCCGAGCCGCGTACCAGGCTGTACGAGACCTCGGCGGGCGAGGTGCCGCCGAGGACGAGGGTGCGCGGCTGGTCGCGGGTGACGGACTCCTCGGCGACGAACGCGGGGACCTGCACCGGGTCGCGGCGCTCCAGCGGTCCCGCCGCTCCGGTGATCATCCAGCCGAACGCGGCGATCAGCGGGGCGAGTAGGGCGGCGATGCCGATGAGGCCGGCCACCGGCTGGCGCCAGCCGAAGCTCTGGCTGGCGACGCGTTCGCGCGCGCCGTCGGCGCCGATGGCGGCGACCGCGATCAGCGCGATTCCGTAGACCAGGGTGGCGGGGCCCGCCCAGTCCTTGTTGTTGGACAGCACGGCGAAGATCAGGGCCACGACGGCGACGACCCAGCCGACCCGTACGGCGAACTGCCGCTCGCCGCGCAGCAGGGCGGCGAGCGCCGCGAGGACGATGCCGATGAGCAGCGCCCCGCCGACGGCCTTCGGGCCGCCGGGGCTCATGCCGAGCAGGTCGAGCGCGGAGGCGGAGCCGGTGCCGAAGTCCAGGCCCGCCTCGCGCAGGAAGCCGGCGGGGCCGGTCAGCAGCGAGAGCGACCAGGGGGCCAGCAGGATGACCGGGGTGGCGAGGGCGGCCAGCACACGCGGCGCGTAGGCGGTCAGCTCGTCGCGGCGCAGCGCCAGGGCGCCGATGCCGAGGACGAGCGCCAGTGGCCAGACGACCGGGGTGAAGGCCATCGCGAAGGTCAGCAGGAAGGCGTACGCCCAGGTGGCGCGCCAGCTGCCCCGGCCCTCGCCGCGCAGCCCGTACGCGGAGACGGCGGTCCTGGCGATCATCGGCAGCAGGATGGCGAGGACGGCCGTGCCGAGCCGTCCGGTCGCCAGTGCCCCGGTCGCGGCCGGCAGGAACGCGTAGGCGACGGAGGCCCAGGCGCGCAGCATGCGGGACGTGACGAGCGGCCGTGAGGCGAAGTACGCGGCGACCCCGGCCAGTGGCACGGAGCAGACGAGCAGCAGCGTCAGGGTGAAGCCGGTGGAGCCGAGGAAGATCACGGAGACGGAGGCGAGCACCGCGAGGTAGGGCGGCGCCGTCTGCGTACCGCCCGTACCGACTGCGTGCCAGGCGTCGGCGTAGCGCGACCAGAGGTCGCCGACGCCGGGGGGCGCGGGCAGCAGGGCGCCGCCGGCCAGCGAACCGCCGCCGAGCAGTCCCCGGCAGGCGACGAGCGAGACGATCAGCAGGATCGCGAAGAGGACGGGTCCCGGCTTCTGCGCGATCTTCTTCAGCCGCGCGAACTGTTCGATCTCCAGGAAGTCGGCGTCGTCCCCGCCGGGTCCCGACTCGACGGCGCCGTGCCTGGATCCGCCGGACTCCGGTTCGCTGCCGGCGCCGAGGCTGCTCGCGACCTGTTCGACGGTGGCTCTGACCGTGGCGCCGGGCGGCGGGAACAGCGGACGCAGTTCGGCGGCGTCGACGACTCCCTTGCCGCGGTGGCGGCGGCCGCTGAGGATCCTGCCCGGCCGCAGCAGGGTGCCGAAGAGGCCCATGACCTCGTCGACGGCCTGCCCTGGCACCTTGCCGACGACGTAAGCGACGGTACGCAGCAGGGTGCCGACGGTGAGCCGCAGCAGCACCCACGGCAGCACGGCGGAGCGTGCGTTGACGAGCATGGTGTAGACGGCACCGGCCTTGTCGACGCGGTGCGGGTTGACGACGGAGCGCCCGGCGCAGTCGACGGTACGGCGCTCACGCGCGGCGGCCTCCGCGTGCCGCAGGACGGCGTCGGGCGCGACGAGCACCCGGTGTCCCGCGGCGTGGGCGCGCCAGCACAGGTCGACGTCGTCACGCATCAGGGGCAGCCGGCGGTCGAAGCCGCCCAGCTCCTCCCACACGTCACGCCGTACGAGCATGCCGGCGCTGGAGACGGACAGCACGCTGCGCACCTGGTCGTGCTGGCCCTGGTCCTGTTCGCGCCGGTCCAGACCGGTCCAGCGGCGTCCGCTGTTGGCGATCGAGACGCCGACTTCGAGGAGCTGCTTGCGGTCGTACCAGCCGCGTAGTTTGGCACCGACGACGGCGGCGTACTCGTCGGCGTCGGCGACGCGCAGCAGTTCGGCGAGGGCTTCGGGGTCCGGCGCGCAGTCGTCGTGGAGGAGCCACAGCCACTGCACCGGTTCGCCGTGCGGCAGTTCGGGCATGTCGTACGCGTCGTCGCGCCAGCTCCGGGTCTCCGGGTCCCAGCTGCTCGGCCGCTTGAGGTACGGCAGGTCGTCGGGGGTGAGCACCCCGGCGGTGCGGACCGCCTCTTCGACGGCCGTGCCGAAGCCCGACCTGCGGGCCAGATGCAGCACGCGGTCGGCGCCGAGCGACTCGGTGAGGAGTCTGGCCGAGTCGTCGGCGCTGCCGGTGTCGGCGGCGATGACGTTCTGGACGGGGCGTTCCTGACCGAGCAGGCCCGCGAGGGCGTCGGGCAGCCAGCGCGCACCGTCGTGGGAGACGAGTACGGCGGTCACGACGTGCCGCGGGTACTCGGGTGCGGTGGCGGGAACGAACGCGGCTGTGGGTACGGACATTGAGTTAGCGGGCCCTCCGGCCGGGGGGGGGTCGCCCCGTAGGGGCGTGGACTGCGTCTCGGACGGGGCCCCACACTAACGGCTGGACCACAACGGTCCGCCGCCTGCGGGGATGGGGCAGGCGGCGGACCGTGCGTTACGTACGGAGTTGTACCGATTGGTGCGACCGGGCGGGCGTAACGAGATGCCCGGGGTCCGGCGGAACAGTCGGGCCTGGCGTCTGGTCGGGCGCCGGACCGGGCGCCGTATCGGACGTCGGGTCAGGCGCGACCGTCCGATCAGATCGCGGCTTTCTTCAGCCGCCGGCGCTCGCGCTCGGACAGGCCGCCCCAGATGCCGAATCTCTCGTCGTTGGCGAGAGCGTATTCGAGGCACTCGGAGCGGACTTCGCAGGCGAGGCAGACCTTCTTGGCCTCGCGGGTGGAACCGCCCTTCTCGGGAAAGAAGGACTCGGGATCTGTCTGGGCGCACAAGGCGCGCTCCTGCCAGCCGAGTTCCTCGTCCGCGTCCTCGACCAGCAGTTGCTGGAACAGCTCGGTCATGTGCGCCCCTCGTCTGTCTTTGCGTCCCCGTGATGCGGCCGCTGGAGATTTTCGGCCGAACGACACGAGTGAAATTACAAGTGTGTAGCTCCGGGGCAGTCAAGCCGAGTTCTGCTATTGGGCCCGGTATTCACTCTGCGGAACCAAGGCTATGCGGAAAGTGTTCAAATCACCAAAAACCTGACACATGCCACTGGCCTGTCCCGCGCGCACGCTCGCCTGTCCCACTCGTCCCGTTCGCCACATGTCCCTCTGCGATCTCTTGTCCGAGAGACGACAGGGAGTCCGGTCTTGTTTCACATCCGGCCGGGGAAGCGATCTGGATCACAGCCCGGACACGGGCGTGCGCGGGTGTTTACGTGCGCGGTTGCTGCGCCATGTCTCCGCAGGCGGCACCGCACAAACCTTTCTCCGACCGCTTTAACCGGATGAGGTGAAACATTGCCGCCAAACCGGTCACCGAGTTGACAGCGCGCGAGGGGTTCGCCACCTTTGACCCCATGCCAGCGACCTCCGCGCACACCGCGACCCACCTCCGTGGATACCGCAGCGTTGCCCTGGTCAGCTGTTGCTGTCGCTGTCACGCCGGCCGCTGAGGCCCGCCTCCCGCGAGGCCCGGCCCACTCGGTGACCGATCTTCTCTCCGCATCTCTGCTTTCCGCACTCCTGCCGAGGAACACCTGTGAACAGCGACAGCGATCTCCAGATCGCCGGCGACATCCTTGAGGTGCCGCACCTTCTCCAGCCCGCACGTGAGCACCCCGCGACCGTGGCCGAATTCGCCGGCCTCGCGCGGACCCTCGCCGCCGACACCGCGCAGTGGGCGCCGCTCGTCGCGTATGACGCCACGAGCCGGTGGTACCACCGGCTGCGCACCGGGCCCGGTTACGAGGTCTGGCTGCTCTCCTGGGTACCGGGCCAGGGCAGCGGCCCGCACGACCACGGCCCTTCCTCCGGCGTACTGACCGTGCTGCGGGGCGAGCTGACGGAGCGTACGAAGCGCGGCAACCTCACGCTGACCCCGGGGGCGCTGCGGGTCTTCGCGCCGGGGTACGTACACGACGTCGTCAACGACGCGCTGGAACCGGCCGTGAGCCTGCATGTGTACTTCCCTGGGCTGACGGAGATGCCGATGCACCCCGCTCGCACGGCTCCCGCGAAAGCAACCGCCCCACAACGATCAGCCTGCGGCTGACAGCCCCACCCGTCGCCCGACCACCACCCCTCAACGATCATCCTTCGGCTGACAGACTGTCCCCATGCGCATTGTGGTTCTGGCCGGCGGTATCGGCGGCGCCCGCTTCCTCCGCGGCCTCAAGCAGGCCGCGCCCGACGCGGACGTCACGGTGATCGGCAACACCGGTGACGACATCCATCTGTTCGGGCTGAAGGTCTGTCCCGACCTCGACACGGTGATGTACACCCTCGGCGGTGGCATCAATGAAGAGCAGGGCTGGGGGCGTACGGACGAGACGTTCCAGGTCAAGGCGGAACTCGCGGCGTACGGCGTCGGACCTGACTGGTTCGGCCTGGGCGACCGCGACTTCGCCACCCACATCGTCCGTACGCAGATGCTGACGGCCGGCTATCCGCTGAGCGCCGTCACCGAGGCGCTCTGCACCCGCTGGCAGCCGGGGGTGCGGCTGCTGCCGATGTCCGACGACCGGATCGAGACGCATGTCGCCGTCGATGTGGACGGTGAGCGCAAGGCGGTGCACTTCCAGGAGTACTGGGTGAAGATGCGCGCCTCCGTGCCCGCCCACGCCGTCGTCCCCGTCGGCGCCGACCAGGCGAAGCCGGCGCCGGGGGTGCTGGAGGCCATCGCCGCGGCCGACGTCATCCTCTTCCCGCCGTCCAACCCCGTCGTCAGCATCGGCACGATCCTGGCCGTGCCCGGCATCCGCGAGGGCATCGCCGAGGCGGGCGTGCCCGTCGTCGGCCTCTCCCCCATCGTCGGGGACGCGCCGGTGCGCGGGATGGCCGACAAGGTGCTCGAAGCGATCGGCGTCGAGTCGACGGCCGCTGCCGTCGCCCAGCACTACGGCTCCGGGCTGCTCGACGGCTGGCTCGTCGACACCGTGGACGCCGGGGCCGTGGCGGAGATCGAGGGCGCGGGCATCCGCAGCCGGGCCGTCCCGCTGATGATGACCGACGTCGAGGCGACAGCGGCCATGGCGCGTGAGGCGCTGACGCTCGCCGAGGAGGTACGGGCATGACGTCGTACCGGGTGCGCGCGCTGCCAGGACTGCCGGAGGTACGGCAGGGCGACGATCTGGCGAAGCTGATCGCCGCCGCCGAACCGGGGCTCGCCGACGGCGACATCGTGCTCGTCACCTCGAAGATCGTCTCCAAGGCCGAGGGCCGGATCATGGAGGCGACCGACCGCGAGGCGGCCATCGACGCGGAGACGGTACGGGTCGTGGCGCGGCGCGGTCCGCTGCGGATCGTCGAGAACCGGCAGGGGCTGGTGATGGCGGCGGCCGGCGTCGACGCGTCCAACACCCCCGCGGGCACGGTGCTGCTGCTGCCCGAGGACCCGGACGCGTCCGCGCGCACGATCCGCGACGGGCTGCGCGACGCGCTCGGGGTGAACATCGGGGTGCTCGTCACGGACACCTTCGGCCGGCCGTGGCGCAACGGACTCACTGACGTGGCGATCGGCGCCGCCGGGGTGCGGGTGCTGGACGATCTGCGCGGCGGCACAGACGCGCATGGCAATCCGCTGAGCGCGACGGTGGTGGCGCTGGCGGACGAATTGGCCGCCGCGGGTGATCTGGTGAAGGGGAAGTCGGCGGGGCTGCCGGTGGCGGTGGTGAGCGGTCTGCCGCAGTTGGTGGCGGACGCCGCCTCGGGTTCGGGTTCGGGGTCGGGTTCAGCCTCAGGTTCGAACTCGGCCTCGGAAGAGGGCGCGCGGGCGATGGTGCGGGTCGCGGCCGACGACATGTTCCGGCTCGGTACGTCGGAGGCGGTACGCGAAGCGGTCACCCAGCGCCGTACCGTCCGCGACTTCACCGACGAGCCGGTCGACCCGGGCGCGGTGCGCCGCGCCGTCGCAGCGGCCGTCACGGCACCGGCCCCGCACCACACCACGCCCTGGCGCTTCGTCCTGCTGGAGTCCGCCGAGTCGCGGACGCGACTGCTCGACGCGATGCGGGACGCGTGGATCGCGGACCTGCGGGCCGACGGCAAGTCGGAGGATTCCGTGGCCAAGCGGGTCAAGCGCGGTGACGTGCTGCGCAGGGCGCCGTATCTGGTCGTGCCGTGCCTGGTGACGGACGGCGCGCACAGCTACGGGCACGAGCGGCGTGACCTGGCGGAGCGCGAGATGTTCGTGGTCGCCATGGGCGCCGGTGTGCAGAACCTGCTGGTGGCCCTCGCGGGCGAGCGGCTCGGTTCGGCGTGGGTGTCGTCCACAATGTTCTGCCGCGATGTCGTACGGGACGTGCTCGACATCCCGGCCGGCTGGGACCCGATGGGCGCGGTGGCGGTCGGGCACGCGGCGACGGCGCCGGCGGAGCGTCCTGGCCGGGACCCGGAGAGCTTCGTCGAGGTCCGCTGAGTCTTTGCCGGGCTGATCCACACGACCTAGAGGTGGGCGATGTTCCCGACGGGCATGCGGGGGGCGCGGCGCTTCGGCGAACGGCCGCTGAGCATGATGAGCCGGGCGGCGCGGTGGCGCTGCCCGGCGTAGGGCGCGAGGAGTTCGAGCATCAGGGCGTCGTCGGCGTCGCGGTCGCCGCCGAGCACGTGGCCGATGATGCCGGGCAGATGGAGATCGCCGACGGTGACGGCGTCGGGGGCGCCGTTCGAGCGCTGGATCACCTCCGCGGCGGTCCAGGGGCCGATGCCCTGCACCAACTGGAGCCGCGCCAGGGCCTGTTCGGGCTCCATGGCGGCGGCCTCCTCCAGCCGGCGGGCGACCCGTACGGCGCGCAAGACGGTCGAGGAGCGCTTGGCGTCGACGTTGGCCTTGTGCCACTCCCACGACGGGATGAGCGCCCAGGTCCTGGCGTCGGGCATGACGTACATCCCGACGGCGGGTCCTGGGGCGGGCTCGCCGTACTTGCGCACGAGTGTGCGCCAGGCGCGGTACGCCTCGATGGTGGTGACCTTCTGCTCCAGGATCGACGGAATCAGCGATTCCATGACGAGGCCTGTGCGGCACAGCCGTAGTCCTGGGCGGCGGCGCAGTGTGTCGAGGACGACGCGGTGGCGCGGGGTGAAGGCGTCGGGCGCGTCGGCGGCGCCGAGCAGCTCGGGCAGCTGCTCCAGCAGCCACTCGGCCCCGGGCCCCCAGGCCTCGGCCTCCACGCCGCCGACGCGGGCGACGGCCCGCACCCGCAGCGTGCCGGGCCCGTCGGGCGTCCTGACGGCCCGCCACACGGCCCCGTCGGCCTCGGCCCGAAACGTCGGGTCCCCGGGCCCGCGCCGCAACGGCCCGAGCACGAGCCCAAGGTCGTAGGGCCCGACGGGCGGCACCCACACGCGCTGCGCGCCGGGGGTGGTGGAGGCGGTGAGGGCGGTGGGGTGGTTACGGGGACGGGGAGCGAAGCGGCCTGCCACGGGCGGGGTCCTCGGGGGTCGGGGTCACGGAAGAGGTTACGGGTTCGTGTGCGGGCGGGCTTCTCCCCCACCCCGCCCCTTCCCGAAACCGGGGCGAGCCCCGGACCCCACGGCCGGGGAGCCGCCCGGGGCGCGGTTGGCTTTCCCCCCGCCCCTTCCCGAAACCGGGGCTCCGCCCCGGACCCCGAGGCGCGAGCTTCGCCGCGCCAACGGCGTAACGGCCGGCGAGACCGGCCGCGGCCGGTCTGCCACCGGCCCAAGGCTCGGCTTGCCGGAGCCGAACAACAGCCGACCCGGCCCGGGTCAGGCAAGCCGCCACCAGCGGCGAACCGCCGAAGCGGCAGCCGCGTGCGCGAGCTTCGCCGCGCGAACGCACGCACCAGCCCGCGAGAACCCGCCCTGGCCTGTCCGTTGACCGGCTCGACGGAGCCGCACCCCGGCGAAGTTCGCGCCCGCGGGGTCCGGGGCCGGCCCCGGTTTCGGGAAGGGGCGGGGTGGGGGAAGACAACGGGCCCAAGCCCACCGCCCCACCCCGCGGCCGCTACTCGTCCGACGAGAAGCGGATCGACGCCGCAGGGAGGTTCGCGTCGCACCAGACGCGGGCTCCCTCCCTCAGTTCGTTGTCCGCACCCACACGCGCGCCGTCGCCGACCACCACCCCCGACAGCACCGTCCGCGCCCCCACGTACGACGCCGCGCCGATCAGGGAGTCGGTGACGACCGCGCCCGGTTCGACCACCGCGTTGTCCAGGATCGTGCTGCCCGTGATGCGGGCGCCCGCGCCGATGTGGGCTCCCTCGCCCACCACCGTGCCGCCCGTCAGTTTCGCGTCCGGGGCCACCGACGCCGTCGGGAGGATCAGGCGGTCGCCGCAGCGGCCCGGGACCGCGGGGGACGGGGCGCGGCCCAGGACCAGGTCGGCCGAGCCCTGCACGAAGGCCTGGGGGGTGCCCAGGTCCAGCCAGTACGTGGAGTCGACCATGCCCTGCAGATGCGCGCCCGCCGCCAGCAGGTCGGGGAACGTCTCGCGTTCCACCGAGACCGGCCGGCCCGCCGGGATCGCGTCGATCACCGAGCGGCGGAACACGTAAGCGCCCGCGTTGATCTGGTCGGTGACGATCTCCTCCGGCGTCTGGGGCTTCTCCAGGAACGCCGTCACCCGGCCCGCCGCGTCCGTCGGCACCAGACCGAAGGCGCGCGGGTCCTCGACCCGGGTCAGGTGCAGCGAGACATCCGCGCCGGACGTCGCGTGGGTACGGACCAGCGCGCCGATGTCGAGGCCGGTCAGGATGTCCCCGTTGAAGATCAGGACCGGTTCGTCGGGGCCCGACGTCAGCCGGGAGGCGACGTTGCGTATCGCGCCTCCCGTACCGAGCGGCTCGCGCTCGGTGACGTACTCCAGGCTCAGTCCGAGCGCCGAGCCGTCACCGAAGTACGGTTCGAACACCTCCGCCAGGTACGACGTCGCGAGGACGATGTGTTCGACGCCGGCCGCGCGCGCCCGCGCCAGCTGGTGCGTGAGGAACGGCACGCCCGCCGCCGGCAGCATCGGTTTGGGGGTGCGCACCGTGAGCGGCCGCAGCCGGGTGCCCTTGCCGCCGACCAGGAGGATCGCTTCTGTCACGTGTCGTCTCTCTGCTTCCTGCCGGGGCCGGGACCGAGGCCGGGGCGGTGCGTGCGCGCAGCCGCCTTCACATATCCGTACAGCCGTACATTCGCACAATCAGCGACCCTGGTCGGCCGCCGCCAGCTTCCTGATCTCGCCGAGCTTCTTGTAGAGCTGGGTCCCCGGGCATTCGGTGATGAACCCGTCCCGGTGGCCCGAGAGGGTGTTGAGGCTGACCTGCTTCCCCTTCGCGTACTTGCCGCCGCCCTGGGAAGTGACGGTCACCTCCCCCTCAGGGTTGCCTCCGTACAGTCCGAGCTTCCAGGCGGTGAGCTTGGCCAGGGCGGTCGTGACGGCGGCGGGCGGCGCCGTCGTGTCGTACGAGCCGAGGACCGCGATGCCCGTGCTGTCGCTGTTGAAGCCCAGCGTGTGCGCGCCCATGACCGCCTTGGCCACCCCGCCCGACCGGCCCTCGTAGATGGTTCCGCACTTGTCGACGGCGAAGTTGTAGCCGATGTCCCGCCACCCGCTGCTCTTCACGTGGTAGCGGTAGATGCTGCGCAGCACCGTCGGCGCCTCTTCGCAGGTGTAGTTGTCGCCGGTCGCGCTGTGGTGCACGAAGGCCACCTTCACCGGGCCCGTGTAGCCCGCGCCCTTCTCGCGCAGCGTCTCGTCCGCGCCCCACCCCTTGCGGGTGACGATGCGCGGCCGCGGGCCCAGGTACGGCCTGACGACGTCGGACGGCGCGTCACCCGACACCTTCGCGTCGGCCTCCGTCTGCGCCTTGGTCAGCGCGGGCAGTTCGGTCACGCCGGGACCCGCGTTCTCCTCGGGGGCGGGCTCCTTGCCCGGGTCGACGAGTTCCAGGCGCAGCCCCTGCGGCAGCACGGTGTGCGCGCCGATCGTGCCGTCGGGGCCCTCCGCCCGCGGCTCCTCCTCGGCCAGTACCCGGATCTGGACGCCGTCGGAGTCGCCGACCCAGAGCGGCGCCGTCGAGCCGTGCACGTCGGGTGCGCCGCGCTCCGGTGTGCCGACGTCGGCACCGTGTTCCTGGTTGTGCGTCTCCAGGTCCTGCCAGGCGGACCAGCGCTGCGTCCCGGCCGCCCGGGTGCGGATCTGGACCGTGCCGTTGAGCGGTGCGTCCGCGTCGTCCCAGACCACACCGACCAGCGAGAACGGCTTGACGTTGTCGCGGGCGAGCCCCTGCTCGGAGGCCGTCGCCAGCGAGCGGGCGCCGCCGAGCGGGCGCAGCGGCAGCGACCGTGTCGAGCCGGGGATCGCAGCCTCCGCAGCCTTCGTGGTGGCGGCGGGCGCGGACGCGGCTGTGGCGGAGCCGGGCGTCATCGAGAGGGGCAGGACCAGGGCGGCGGTGCAGGCGACGCCGAGCGGGGTTGCAAGGTAGGCACGCATGTGAATGATCTTGGGGGCCTCCCGCCGTCGCCGCCGCCCGGAAAATTGACGGTCCGTCGGTCCAACCGGTGTATGCCGTCACCGGTACGGCGGTGGGGCCGCCCGCGCGCGGCGTACCCTTTCCCGGGTGAACGCCAGCGACCGTACCCCTGCCGACCTGCTGCGATCCGCTCTCGCCACGGACCCGGCCCGCCCCTTGGTCACCTTCTACGACGACGCCACCGGTGAACGCGTCGAATTGTCCGCCGTCACGCTGGCCAATTGGGTGTCCAAGACCGCCAATCTGCTGCAAGGCGATCTCGCCGCCGGGCCGGGCGACCGGCTCGCGCTGCTGCTCCCGGCGCACTGGCAGAGCGCCGTCTGGCTGCTCGCCTGTTCGTCCGTCGGGGTGGCCGTCGAGATCGGCGGCGATCCGGCCGACGCCGACCTCGTCGTCACCGGCCCCGACTCGCTGGACGCGGCCCGCGCCTGCCGCGGCGAGCGGGTGGCGCTCGCCCTGCGCCCGCTCGGCGGCCGGTTCCCGCAGCCCCCCGAGGGGTTCGTGGACTACGCGGTCGAGGTCCCGTCCCAGGGCGACCGCTTCGCGCCGTTCGCGCCGGTGGACCCGGCCGGCGTCGCGCTCGTCGTCGCCGGCGGGGAACTCACCGCGGCCGGACTGGTCGAACAGGCCCGCGCCGACGCCGAAGCGCTCGGCCTGACAGCCGGCTCACGGCTGCTGTCGGGGCTCTCGTACGACACCTGGGAAGGACTGTCGGCCGGACTGTTCGCCCCGCTCGCCGCCGGAGCCTCCGTCGTGCTCTGCCGCAACGTCGCCGAACTGGGCGCCGAGGGCCTGGAGAAGCGGGTCGAGAGCGAGCGGGTCACCCATCGCGCGCTGTGACGTGCACCGCAGGGTTTGCCGGTGCGCGGTGGGGCAACACGAAGGTCCGCCTGAGAGATACGTGTGGTCAGCCGCACAACCAAGCGCGGGATTCGACCGTCTACCCCAGCAACCGGCGGCCCAGCGCGCCACCGACGCATTGAAGGATGGACGCAGACGTGAGCGACAGTGCCGGCACGCCCGCCCGGCCGGAGACCCCGGCCGACGTCGAGTCGCAGACGGACGCGCCCGGGGCGGATGACAACGGTGCCACCTCGGACGATGCCCGTTCGGGCGCTCCCGCCTCCGGCGAGGCCGGGGACGGCGAATCCACCGAAGACGGCAAGGCCGAGGGCGCGGACACCTCGGCCGCCGAAAGCCCTGCCGCGGCAGACAGCGAAGACGGCAAGGGCGTCGAGACCCCGGCCACGGACGGCGAGACCGCCGAGACCGCCGAGACCGCCGAGACCGCCGAAGACTCTGACGAAGACGGTGCGGCCGTCACGCCCGACGACGACGACAGCCCGGCCACCGACGGCAAGGCGGCAGACGCCCCGGCCGACGGAGACGCAGCCACCGAAAGCCCAGCCGACGCCGACGCCGACGCCGAGAACGTAGCCGCAGCCACGACCTCGACCGCCGCCACCGCCGGCGGCCCCGGCAGCCCCGGCGGCGGTCACACCGACACACCGCCGACCCCCGCCGGCCCCGCCAACCCCCGCCGCCGCTGGATGCGTTGGGCCGCGCTCGGCACCTCCGTGGTGGTCCTCGCCGCCGCCGGTACCGGCTGGTGGCTCTACAACAAGCTCGACGGCAACATCACGACGGACACCAAGGCCGCCGCCGAGTTGCAGACGTACGAGAAGGACCGCCCCAAGCCCGTCGCGCTCGACGCCCTGAACATATTGCTCATAGGCTCCGACAGCCGCGCGGGCGACAACGGGAAGTACGGCCGCGACGACGGCGGCTCGTCCCGCTCGGACACCACGATCCTGCTGCATCTGGCCGCCGACCGGAAAAGCGCGACGGCCGTCTCCCTGCCCCGTGACCTCATGGTGGACATCCCCGCCTGCGGCAAGCCGGACGGCTCCCGCACCAGGGCGCAGTTCGCGCAGTTCAACTGGGCGTACGAGTTCGGCGGCACCGCCTGCACCATCCGCACGGTCGAGAAGCTCACCGGCGTGCGGATAGACCACCAGATGGTCATCGACTTCCACGGTTTCAAGGGCATGGTGGACGCCGTCGGCGGCGTCGAGGTCTGCCTCAAGGACCCGGTGGACGACACGGACGCCCAGCTGAAGCTGCCGGCCGGGCAGCAGACCCTCAACGGCGAGCAGGCGCTCGGCTTCGTACGGGCGCGGCACGGCATCGGCGACGGCAGCGACACCCAGCGCATGGACCGGCAGCAACGTTTCCTCGGGGCCCTTTTCAAGAAGGTGCAGAGCAACGGTGTGCTGCTGAATCCGACCCGGCTCTACCCGGTGCTGGACGCGGCGACGAAGTCGATCACGACCGATCCGGGGCTCGCCAGCCTGAAGGATCTGTACAACCTGGTGCGTTCCATGCGCAGTGTGCCGACGGAGCAAGTGCAATTCCTCACAGTGCCCCGGCAGCCGTACTCGCAGGACCGGAATCGTGACGAACTCGTCCAGCCCGAGGCGGACAAGCTCTTCAAGCAGCTGCGGGACGACCTGCCGGTCTCGGTGACGTCGGGGGACGAGAAGTCGGACGGTCCTTCGGACAGCCCCTCGGCAGGAGATCCCGGCGACAGGGCCTCTGCCAGCACGAATTCGCCCGGCCCCACCGGAAGCCCGACGGGGAGCCCCGACGGAAGTCCGAGCGGAAGTCCGGCACCGACCCCCACATTCACCGGCTCGAATGCCGCAGCCGGGATGTGCGAGTAAAGCAATGGCCAAGGGAAGCGTGGCAGTCCATGAGGATTGGGTGGATTGCCCACTTGTAAGGGAGGACAGATTCCCCGGCGACGTCGCCCGTCGCTGAACTGGACAGATAGTGTGTCGCGATCCGGTACTTCAGGCCGAGAGGTCACGTACGGCCGGATCGAATGACCGAGCGTCTTGGGGGAGGCGCTTCGCGTGGCACCGACGGAGGATTCAAGCAACCGTGGATGCGCAAAACCGTGGGCAGGCGGACGACATGGATCCCGCCGACCAGTGGGTACTCAACCCGCAGACGGGCAACTACGAACTGCGACTGGACAACTCCGCAGGGCAGTCGTCCACGCCCGGTCCGGCGAAGCCGCGCGACTCCTCGCGCAGAGCCGACCCCGACAGGCCGGCCTCCCGCCAGGACGCCCGCCCCGGCTCCCGGTCCGAATCACGCTCGGAGTCCCGCTCGGCCTCCCGGTCGGGACGTTCCGACGTACCCGGGCCGCGTGCCAGCCGCCGGAAGGGCCAGGCCGCCGAGGCGACCGCCCAGGGCCGGCGGAAGCGCAAGCAGAAGAAGTCGGGCAAGAAGAAGGCCCTGCTGTGGACGGGCGGCACGCTGGCGTTCCTGCTCGTCGCCGGTTCGGTCGGCGGTTACGCGTACTACCAGCACCTGAACAACAACATCACGTCGTACGACGTCGGCACGAGCGACAAACCCGTCACCGCCGACAAGCCCATAAACATCCTGATCATCGGTACGGACAAGCGCACCGGTAAGGGCAACGAGGGCTACGGCGACAAGGGCAGCGTCGGCCACGCCGACACCAACTTCCTGCTGCACGTCTCCAAGGACCGGACGAACGCGACGGCGCTCTCCATCCCCCGTGACCTGATCACCGACATCCCGGACTGCGAGACCAAGCAGCCCGACGGCAGCACCAAAATCATCCCGGGCACCGAGCAGCAGCGGTTCAACACCAGCCTCGGCCAGGACGGCCGCGACCCCGGCTGCACGATGAAGACCGTCCAGGAGATCACCGGACTGAAGGTCGACCACTTCATGATGGCCGACTTCAACGCCGTCAAGTCGCTGACGACGGCCGTGGGCGGCGTGGACATCTGTCTCGCCCACCCCGTGGACGACCCGGACTCGCACCTCAAGCTGCCGGCGGGCGAGGCCAACGTGCAGGGCGAGCAGGCGCTGGCCTTCGTCCGTACCCGGCACAGCTTCGGCAACCAGGGCGACCTCGACCGGATCAAGGTCCAGCAGCAGTTCATGGCATCTCTGGCGCGCAAGATCCAGTCCAAGGGGACGCTGACCAGTCCCAGCAAGATGTTCAAGCTCGCCGAGGCGGCGACGAAGGCGCTCGCCGTCGACTCGGGCATCGGCTCCATCACCAAGCTCACATCGCTCGCGACGCAGCTCAAGGGCATCGACCCGAAGAACATCTCGTTCATCACGCTGCCCGTGCTCGACAATCCGAACGAGATCGTGCACGCCACGGTCGTCATCAACAAGACGCAGGCCGACCCGCTGTTCTCGATGCTGCAGAGCGACACCTCGCTCACCGAGGTGAAGAAGGAAGCGGCCGCCAAGAAGTCCCAGCAGGCAAAGGCGCTGAAGGGACCGAAGGCACCGGCGGCCGACGTACGGGTCGACGTGTACAACGGCGGCGGTCCGCAGGGCTCGGCCCAGGAGACCCTTTCCTGGCTGCAGAACGACAAGGGTGCGCCGAAGACCACCAACAAGGGCAACGCGCCCGCGAACGTGGCCAAGACGACCCTGGAATACGCCCCGAACCAGGCCGACATGGCCCGTACGGTGGCGTCCTGGATGGGACTGCCCGCGACATCGCTGAAGCAGGGGACCGAGGACGCGGTGGGACTCGAAGCGATGACACTGACACTGGGCAAGGACTTCAAGGGCGCGGGGGTGCCCATCACCGGACCGGCAAAGGTGCCGGACGGTGTGCAGAAGGTGGAAGCCGACAAGCAGGTCTGCGCGAAGTGACACCGGAGCATCAGCGGTGTCGACCCGTGCGCGCGACGACCTGAGCAAGGGGGATCAGGGTGGGTCAGAGCAGTGCGCACCGGGAGGGGACGCGATCACGCGTCCCGCACGCCCGTGAACTCGGCTGGGACGACAGCCTGTACGAGGGGGACGGCGGCGGTCCGGACGGCGCGGGGGCCGGCCGGGGCAGGAACGGTCACAAGTCAGGTCATGGCGGCAGCGGCCGCAGGCACGGTCCTCCGCGCAAGCGCACCCGCCCCGGCGGGTGGCGCCGCGCGCTGCGCTGGACCGCCGCAGGACTGGCGTTCCTGATCCTCGGGACCGCCGGCGCCGGCTATCTGTACTACCGCCATCTCAACGGCAACATCCGCAGCGACGCCCGCGCGGGCTCCGACAGCGGTCTGAAGCCCAAGGCCAACGGGGCGGGCCAGACCCCGCTGAACATCCTGCTGATCGGCTCCGACAGCCGTAACAAGCCGGAGAACGTCAAGCTCGGCGGCGGCAAGAACGAGGTGGGCAACAAGCCGCTCGCCGACGTCCAGATGCTGCTGCACGTGTCGGCCGACCGTAAGAACGCGTCGATGCTCTCCATACCGCGCGACACCCGGGTCGACATACCGGAGTGCAAGGACGCGAAGACCGGCGAGACGTACCCCAAAACCAACGGGATCATCAACGAGTCGCTGGGCCGTGGCGGCCCCGGCTGCACGCTCAGTACGTGGGAGAAGCTGACCGGCGTCTACATCGACCACTGGATGACGATCGACTTCTCCGGTGTGGTGTCGATGGCCGACGCGATCGGCGGTGTCGACGTCTGCGTCAAGCAGAACATCTGGGACCGCTCGACGCCCGCGGCGCACGGCGGCTCAGGGCTGAAGCTGACGGCGGGCACGCACGCGGTCAAGGGCAAGCAGGCCCTCCAGTGGCTGCGTACCCGGCACGCCTTCGGCAGCGACCTGGGCCGCGCCGAGGCCCAGCACATGTACCTCAACTCGATGATCCGCACGCTGAAGGAACAGAACGTCTTCACCGACACCGGCAGGCTGACCGGGCTCGCCGAGGCGGCGACGAAGTCGCTGGAGGTGTCGAAGGAGATCGGCACGGTCAAGAAGCTCTTCGACCTGGGCATGCAGCTCAAGTCGGTGCCGACGAACCGTATGACGATGACGACGCTCCCGACGCTGCAGGACCCGACGAACATCAACCATCTGGTCATCAACACCCCCGACGCCGACAAGCTGCTGTCGCTCCTGCGCGACGACGTCGCCTTCGACAAGAACGGCGGCAAGGACGACAAGAAGCCGTCGACGAAGGTCTCCAAGGACCCGGCCGCTGCGCCCGGTGAGACGTCGGTGAAGGTGCTCAACGGCACCGGCGGCGACCAGGCTCCGGTGTCGGGGCGGGCGGGCGCCGTCGCGGGGCTGCTGGGCGAGAAGGGGTACGACAAGGCCGAGGCCGACCAGCGGCAGAGCCCGCAGCCGGAGACGACGGTCACCTATCCGCGCGCGGCTCTGGAGGGCGACGCCCAGGCGGTCGCGAAGGCCGTCGGTATCCCGGTGAGCGCGGTGAAGAAGTCCGCCGACGTCTCGGAGATCACGGTGGTCGTGGGCGCCGACTGGCGCGAAGGCGGCGTGTACCCGAAGAAGGACGTGCCGAAGGCGGGCGACATCCCCGACACGGCGAACGCCATCAACGGCGACAAGAAGGACGCGTGCATGGACGTCTACGCGCCGTACCGCTGGTAGCGGATCGCCCCGCACCAAGGCGTACAGCAGAGCGCCGCCTGACGGATGAGGATCCGTCAGGCGGCGCTCTTACGTCGTGTACGGGCGTCAGCCGGCTACGCGTCCTGCTGCGCCTCGTCGACCCGCCGTACGGCCGGCCTGCGGCTCGCGATGACCCGCTTGGCCAGTGAGCGCGGACTGGTCAGGAAGCCGTAGCCCCACGTCATGTGCATCGTGGCGAGCGCGACCGGGATCCGCAGCCGCGCCTTGAGCGACAGACCCTTGCCCGCGGGGACCGACCCGGCGACGATCGCCGCGAGGTAGCCGCCGGGCACGAGCAGCGCCCAGGGGGTCACCACGGCGCCCACGACGATGCCCGCGGCGATCGCGCAGACGGCGACCGGCGGCGCGAGGTAGCGCAGGTTGATCGAGCCCGAGTGGTAGCGGGCGACCACATGGCGCCAGCGTCCGTAGTCCTTGTACTGCTTGGCGAGCGCCCGTATGGAGGGCCGCGGCCGGTACTGCACCCGCAGCTCGGGCGAGAACCAGATCGCGCCGCCCGCCTCGCGGATCCGGAAGTTCAGCTCCCAGTCCTGGGCGCGGATGAACTCCTCGTTGTAGCCGCCCTGCCGCTCCAGCGCGTCGCGCTTGAACACCCCGAGGTACACGGTCTCGGCCGGGCCCGCCTGGCCGCCGGTGTGGAAGGCCGCGTTGCCGACGCCGATCTTCGAGGTCATGGCGGCCGCGACCGCTTCCTCCCAGGCGTTCTCGCCCTCGGCGTGCATGATGCCGCCGACGTTGTCCGCGCCGGTCTCGGCCAGCAGCCTGACGGCGGTCGCGATGTAGTTCTGCGACAGCATGCCGTGGCCGTCGACCCGTACGACCACGGGGTGGCTCGACGCCTTGATCGCCGCGTTCAGCGCCGCCGGTGTGCGGCCGGTGGGATTGGGGACGGTGTGGACGCGGGCGCGCGGGTCGGCCGCGGTCTCCCGCACCAGCTCGGCGGCGATCTCGTCCGTACGGTCCGTGGACGGGCCGAGGGCGATCACCACCTCCAACTCGCCGTCGTACTCCTGCTCCAGGATGTGCCGGACGGAGTTCCTCAGATGGCGTTCCTCGTTGAGCACCGGCATGATCACGGAAACCGGGGGCGACAGGGCAGGCATGTGTTCCTTCGGAGTCCTTCAGGAGGCGGGATTATCGGCGCAACGTTACCGCGAACGGGGGACAGCGACGCGCGCCGCCCGGTCGTAGCAGGGTGCCGCTGATCGTATGGGCCTACGGTTTCGACCATTCCCTGTCACCGCGGAGGTGCCCCAGTGCCCACGTCGCCCCGCTCCTCCCGCTCCTCCCGCTCCTCTCGATCCCCCCGTCCCGCCGGGATCGCCACCCGGCCACGGCCGCGTGCCGGGGGCCGGGGCGCCGGGAGACGGGACGGACGGCCGCGCTGGGGCATGCGGATGGCGACGACCTTCTCGGTCCTGGTCCTGGGCGCCGGCGGTATCGGGCACGCCGTGGTCACCAGCCTGGACACCGGCATCGACCGGGTCGACCCGTTCAAGGACATGAAGAACCGGCCGGGCGCGGGTCACGGCATGAATCTGCTGCTCGTCGGCACCGACGGCCGCGACAAGATCACCAAGGCCGAGAAGGCGAAGTACAAGCTCGGCGGCGCACCCTGCCACTGCACCGACACGATCATGCTGGTGCATCTCTCGGAGGACGGTAAGCGGGCCAGCGTCGTGAGCCTGCCGCGCGACAGCTACGCCGAACTGCCCGCCCATGTCGACCAGACGACGGGGCAGCACCACAAGCCGCATCCGGTGAAGCTGAACGCGGCGTACGCGGAGGGCGGGCCCAATCTGACGGTGCGCACGGTCGAGCACATGACGGGGGTGAAGATCAGCCACTACCTGGAGGTCGACTTCACCAGCTTCATGAAGACGGTCGACGCGCTCGGCGGGGTGCAGATCTGCACCCCGCGCCCGCTGAAGGACTCGTACACCGGGCTGAACCTGACGGCGGGCACGCACAAGCTGGACGGCGGCCAGGCGCTGCAGTACGTACGCGCCCGGCACGTCGACGCGACGTCCGACCTGGGCAGGATGCAGCGCCAGCAGCGCTTCATCGCGGCCCTGATCAACCAGGCAACCAGCAGTGGTGTGCTGCTGAACCCGGTGAAGTTCCGCGCCGTCACCTCGGCGATGCTCAGCTCGGTCAGGGCCGACGCGGGCTTCGGCGCGCAGCAGTTGCTCGCGCTCAACGAGGCGATGCACGGCTTCTCGCCGTCGTCGTCGGAGTTCACGTCCGTGCCGCTGAGCGGGTCGGGGATCGCGATCAAGGGTGTCGGGTCGACGCTGAAGTGGGACCCGGTCAAGTCGAAGAAGCTGTTCCAGGCGCTGCGCGCGGACAAGCCGCTGGCGCCGCCGCGCAAGGCGGCCCCGGCGGCGCCTGGCGCGCCCGCGGCGCCCGCCGCTCCCGCGAAGGCGCCCAAGGGGACGCTGGTCGATGTGAGGCCGCAGCAGATCCGGGTGCAGGTCTACAACGGGACGCCGACCGACGGGCTCGGCAAGCAGGTCGACGACGCGCTGCACGCCACCGGGTTCCGCACCACCCGGGCCCCGCTGACGGCCGCGCAGCTGAAGGTGAAGCGCACGATCGTCATGTACGACCCGCGCTGGGACCGGTCGGCGAGGTCGCTGGCCGCCGCGCTGCCCGGCAGTGTGCTGCGCGCGGTGAAGCGGCAGGGCGCGACGCTCAAGGTGATGGCGGGGAGCGACTTCAAGGCGGTGCGGCCGGTACGGGTGGAGGAGGCCCCCGAGGGCACGTTCGGCACGATGACGGGCGACCAGGTGGTCTGCCCGTAGAACGGTCCGCTACGCGCCGTGCTCCGGGCCGGCCTCGGGCGCGCGGCTCTCCCGCAGCTCCTTGATCGCGCGGCGCCGGGCGAGCCGGTGCGTACGCCGGATCTGCGCCTCCTGGTAGCGCCGCTTGTCACGTTCGGTCTGCGGCAGCACCGGCGGCACCGGGCGCGGCTTGCCTTCGGCGTCGACGGCGGCGAAGACCAGATACGCGCTGCCGACCTGGGTGGCCGGGGTCGACTCGTTCCAGCGCTCGGCCAGCACCCGTACGCCGACCTCCATCGAGGACCGGCCCGTCCAGTTCACCTGTGCCTTCACATGCACGAGATCGCCGACGCGCACCGGTTCGAGGAAGACCATCTCGTCCATGGACGCCGTCACCGCGGGCCCGCCCGAGTGCCGTCCCGCCACGGCGCCCGCGGCGTCGTCGACCAGCTTCATGATCACGCCGCCGTGCACCGTACCCAGCAGATTGGTGTCGCTGCCCGTCATGATGTGGCTCAGCGTCGTACGGGACGCGGAGGTGGGCTTGCCCGGAATATCGGTCTCCGGGCGGTCCGGGCGGTCGGCCTGATCTGTCATGTGCCCCACCATATGCGGGGGTCACAGGAGCGGCGCATTGCATCAGCTTGGCAACAGCCCCGCCCCTATTTCCTACGCGGCAGTATGGCGCCCCGCCGGGCCCGGCACACTGGAGCACATGAGCGATGGATGGACCGGTGACCGTAACGAGCGCGGCGAGCGCTACGGGCGCGGCAGCGCGGGTTCGCAGCCCGAGGGTGCCCAGGTGATGCCGCACGTGCAGCGGCAGCGGCGCGGTGTCCCCCAGCAGCAGCCGCAGGGGTACGGCGTGCCCCCGCAGTCCCAGGGCTACGACGACTACGGCTCGGGTCCCGGCTACAACAGCGACTACAACACGGGCCAGGTCTACGGCGGCCCTCCCGGCGGCGGCCACGGCGGCCAGCAGCCGCCCGGCGGCGCTCCCGGCCCCCGGCAGGCCCCGAACTGGCGCAAGCGGATCAAGATCGGCGCGCTGGCGCTGGTCGTCGTGGTGCTGGCCGTCTCCATCGGTACGTACTTCTGGGCCGACTCCAAGCTCCGGCGTGAGGTCGACCTCTCGAAGGTCATCGACCGGCCCGACGGCGGCGACGGCACGAACTACCTGATCGTCGGTTCGGACAGCCGTGAGGGCATGTCGGCCGAGGAGAAGAAGCAGCTCCACACCGGCTCCGCCGAGGGCAAGCGCACCGACTCGATGATGATCCTGCACGACGGGTCGAACGGGCCGACGCTGATCTCGCTGCCCCGCGACTCCAACGTGACGGTCCCCTCGTTCCGCGGCTCGGAGTCGGGCAAGCTCTTCCCGAACACCGGCAAGCAGACGAAGCTCAACGCCGCCTACGCGACCGACGGGCCCACGCTGCTCGTCCGTACCGTCGAGGCCAACACCGGCCTGCGGATCGACCACTACGTCGAGATCGGCTTCGCCGGCTTCGCCAATGTCGTGGACGCGATCGGCGGGGTCGAGATGAACCTGCCGAAGGGGTTCAAGGACAAGTACTCCGGCGCCGACTTCAAGGCCGGCAAGCAGACCCTCAACGGCCAGCAGGCCCTGGCCTTCGTCCGCACCAGGCACGCCTTCGCGGCGAGCGACCTGGAGCGCACGAAGAACCAGCAGAAGTTCCTCGCCTCACTGGCCTCGCAGACGGCGACGCCGGGCACGATCCTGAACCCGTTCAAGCTCTACCCGACGATGAGCGCGGGCCTCGACACCGTCATCGTCGACAAGGACATGTCGCTCTGGTCGCTCGGCCAGATGTTCTTCGCGATGAAGGGCGTCACCAGCGGGGACGGCGTCTCGATGAACATGCCGATCTCGGGCAGCACGGGCGGCAACCTGGTCTGGGACAAGGCGAAGGTGACCCAGCTCGTCGACCAGCTCAACAAGGACGAGAAGGTCACCGTCACCGGCAACTAGGGCTACGGCAGGTTCCGCGCCATGACGATGCGCTGGACCTGATTCGTACCTTCGTAGATCTGCGTGATCTTCGCGTCGCGCATCATGCGCTCCACCGGGTAGTCCCGCGTGTAGCCGTAGCCGCCGAGAAGCTGCACCGCGTCCGTCGTGATCTCCATCGCCGCGTCGGACGCGTAGCACTTCGCCGCGGCGCCGAAGAACGTCAGGTCCTCCTTGGCCGAGCCCAGGGAGACGCGCTCCGACCGGGCCGCCGCCGCGTAGGTGAGCTGACGGGCGGCCTCCAGCTTCATGGCCATGTCGGCGAGCATGAACTGCACGCCCTGGAAGTCGCCGATCGGCTTGCCGAACTGCTTGCGCTCCTGGACGTAGCCCTTCGCGTAGTCCAGCGCGCCCTGGGCGATGCCGAGGGCCTGGGCGGCGATCGTGATGCGCGTGTGGTCCAGGGTCTTCATCGCCGTGGCGAAGCCGGTGCCCTCGGCGCCGATCAGCCGGGACGCGGGGATGCGGACGTTGTCGAGGTACACCTCGCGGGTCGGGGAGCCCTTGATGCCCAGCTTGCGCTCCGGGGCGCCGAACGAGACGCCCTCGTCGCCCTTCTCGACGACGAACGCCGAGATGCCCTTGGTGCGCTTGTCGGGGTCGGTGACCGCCATGACCGTGTAGTACTCGGACACGCCCGCGTTGGTGATCCAGCGCTTCACGCCGTTGAGTACGTAGTCGTCGCCGTCCCGCACGGCCCTGGTCTTCATGCCGCCCGCGTCGGAGCCCGCGTCCGGCTCGGAGAGGCAGTACGAGAACATCGCGTCGCCCTTGGCGAGCGGGGCCAGGTACTTCGCCTTCAGCTCCTCACTGCCCGACAGGATCACCGGCAGCGAGCCGAGCTTGTTCACGGCCGGGATCAGGGACGACGAGGCGCAGACCCGGGCGACCTCCTCGATCACGATGACCGTGGCCAGCGCGTCGGCGCCGGTGCCGCCGTACTCCTCGGGGACATGTACGGCGTGCAGCTCGGACGCGACCAGCGCGTCCAGGGCCTCCTGCGGGAAGCGCGCCTCCTCGTCGACCGCTGCGGCGAACGGCGCGATCTTCGCCTCGGCGAGTCCCCGCACGGATTCACGGAGCATCTCGTGCTCCTCGGCGGGGCGGTACAGGTCGAAATCAGCCGGTCCGGCCACGGTCTTTCACTCCCCAAGATGCTAACTACCGTTAAGTAACCCAATTTTAGAGGCCACCGCCGCAGCGGGCATACGTGAGTTTGCCGACAGCTGACACGGAGGCCCACCACGCCCGCCGAAGTGCGCCTGCGAACGCCCGGTGGCCCGCGGCTATGCTCGGGCACCGCACCCCGTCCGCAGCCCCTTGGAGCACCCATGGCCCTCAAGATCACCGTGATCGGCACCGGCTACCTCGGCGCCACGCACGCCGCGGCCATGGCGGAGCTGGGCTTCGACGTGCTCGGGCTCGACGTGGTGCCCGAGAAGATCGACATGCTCTCGGCCGGGCGGGTGCCGATGTACGAGCCGGGTCTTGAGGAGCTGCTGCACAAACACGTCGTCGGCATCGAGGGCTCGTCGGGACGGCTGCGGTTCACGATGGACTGGGCGGAGCTGGCCGAGTTCGGCGATGTGCACTTCATCTGCGTGAACACCCCGCAGAAGCACGGCGAGTACGCGTGCGACATGAGCTACGTCGATTCCGCCGTGGAGAGCCTCGCCAAACACCTGGCCAAGCCCGCGCTGGTCGTCGGCAAGTCGACCGTACCCGTCGGCAGCGCCGAACGGCTGGCCGGGCGCATCGCCGAACTGGCGCCCGCGCGCGACGAGGTGGAGCTGGCCTGGAACCCGGAATTCCTCCGGGAGGGCTTCGCCGTCCAGGACACCCTGCACCCCGACCGGATCGTCATCGGCGTCCACAGCGAGCGCGCCGAGCGCATCCTGCGCGAGGTGTACGCCACCCCCGTCGGCGAGGGCTCGCCCTTCGTCGTCACCGACTTCCCGACCGCCGAGCTGGTCAAGACGGCGGCGAACTCCTTCCTCGCCACGAAGATCTCCTTCATCAACGCGATGGCCGAGGTCTGCGAGGCGGCGGGCGGCGACGTACAGAAGCTCGCCGAGGCGCTGGGCCACGACGAGCGGATCGGCAAGAAGTTCCTGCGCGCCGGGATCGGCTTCGGCGGCGGCTGTCTGCCGAAGGACATCCGTGCGTTCATGGCGCGCGCCGGCGAACTGGGCGCCGACCAGGCCCTGACGTTCCTGCGCGAGGTCGACTCGATCAACATGCGCCGCCGCGGCCACATGGTGGAGCTGGCGCGCGAGGCGGTCGGCGGCGACGGCTCGTTCCTCGGCAAGCGGGTCGCCGTGCTCGGCGCGACGTTCAAGCCGGACTCGGACGACGTACGCGACTCCCCCGCGCTCAATGTCGCCGGCCAGATCCATCTCCAGGGCGGCCAGGTCACCGTCTACGACCCGAAGGGCATGGAGAACGCCAAGCGGCTCTTCCCGACGCTCGGGTACGCGGAGTCGGCCGTGGACGCGGTACGCGGCGCCGACGTCGTCCTGCACCTCACGGAGTGGCGCGAGTTCCGCGACCTCGACCCGGCGGTGCTGGGCGCTGCCGCGTCCCGCAAGCTGATCCTGGACGGCCGCAACGCCCTCGACCCCCAGCTCTGGCGCGCCGCCGGCTGGACGTACCGCGCGATGGGCCGGCCCCGCGCCTAGGTCGTGTCCGCGACCCGCCGGGCTGCGGTCGTAATACGCCCACCGGCAGGTCTCGGCCTCGCACGCCTTGAGACGCGACCACGTACCGTCGGCAGCCGCGGTGGCAACGGCCAACGCGACGCGGGACAGCAGCGCGCAGCGCTACACGCAGCTCACGAGCGTGGGCGACACCATCGCGCGCCAGCCCGAACTCGGCCCGGCCCTCGGCCGTGTCCAGCCGGTCGGTGGCACCATGCAGTAACCGTTATCAGTTAAGAAGACCTACCAGTAACGAAGAAGCCGAAACGAAGGAGAACCAGATGCCTACCGCCACACTGGGCGCCATCGTCCTGGACTGCCCCGACCCGGTCGCGCTGGCCGGCTTCTACGCCGAACTCCTGGGCGGCGAGATCAAGCAGGAGGACGGCTGGGTCGAACTGGACGGCACCGCACTCGCCTTCCAGGCCGCACCCGGCTACGTACCGCCGACGTGGCCCTCGGACGACGGGTCGCAGCAGTTCCATCTCGACCTGGCCGTCGAGGACTTGGACGCGGCCGAGAAGCAGGTCCTGGCGCTGGGCGCGAAGCCGCTGGACACGTCGGACCGGGAGCGCACGTTCAGGGTCTACGGCGACCCGGCGGGCCACCCGTTCTGCCTGTGCGCCTGTTAGTCGCGGACTGAAGGGGGTCGTGCAGGGGTGGTGTCCGGAGCGTAGAGCGTGATTTGTGGCGCATCTTTGCGGTGGCTCCGCGTCAGGCGAGTACGCGCCGTAAATCATGCAGCGCAGGACACGACCCCGGAACGACACCCGGCAACCACCGCAACCAAAACCCGCAACCCCGAACCCGCACCGACCACCGGCCGAACAGAAAACCCCGAACGAACCGACCTACGCCTCGTCCAGCGCCAGCGTCGCCCGTGACGGCTCCCGCGAGCTCAACGACGCCGCGACCGACTCGGCCGCCCGCAGTACCCGTACCGCGTTCTGCCAGGTCAGTTTGGAGACGTCCTCCGTCGACCACTTGCGTGACAGCAGCTCGGCGATCAGGTTCGGGTAGTCCGCCACGTCGTGCAGGTCCGTCGGCGTGAACGCCGTCCCGTCGAAGTCGCCGCCGATGCCCACATGGTCGATGCCCGCGACCTCGCGCATGTGGTCGAGGTGGTCCGCGACCGTCGAAGCCGTCGCCGCCGGGCGCGGGTTCGCGGCTTCGAAGGCCTCGTGCAGCTTCATCGCCTCGGCCTTGGTGTCCAGGTGGTGGAAGCCGTGCGCGCGCAGGTTCTCGTCCGCCGCCTTCGTCCAGGCCACCGCCTCGGGAAGGATGAACTTCGGTACGAACGTGGCCATCGCGACGCCGCCGTTCGCCGGCAGCGCCGCCAGCACGTCGTCGGGGATGTTGCGCGGGTGGTCGCAGATCGCCCGGGACGACGAGTGCGAGAAGATCACCGGCGCCTCGGTCGCTTCGAGCGCGTCGCGCATGGTCGTCGCCGCGACGTGCGAGAGGTCGACCAGCATGCCGAGCCGGTTCATCTCCCGTACGACCTCGCGGCCGAACGCGGAGAGGCCGCCGACCCCCGGCTCGTCCGTGGCCGAGTCGGCCCACCGCAGGTTGTCGTTGTGGGTGAGCGTCATGTACCGCACGCCCAGCGTGTACAGCGCGCGCAGCGTGGCCATCGAGTTGTTGATCGAGTGGCCACCCTCCGCGCCCATGAGGGACGCGATCCGGCCCTCGCGGCGCGCGGTCTCCATCTCGTCCGCGGTGCGGGCGCGCGCCAGGT
Source organism: Streptomyces sp. NBC_00370 (assembly GCF_036084755.1). NCBI lineage: Bacteria > Bacillati > Actinomycetota > Actinomycetes > Kitasatosporales > Streptomycetaceae > Streptomyces > Streptomyces sp. NBC_00370. The sequence continues at coordinate 3,357,832 of NZ_CP107968.1, forward strand.
CATGGGGGTAGCGGTCGATGAGCCGGCCGACGACGTCGATCTGTTCCAGCGTCGCGCTGACCGCGTCGTCACCGGCCATGTCGGACTGGACGTACACCGACCAGAACTGGGCCCCGACACCGCCCTTGCGCAGCCGCGCGATGTCGGTGTGCAACTGGCCGGTCTGGTCGTCGGCGATGTCGAGGCGGTCCAGGTCGTACCAGACGTGTTCGCGCAGCGCCCACGGCAGGTCGTTGTGTCCGTCGACGACCGGGAAGTCGTCGAGGAGGGCGCGGGCCCTGTCGAGGTACTCGCCCGCCGTGCTGTCCATACCGCTCACCGAGTTCACTTCGCTCACTTTCCGAATCCGAAGGAGGCGGGGCCCTCGACCTTGGCGCGCAGACGCTTGCCCTTCTGCGTCGCCTGGTCGTTCAGCTCCTGCTGGAACTCGCGCATCCGCGCCTGCAGTTCGGGGTCGTGCGCGGCGAGGATCCGGGCCGCGAGCAGCCCCGCGTTGCGCGCGCCGCCCACCGAGACCGTGGCGACGGGGACACCGGCCGGCATCTGGACGATCGACAGCAGCGAGTCCATGCCGTCGAGGTACTTCAGCGGTACGGGGACGCCGATCACCGGCAGCGGTGTGACGGAGGCCAGCATGCCGGGCAGATGGGCCGCGCCGCCGGCGCCCGCGATGATCGCCTTGAGGCCGCGGCCCGCCGCCTGCTCGCCGTACGCGATCATCTCGCGCGGCATCCGGTGCGCGGAGACCACGTCGACCTCGTACGGGACGGAGAATTCGCCGAGGGCGTCGGCCGCCGCCTCCATGACGGGCCAGTCCGAGTCGGAGCCCATGACGATGCCGATGAGGGGGGAGGTCATTCGGTGATTGTTCCTCTGAGGTAGCCGGCGGCGTGGCGGGCGCGCTCCAGCACGTCGTCCAGGTCGTCGCCGTACGTGTTGACGTGCCCGACCTTACGGCCCGGTTTGACGTCCTTGCCGTACATGTGGATCTTCAGCTGCGGGTCCCGTGCCATGCAGTGCAGATACGCCGCGTACATGTCGGGGTAGTCCCCGCCGAGCACGTTGCACATGACCGTCCACGGTGCGCGGGCGCGCGGGTCGCCGAGCGGCAGGTCGAGCACGGCCCGTACGTGGTTGGCGAACTGCGAGGTGATCGCGCCGTCCTGGGTCCAGTGGCCGGAGTTGTGCGGGCGCATCGCGAGTTCGTTGACGAGGATGCGGCCGTCCCGCGTCTCGAAGAGTTCGACGGCGAGGTGCCCGACGACACCCAGCTCGGCGGCGATCCGCAGGGCGAGCTGCTGGGCCTCCCCCGCCAGCGCGTCGGACAGCCCGGGGGCGGGGGCGATGACCGTGTCGCACACGCCGTCGACCTGCTGCGACTCGACGACGGGGTAGGCGACGGCCTGGCCGTGCGGGGAGCGGACGATGTTCGCCGCCAGTTCCCGTACGAAGTCGACCTTCTCCTCGGCGAGGACGGGCACGCCCGCCTTGAAGGGCTCCTCCGCGTCCTTGGCCGAGCGTACGAACCAGACGCCCTTGCCGTCGTAGCCGCCGCGCACGGTCTTGAGGATGATCGGGAACCCGTCGCCCGCGACGCCGCCACCGACGACGCCCTCCGCCGCGAAGGCCACCGCGTCGGCCGGGTCGGCGACGATGCGGTGGCGTGGGCAGGGCGCGCCCAGCTCGGTGAGCCGGGCGCGCATCACGCCCTTGTCCTGGGCGTGGATCAGCGCGTCGGGGCCCGGCCGTACGGGAATGCCGTCGGCCTCCAGCGCGCGGAGGTGTTCGATCGGCACATGCTCGTGGTCGAACGTGATCACATCGCAACCGCGGGCGAAGTCACGCAGCGTGTCGAGGTCGTGGTAGTCCCCCACGACGACATCGTGCACGACCTGGGCCGCAGAATCCTGCGCCGTGTCGCTGAGCAGCTTGAATCTCAGGCCGAGGGGGATACCCGCCTCGTGGGTCATGCGGGCGAGCTGGCCGCCGCCGACCATGCCGATTACCGGGAACGTCACCCTTCCAGGGTATCCGCCGATGAGGCGGTGGTTAGCATGGTGGGAATTCGACGGACGGGGCTGACGAGCATATGAGCGAACGGAACGCACTCCGCGTGCGGCTGGACCGCCTCGTGCGTGAGGTGGTCAAGTTCGGCGCGGTGGGCGCTGCGGGCCTGCTGGTCAATCTGCTGGCGTTCAACCTCGTCCGGCACACGACCGATCTCCAGGTGGTGCGGGCCAGTGTGGTGGCCACCGTCATCGCCATCGTCTTCAACTACGTCGGCTTCCGGTACTTCACCTACCGGGACCGCGACAAGGGCGGGCGCACGAAGGAACTGTCGCTGTTCCTGCTCTTCAGCGCGGTGGGGCTGGTCATCGAGAACGGTGTGCTGTTCGTCGCGACGTACGGCTTCGGCTGGGACTCGCCGCTGCAGAGCAATGTGTTCAAGTTCATCGGCATCGGTGTCGCGACGCTCTTCCGCTTCTGGTCGTACCGCTCGTGGGTGTTCCGCGCGGTGCCGGCGGCGGCCGAGGAGATCACCGCACAGGCCGCTCCGGTTCCTTCGGCAGGCCGATCCGGGCCTCGCGGCTGAGGAAGAGCGCGAAGACCGGCGGGTGCTGCTGGAGCAGTTCGAGCCTGCCGCCGTCCGCCTCCGCGAGGTCGCGGGCCACGGCGAGGCCGATCCCGGTGGAGTTGCGGCCGCTGATGGAGCGCTCGAAGATCCGCGCCCCGAGGTCGGGCGGCACGCCGGGCCCTTCGTCGGTCACCTCGATGACGGCCTGGTTCCCGGTGACCCGGGTGCGCAGCGCGACCGTACCGCCGCCGTGCATGAGTGAGTTCTCGATCAGCGCCGCCAGCACCTGTGCGACGGCTCCCGGCGTACCGACGGCCCGCATGCCCTGCCGGCCCGAGCAGACGATGGCGCGGCCCGCGCTGCGGTAGGCGGGGCGCCACTCCTCGATCTGCTGCTTGACGACCTCGTCCAGGTCGAAGGCGACGGCGGAGCCGGTGCGCGGGTCGCGGGCGTTGGTCAGCAGCCGCTCCACGACGTCGGTCAGCCGCTCCACCTGGGTCAGCGCGATCGTCGCCTCTTCCCTGACGGTGGTGAGGTCGTCGGTGACGGTGATCTCCTCCAGCCGCATGGACAGGGCCGTCAGCGGCGTACGGAGCTGGTGGGACGCGTCGGCCGCCAGCCGGCGCTCGGCGGTGAGCATCCGGGCGATGCGCTCGGCGCTGGAGTCGAGCACGTCGGCGACCCGGTCCAGCTCGGGGACGGCGTACCGCTTGTGGCGGGGGCGCGGGTCCCCCGAGCCGAGGCGTTCGGCGGTCTCGGCGAGGTCGGTGAGGGGCGAGGCCAGCTTGTTGGCCTGCCGTACGGCGAGCAGGACGGCGGCGATGACGGCCAGCAGCGCCACGGCGCCGATGATGAGCAGGGTGCGGCCGACCTCACGCGTGACGGAGGAGCGGCGCTCCTCGACGGTGACGGTCTCGCCCTCCTCGCCGCGCGCCGTGCCGCGGATCACACTGCCCGTGGGGTGCTCGCCGATCTCGACGGGCGGCCGTCCTGGCATCTCGATCCGGCCGTAGCGCTCGGCGCCGATCTGCTGGCGCAGCACACCGGCCGTGATGTGTTCGCCGCCGAGCAGCCGGCTGTCGACGATGCTCACCAGCCGCAGCGCCTCGGAGTCCACGCTCTCCTGGGCGCTGCTGCTGATGGTGCGGGTCTCGACGATGACGAGGGATACGCCGAAGACGGCGATGACGACGAGCACCACGGCGAGCGTGGAGCTGATCAGGCGACGTCGCAAGGTGCCGCTAGCTCTTCTCGAAGCGGAAGCCGACGCCCCGGACCGTGGCGATGTAGCGCGGGTTGGCCGCGTCGTCACCGAGCTTCTTGCGCAGCCAGGAGATGTGCATGTCCAGTGTCTTGGTCGAGGACCACCACGTGGTGTCCCAGACCTCGCGCATCAGCTGGTCACGGGTGACGACCCGGCCGGCGTCGCGGACCAGGACCCGCAGCAGGTCGAACTCCTTGGCGGTGAGCTGCAGCTCCTCCTCGCCCATCCAGGCACGGTGCGACTCGACGTCGATCCGTACGCCGTGGGTGGCGGGCGCCGGCGCGGGCTCGGTGGCGCCGCGCCGCAGCAACGCCCGTACCCGGGCGAGCAGTTCGGCGAGACGGAAGGGCTTGGTCACGTAGTCGTCGGCGCCGGCGTCGAGGCCGACGACGGTGTCCACCTCGTCGGCGCGCGCCGTCAGCACCAGGATCGGCACGGTGTGTCCGTCGGCGCGGAGTCTGCGGGCCACTTCGAGGCCGTCCATGCCGGGCAGCCCCAGGTCGAGTACGACGAGGTCGACACCTCCCTGGAGGCCGGCGTCGAGGGCGGTGGGACCGTCTTCACGGACCTCGACCTCGTACCCCTCCCGCCGCAGGGCGCGAGCCAGCGGCTCCGAGATGGAAGCGTCGTCCTCGGCGAGCAGTACACGGGTCATGGGGTGATGGTAGTCCGCACGGGGCAGGCGTCGGGCAATGATCGTCAATGCCTGCGGGTTCGGGTGCGATCCGATGATCCACCTTTGAATATGAGCAGCAGATCCGATGAGCGCCTGTGTTTCATCTCTCAAGTCCTTCCATATGGCGCTCTGTCGTGTCGTAGGGTGGCAAGCCGTTCGTTGCGCTACTGAGGGACCTTTGGCCCGATACACGCCAAGGGTCCTTTTCATGTGCCACGGCAGCTCCAACCCCCCACGCACGCAAGGATCGATCCATGGCGTCCAGCCTGACGAAGGACTCGCCCCGCACCCCGGGTCCTGAGAAGACCTTCTTCGGCCACCCCCGCGGCCTCGCCACTCTCTTCATGACCGAGATGTGGGAACGCTTCAGCTTCTACGGCATGCGGGCTCTGCTGACGATCTATCTGATCTCCGGCGGGCCCGACGCCACGAAGGGGCTGCAGGGCGGCGGCCTCGGGATGGACCTGGCCACCACGACCGCCATCTACTCGATCTACCTGTCGATGGTCTATCTGCTGGCCATGCCGGGCGGCTGGCTCGCCGACCGGCTGTGGGGTCCGCGCAAGACCGTCGCCATCGGCTCCTGCACCATCATGGTGGGCCATCTCACCCTCGCGGTGCCGGGCCAGGGGACGTTCTTCGGCGGGCTCGTGCTGGTGGCGCTCGGTTCCGGGCTGCTGAAGGCCAACATCTCCACGATGGTCGGCCATCTCTACAAGGGGACCGACGACCCGCGCCGCGACGGCGGGTTCACGATCTTCTACATGGGCATCAACATCGGCGCCTTCTTCGCCCCGCTGATCATCGGCACGGTCGGCGAGACGTACAACTGGCACCTCGGCTTCGCGCTCGCGGCCGTGGGCATGGCGCTCGGCCTGGTCCAGTTCCTGATCGGTACGAAGAGTCTGAGCCCGGAGAGCAGCCGCGTACCGACCCCGCTGTCGGCGGAGGAGCGCGCCTCGTGGCTGCGCAAGGGGCTCGGCTGGCTGCTGGTCGCCGTCCTCGTCTACGGCTTCGTCGGGCTCAGCGGCCACTTCACCCTCAACTGGGCGATGATCCCGCTGACGGTGGCGGGGCTGGTGATTCCGGCCGGCGTGCTGGTGCGGATAAAGCGCGACAAGGACCTGTCGCGGGCCGAGCAGACGAAGATGTCCGGCTACATCTGGTTCTTCGTCGCGGCTGCCGTCTTCTGGATGATCTACGACCAGGGCGGCTCGACGGTCCAGGCCTTCGGTACGAACAAGGCGGCGGGCGAGGTGCTGGGGATCGGCTTCCCCTCGTCCTGGTACCAGTCGCTGAACCCGGTGTTCATCATGGCGCTGGCGCCGGTCGCCGCGTGGTTCTGGCTGTGGCTCAACCGCAGGGGCAAGGAGCCGGCGACCGTGGCGAAGTTCGCGGCCGGGCTGTTCCTCGTGGGCGTCTCGTTCTTCTTCTTCCTGATCCCGCTGGCGATGGCGGCCGGCGGGACGGGCGACGGACACCTGGTCAGCCCGATGTGGCTGGTGGGGATCTATCTGATCCAGACCGTCGGGGAGCTGTGCCTCTCGCCGGTCGGCCTGTCGGTGACGACGAAGATGGCGCCGGCGAAGTACGCGAGCCAGATGATGGGCGTGTGGTTCCTGGCGGTCACGGCGGGCGACTCCGTCACCGGGCTGCTGTCGATCGGCGGGGTCGATCTGGGCCGTACGGGAGTGGTGACCCTGGAGGGGCTGCTGGCGGCGCTGGCCGGGGTGGCGGTGTTCATGTACCGCAGGCGGGTGCGGGAGCTGATGGGCGACATCCACTGAGGTCCACCGCGCTGGGTCCCGCCGCCGTCGAGTCCCGCCACCGCTGAGTCCCGGCGCCGGCCGGGACGTCGAGCGCGCGGAGGCGCCCGCGTAGCCGTTGTGTTGCTACGCGGGCGCTGCCAGCTCCGCCCACACCGTCTTGCCCGTCGCGCCGGGCGCCCGTACGACGCCCCAGTCGAGGCAGAGCCGCTGCACGATGAACATGCCGTGTCCGCCGGGGCGGCCCGCCCGGTGGGGAGTGCGTGGTGAGGGCTGTCCCGCACCACGGTCCGTGACTTCGAGCCGCAGGACCTTGGCGTTGTGCGAGACGCGCAGTTCCTCGGGCCCCTCGGCGTGCAGGCACGCGTTGGTGACGAGTTCGGAGACGACCAGCAGGACGTCTTCGGCGGCGGCGCGCCGGTCGGCCGTCGCGGCGGGGAGCCATCCCCAGTCGTACAGCGCCTGCCGGGTGAAGTCACGGGCGAGCGGAACGACGCCGCTGGCGCTGCTCAGCGCGAGCGTGCGGGTCACCCCGTCGGGCACGCCGGACGTACCGGCGGTGCCAGGCGTACCGGCCGCGGCGGGCGCGGCGGCTGTGCTGGACGCCGCGGCCGGGGCGGACGTCGCGGGCGGAGCGGACGTGGCAGCCGAAGGTCCGGCGCCGTCCGGCTCGGGGCCGAGGTCGCCCGGCGGAGGCTGCCGGGTGGTGCTCATCAGCGCTTCACCTCACCGATTCACCAATTGCCAGTGGGTCTTTACAGAGAGTGCAGAGTCCTGTGCGGCCTGCGGGGAGTCTTCTGCCCCTCCGAGTCGTGACAACACCCACTCCGGCGGTGCGGAAGTGTGAGGGGTCAGTGTCCGAGAGGTCGTCGGTCGGAGCTTGCCGCACCTGGTCAGTCCACCAGTGCGTCGTCGAGCGATTCATGGACGGTGAAGACCGCGTCGGCGCCGGTGATCTCGAAGACCCTCGACACCACGGGCAGCATGCCGGCCAGATGGACGGCGCCTCCCGCGGCTTCCGCCTTGAGCCTGGCACCGAGCAGCACGTTGAGTCCGGTCGAGTCGCAGAACTCCAGCTGCGAGCAGTCGATCACCAAGCGTGACCGTCCTTGCTCAAGCGCTTCTTCCAGCGGGGCTCGCAACAATTCGGCCGTGTGGTGATCCAACTCACCGGCCACTGTTACGACCTCACTCCGACCCTCGGTCCGAACCTCGACCCTGAGCCGGCCCCGGTTCGTGCTGCCGACCGTCTGGCGGTCCATGCCCGTCCCTCTTCGCCGTGTTGTATGCCGTCGTCAGATGGTTTCGCCTGCTTGTCGTCATACGTCATTGACGCCGGTCGAACATTACGCCTTTCGAACGCCGGCCGGTAGCCGAACTCTCCAACAATACAGACATACCTCACAATTAACACTTGCAACTGTCCGTGTCTACCGGGTAGGGCTAGTAGGGACACATCCAAGACAGCCGGCTTCGGAGGCGCCCGCACACCGCAGCAACGCGTATTGGCATCGGCAGCCATATGCCGAAAATGATGGAGGAGACCCCATGTCACCCCGGCTCGACGAACCGCGTACCCCGATCGCGACGTCGGCAGCTCCCCCCGTACCGACCATCCCCGCACCGACCGCCGCCGGCCCCACTCCGGCATCCGGCGCGCAGGGCCTGTCCGGCGCCGAGGCGCTGGCGGACCTGCCCGAGATCCCGCCCTACGACGAGGTCGGGGCGCTGGACGCACGGGCGCTGTCGAAGACCTTGTTCGCGCGGCTGGAGTCCGTCGAAGAGGGCACGTACGAGCACGCGTACGTCCGCAACACCCTGGTCGAGCTGAATCTCGCCCTGGTCAAGTTCGCGGCCTCCCGGTTCCGCTCCCGCAGCGAGCCGATGGAGGACATCGTCCAGGTCGGCACGATCGGCCTGATCAAGTCCATCGACCGCTTCGAGCTCAGCCGAGGCGTCGAGTTCCCCACCTTCGCGATGCCAACCATCATCGGCGAGATCAAGCGCTTCTTCCGCGACACGTCGTGGTCGGTGCGCGTGCCGCGCAGGCTCCAGGAACTCCGCCTCGACCTGGCGAAGGCGACGGACGAACTGTCCCAGCGCCTCGACCGCTCCCCCAGCGTCGCCGAACTGGCCGAAGCGCTCGGGATCAGCGGCGAAGAGGTCATCGAGGGCATGGCGGCGAGCAACGCCTACACGGCCAGCTCGCTGGACGCGCAGCCCGAGGAGGACGACACCGAGGGCGCGCTCTCGGACCGGATCGGCTACGAGGACCACAGCCTGGAGGGCATCGAGTACGTCGAGTCCCTCAAGCCCCTGATCGCCGGCCTCCCGTCCCGCGACCGCCAGATCCTCTCGCTGCGCTTCGTCGCGAACATGACGCAGTCGGAGATCGGCGAGGAACTGGGCATCTCGCAGATGCACGTCTCCCGCCTGCTCTCGCGCACGCTGACAAGGCTCAGAAAGGGCCTGACAGTGGAGGAGTGACCACCCCCACCCACGCCCCACCAGCGCCACCGCCCCGCCGGCTCACTCCCCGGCGGGGCTTCTGTCTCCCAGGAGTGTGCGTTCGCACTGGATCAGCAGCCACTTCTCCGCCTGCTGAAGCGGCCAACCGTTGTCCTCGGTGAGCGTGAGATAGCCGGCGTACCCGAAGTAGAACCACAGGACATCGGTCGCGTGCCGAACATCGACACCGTCGGCGAGACCACCGAGACCGTGCAGGTGCTCGGCGACGGCGGCCAGTGTGCCCCGGTAGCGCTCGGTGGACTCGCGCAGGCCCTCGGCCGCGGTCTCGTCGTGCGGCGCCGTGTGCAGCAGAACCCGCATGACGGCGCCGTGGTCCTCGCGGACCCTTCGGCTCGACGAGGCCACGAGCGCCAGCACCTCCCGGGGATCGCGCAGCCCGCGCATCCGCTCCAGGCTCTCCTTCAGCAGCGGCGCCTGCGCCCACTCGTCGACCATGATCCGCAGCAGCCCCTGTTTGCCGCCGCCGACCGCGTAGACCGTGCCCGGCGCCACATGGGCGAGTTCGGCGATCTCGTCGATCTTGCTGCCGAAGAACCCGCGTTGGACGAAGAGGGTGCGGGCCGCGTCGATGATCGCCTGACGCGTCTGCTCCGCGTAGTCGGCGCGACGGCTGGGGGTACGGGGGGTCACGTTTGGCATCATACAAACTCTATTCGGACGACCTGGCATACGTTCACCTGAGTCCAGCTCAGATAAGATGAGCCCACATATACGAGACGTGCCGCAGACGCTTCCGCGCAGACGCCGGCGCGGAGATGGGTGGACCGAGATGACGCACGTGGCAACGTCGCTGCCGGCCGAGGCGGACTTCGTGATCGTGGGGGCCGGGGCGGCCGGCTGCGTACTGGCCGCACGGCTGAGCGAGGACCGCGACTGCCGCGTACTGCTGCTGGAGGCAGGCACGACCACCGGCGCGGAACCGGAGGCCCTGATCCCGGGAAACGCCTTCCAGCTCCTCGCGGGACCGCGCTCCTGGGGCGACCTGACCACACCTCAACAGGCCGTCGGCGGACGCCGGGTAGGGCTGCCGCAGGGGCGCGGGCTCGGCGGTGGCAGCAGCATGAACATGATGGCGTGGTTCCACGGGCGTCCGGAGGACTACGACACCTGGCAGGCGCGCGGCGCGACGGGCTGGGGCTGGTCCGACGTACGTCCCGCTCTGCGCGACGTCGAGGACAGTGACCGTGGTGGCGACGAGCGGCACGGCGTGGGCGGCCCGATGTCCATCAGCTCGATCCGGGACGCCGGGCCCCTGCCCCTCACCTTTGTCGCGGCCGGCGTCGAACACGGACTGCCGCTGGTCGACGACTTCAACGGGCCGGCCGGCGAGGGGGTGGGCCTGGTCCAGAGCAACATCCGGGACGGCCGGCGGCACAGCGTGGTGGACGGCTATCTGGCACCGGCAGCAGGCCGGGACAACCTCACCGTCGCCACCGGGCAGCAGGTCACCTCCGTGCTGTGGGACGGCGTGCGGGCCGTCGGCGTGCGGGTGGGAGACACGGAAGTCAGCGCCGGGCGCGGGGTGGTGCTGTGTGCCGGCGCCCTGCGCAGCCCGCAGTTGCTGATGCTCTCCGGAGTCGGCCCCGCCGACCACCTGGGCGGCCTCGGGGTGCCTCTGGTGCGCGATCTGCCGGGGGTGGGCGCCAACCTGCGGGACCACCCGATGGTCACCCCGGTGTGGCCGGTGACCGACGGCAGTCCGCTCTGGAATTCGCTGACCGCGGACGACGTACGCGACTACCAGCTGCTGCGCCGCGGCCCGCTCGCCTCGCTCACCCAGGCGGCGGCCGTGCTGCGCAGCGACGACACGCGCCCGGTGGCCGATCTCCAGTTCACGCTGACACTGCTGGGTATGACCGCGGAGATGACCCTCATGGAGGAGCCGGTCGTCACCTGCGCGATCAGCGTCCTGGACCCGGACAGCCACGGCACCGTACGACTGGCCGGCCCGGATCCGACCCGGGCGCCGCTCGTCGACCCGGGGTATCTCACCGACGAGGGCGACCGCGCCCGCCTGCGCTCCGGCCTCCGCCGAGCCCGCGACCTCTTCCGCACCCCGACCCTGGCGAAGGCCACCGGCGGTGAACCGCTGACCCCCCAGGACTGGTCGGGCGAGGGCCTCGACGCGTGGATCGACGGCAACGTGATCAGCGAATGGCACCCGGTCGGCACCTGCCGGATGGGCACCGACCACACGGCGGTGGTCGACCCGGCCACGATGGCGGTGCACGGTACGGAGGGCTTGTACGTCGCCGACGCCTCGGTCATGCCCACCATCACCCGAGGCAACACCCAGGCCCCCACGATCATGATCGCCGAACGAGCGTCCACACGCATCGCACGCGCGACCGTCGCATAGCCGCCGCGTCTACCTCGACCAGACCGCGCTGCCTCCCGGCTGGCTGCGGCTGCTGACCGACGAACGGCTGCGCGCTGCCGTCACCCTGATGCACGCCCAGCCGGGCACCGCCTGGCAACTGGAGACCCTGGCGCATGCTCCTCGCACAGCGCGCCCTCCGGGACGGGAACGACCCCGTGGGCGCGCTGGCGTCCGCCCTGGGTTACGCGTCGGAGAGTGCCTTCAGCACCGCATTCAAACGCGAGACCGGCGAACCGCCGCTGCGCTACCGGAAACGCGTGCGCGACGAAGCCGCGAGGTAGAGGCTAGGGATCAAGCAGGAAACGAACGGCCAGGCAGGAACGGAGTTCATCGTGCGTATCGGGTTCACGTTGCCGCAGATGGGTGCCCTCGCCCACTTCCCCCGCGACGTCGCGCGCTTCGCGCGGCAGGCTGAGGAGCTGGGCGCTGACAGTCTGTGGGTGGGCGACCGGCTGCTCGCCCCGGTCAGTCCGACGGTCGGGTACGGCGGCGGCAGTACGATCCCGGCGGCCTTCCACGCGCTCCTCGACCCGTTCGCGCTGCTGACGATCGCGGCGACCGCCACCGAGCGGGCACTGCTCGGCACCAACGTCCTGAACGCGCCCTGGTATCCGCCGGCCCTGCTCGCCAGGTCGCTGACCACCATCGATCTGGTCAGTGGCGGCAGGCTGCTGCCGGGCTTCGGCGTCGGCTGGTCGCCCGAGGAGTACGCGGCCGTCGGCGTACCGATGAAGGAGCGCGGGGCGCGGCTGGACGAGTGCCTCGACGCGTTGGACGTCTACTGGTCGGACAACCCCGCCGAGTACCACGGCGCCCACTGGACGATCCCCGCGACGTACGCCGACCTGAAGCCGGTGCAGCGCCCGCGCCCGCCGGTCTACCTGGGCGGTTACTCACCGGCCGCGATGCGCCGCGCAGCCCGGCGGGCCGACGGGTGGCTGCCCGTCGTCCGGCCGGGATCGGCGGCGGGGTGGGCGTTCGACGCGGCGCAGATCAACGTACCGGCGGACGAGGTGCGGCGGCTCGCTGCGGAAGAGGGCCGGGACCCCGCCGGCCTCGGCCTGATCCTGCGGGTCTACCCGACGGAGGAGGCCACGGTCGAGCAGGTGGCCGAGGCCATCGCCGGGGCGGAGCGGGAGACCGCCGTCGACCACGCCTTCGTGGACCTCATGGAGATCGCCACCGACATCGACCAGGCGCTCGACATCGTCGGCCGGGTGCTGGAGCTGTCCAGGGGGCGATGACGAGCGCCCGCGTCGCGTACGTACGGGCCTGAGGGCTTACGGTCAGGCGTCCTGAAGGGTTCGCTTGGCCAGTTCGTACGCCGGGAGCATCGCGTCGTGCTCCGCGGAGTCGAGGCCACCGAGGTGCAGGACGACGACGCCCTTCGGTGTGGCCAGGGCGAGGGCGCGTTCCTTCTTCGGGGCGTCGAGTGCGTCGCTGGTGTTGACGTACACGATCTCCGCCGCATCGAGGCCGTCCACCGTGAGGTCGGTGTAGGTCTCTTGGTCGCGGTGGGCCGCCTCTTCAGCGACGAACGCCTTCAGGTCCGCGCGGACGTCCGCGCTCTTCTCGCTGCCCGTCCAGACGCGCAGGAAGCCGATGTTGCCTGCGGGCTTGGCGTCGATCTCGCAGCTCAGCGTCACCGGACCCTGCGTCAGGGCGCCGAACTCACCGTCCGTGTCGACGGCCTCCGGCTGCCAGCCGGCCGCGAGGTCGAAGGTGACCGGCAGGGCGCACGGCGAGCCGGCGCCACCGACCGAACCGCCCTTCTTCGCGACGGCGACGGCGCCGGCGTCCGCGCTCCCGGCGCTGTCCGCCTTCTTCGCCGGACTCGCGGCGGAGCCCGCCCGCTTGTCCTTCCCGGGCTCGCCCGAACACCCCGTCACGGCCGTCAGCAGCAGCGCCGCCGGCACCACCCCGAAGCCCACGCCCCGTATCAAGCCCCGCATCGCACTGCGCACTTATGGATCCCCACCCGGTGAACGTCGTTGTGCTGTCGCGCAATCATAGGGAGCGCGGCGAGACCCACGCGTCGTACACCCGCCGGCCGCCGCGCCACACCGTGGAGACCAGCGGGACGCCCGGCCGGTAGGCGAGGTGGACGTGGCTCGGGGCGTCGAGGAGCGTGAGGTCGGCGCGGGCGCCGGGGGTCAGGTGGCCGATGTCGGTGCGGCGCAGGGCCGCAGCGCCGCCTGCCGTCGCCGACCAGACCGCCTCGTCGGGGGTCATGCCCATGTCCCGTACGGCGAGCGCGACGCAGAACGGCATGGACGAGGTGAAGGACGAGCCCGGGTTGCAGTCCGTGGAGAGTGCGACGGTGGCCCCCGCTTCGAGCAGCCGGCGGGCGTCCGGCCAGGTGGCGCGGGTGGAGAACTCCGCGCCGGGGAGCAGCGTCGCGACCGTACGGCTGTGGGCGAGCGCGTCGATGTCCGCGTCCGTGAGGTGGGTGCAGTGGTCGGCCGACGCGGCGTCGAGTTCGACGGCGAGCTGGACGCCGGGGCCGTACGAGAGTTGGTTGGCGTGCACGCGGGGGTGCAGACCCTTGGCCTTGCCCGCGGTGAGGACCGCTCGGGCCTGGTCGCCGTCGAAGGCGCCCTTCTCGCAGAAGACGTCGATCCAACGGGCGTACGGGGCGCAGGAGTCGAGCATGTCGCCGGTGACCAGTGCGACGTAGGCCGCGGGGTCGTCGGTGTGCTCGGGCGGGACGATGTGGGCGCCGAGGTAGGTGACTTCGTCAGTGTGCCGGCCCGCGATGCGCAGGGCGCGCGACTCGTCGGCGACGGTCAGGCCGTACCCCGACTTGGTCTCCTGGGTGGTGGTGCCCTGGCGCAGCGCCTCGGCGATGTACCGCGCGACGTTGGCGTCGAGTGCGGCGTCGGACGCGGCGCGGGTGGCGGCGACGGTGGTGCGGATGCCGCCGGCCGAGTAGGCGCGGCCCGACATGCGGGCGTTGAACTCCTGGGTGCGGTCGCCGGCGAAGACGAGGTGGGAGTGGGAGTCGACGAAGCCGGGGAGCGCGGCCCTGCCGCCCGCGTCGAAGGCGTTGTCAGTGGCGGGTGCTTTGCTTGACTCACCGACCCAGACGACGCGGTCGCCGTCGAAGACGACCGCCGCGTCCTGGATCAGACCGATGGGGGATCCGTCACCGAGGGAGGGGTCGTTGGTGACCAGGCTTGCGATGTTGGTGATGGCGGTTGTGCCGGTGTTCGGCACAGCCGTGGCCGGGCTCGGCTTGTTCATGTCGGGGGTTCGCTCCTTCAGCCTCGTAGCGCGGCGATCGACTCCGCCAGCGCCCTCGGCACATCGGGTACGAGCGCGTGGGCACCGTCCCGTACGACATGACGGCCGCCGACGACCGTATGGCGCACGTCGGCCGCTGACGCGGCGAATACGGCTGTCTCCGCACCGAGCCGGGGCAGTGGCCCCGCTGTTCTGACGGAGTCCAGCGCGACGGTGACGAGGTCAGCGAGGGCGCCCTGTTCGATACGGCCTGCCTCGGGCCAGCCGAGCGCTTCGTGACCGTTGGCGGTCGCGGCGTTGACCAGGGCCGCCGCCGTCCAGTGGCCTCGGCTGCGGGAGCGCAGGCGCTCGTTGAGTTCGAGGGCGCGGGCCTCCTCGAAGAGGTCGATGACGGCGTGGCTGTCGCTGCCGAGCGAGAGCGGCGAGCCCGCGTGCTGGAGGCGGGCGGCCGGGCCGATGCCGTCGGCCAGGTCGCGTTCGGTGGTGGGGCACATGCAGGTGCCGGTGCGGGTCGACCCCAGCAGGGCGATGTCGTCGTCGGTGAGATGGGTGTTGTGGATGCCCGTGGTGCGGGCGCCGAGTACGCCGTGGTCGGCGAGGAGACGGGTGGGGGTGCAGCCGTGTACGGAGAGACAGGCGTCGTTCTCGGCGGTCTGCTCGGACAGATGGACGTGCAGCGGCGCCTGCCGCTGCCCGGCCCATTCGGCGACGGTGGCCAGCTGTTCGGCGGGCACGGCGCGTACGGAGTGGATGGCCGCGCCGATCCTGGCGTGGTCCGCCCCCTTGAGTGCGGAAGTCCGCTCGGCCCAGGCCGTGGCGGAGCCGTCGGAGAAGCGGATCTGGTGGCGGTCCGGCGGTGCGCCGCCGCGCCGCTCGGTGATGCCGGACGCGAGATAGGCGGTGTCGAGCAGGGTGATACGGATGCCGGCCTCGCCGGCGGCGGCGATCAGGGCCTCCCCCATGGCGTTCGGGTTGTCGTAGGGCGTGCCGTCCGGCGCGTGGTGGAGATAGTGGAACTCTCCGACGGCCGCGATGCCGGCCAGCGCCATCTCGGCGTACACAGCGCGGGCGAGCGCGTGGTACGTGTCGGGGGTGAGCCGGCCGGCGATGCGGTACATGACGTCGCGCCAGGTCCAGAAGGTGCCGGAGCCGACCTGGGCCGTGGAGCGCAGGGCGCGGTGGAAGGCGTGCGAGTGCGTGTTGGCGAGGCCGGGCAGGGTCAGTCCGCGCAGCGCCGTCGCGCCGGGCGGCGGGGTCTCGACGCCGGTGCGGATCTCGCTGATCCGGCCGTCGGCGACCTCGACCGCCACCCCGGGTTCGACGTGGTTGTCGAGCCAGGCGTGCTCCAGCCAGTAGACGGCGCCGGGCGCGCGCCCGGCTCCCCCGGGCTGTGGTTCCTGCGATGTCTGTGGTTCCTCGGCTGCCTGCGGCGCCTGCGGTGG
Source organism: Streptomyces sp. NBC_00370 (assembly GCF_036084755.1). NCBI lineage: Bacteria > Bacillati > Actinomycetota > Actinomycetes > Kitasatosporales > Streptomycetaceae > Streptomyces > Streptomyces sp. NBC_00370. The sequence goes on from NZ_CP107968.1 coordinate 3,373,707, forward strand.
CTGTGTCATCCGCACGCCAGTCCTTCCAGTACGTCGGCGAGTGCCAGGACCCCCGCGGCGCAGTCGTCCTCCTCGGCCGATTCGGCCGGGGAGTGCGAGACACCGGTGGGGTTGCGTACGAACAGCATGGCGGTGGGGATCGATCCGGACAAAATACCCGCGTCGTGTCCCGCGCCGGTCGGCAGGACGGGCACGGGACGGGCGTCGGTGCCCAGCAGCCTCGCCAGTTCCTCGCGCAGGGCGTGGTCGAAGTCGACCACGGGGGTGAACGACTCCCGTACGACGCTCAGCTCGATACCGGCGGCCTCGGCGCTCTCCCGGGCGGCGGCCTCGATACCGGCGACGACCATGTCCAGCGACGCCTGGTCGGCGGCGCGGGAGTCCAGCCAGCCACGGACGAGGGAAGGGATGGCGTTGACGCCGTTGGGTTCGACGGAGACCTTCCCGAAGGTGGCGAGGGCGCCGACGATCGCCGCCTCGCGGCGGGCGGCGAGCACGGTCTCGGCGTAGCTCAGCATCGGGTCGCGGCGGTCGGCGAGGCGGGTGGTGCCCGCGTGGTTGGCCTCGCCCCGGAAGTCGAACCGCCAGCGGCCGTGCGGCCAGATCGCCGAGGCGACCCCGACGGCGTCGCCCGACAGGTCGAGGGCGCGCCCCTGCTCGACGTGCAGCTCGACGAACGCGCCGATGCGGGCCAGCCGTTCGGGGTCCGCGCCGATGGCGGCCGGGTCGTGTCCTGCGGCTTCCATGGCCTGCGGCAGGGTGACGCCGTCGGCGTCGCGCAGGGCGTGCGCCTGGTCGAGGGTGAGCTGCCCGGCGGTCAGGCGTGAGCCGACGCAGGCCAGGCCGAAGCGCGCGCCTTCCTCGTCGCCGAAGTTGGCGATGGCGAGCGGCTTGCTGAACGTCGCTTCCCTGGCGCGCAGTTCGTCCAGCGCGGCGAAGGAGGAGACGACACCGAGCGGGCCGTCGAAGGCGCCGCCGTCGGGTACGGAGTCCAAGTGCGAGCCGGTCGCGACGGCGTCACCGGCCAGGGGGTCGCCGAGCCAGGCCCACTGGTTGCCGTTGCGGTCCAGCTCGTAGGCCAGCCCGCGCAGTTCGGCCTGTTCGCGGAACCAGGCGCGGCAGTCGGTGTCGGCCGGGGTCCAGGCGTAGCGGCGGTAGCCGTGCGAGCCGGAGTCCCGGCCGACCGGGGCCAGTTCGCGCCACATCTGCTGGAAGGAGGGCACATTCGGAGAGGGGGTCACGCTCGGGGCGGAGGGCACGCTCATGCCGGGTCCTCCTCGCGCATCGGGACGCGGACGCCACGCTCGTCGGCGACGCGCTCGGCGATCTCGTACCCGGCGTCGACATGGCGGATGACGCCCATGCCGGGGTCGTTGGTCAGGACGCGGCGGATCTTCTCGCCCGCCAGGGCCGTGCCGTCGGCGACCGTGACCTGTCCCGCGTGGATGGAGCGGCCCATGCCGACCCCGCCGCCGTGGTGGATCGAGACCCAGGAGGCGCCGGACGCCACATTGACCATGGCGTTGAGCAGCGGCCAGTCGGCGATGGCGTCGGAGCCGTCCAGCATGGCTTCGGTCTCGCGGTACGGGGAGGCGACGGAGCCCGCGTCGAGGTGGTCGCGGCCGATGACGACCGGCGCGGCCAGCTCGCCACTCGCGACCATGTCGTTGAACCGCTCGCCCGCCTTGTCGCGCTCGCCGTAGCCGAGCCAGCAGATCCGGGCCGGCAGGCCCTGGAAGTGGACCCGCTCGCCGGCCATCTTGATCCAGCGGTGCAGGGACTCGTTCTGCGCGGAGTCGCCCGCAGGGAACAGTTCCAGGATCGCCTGGTCCGTCTTGTGGATGTCCGACGCCTCGCCGGACAGGGCGGCCCAGCGGAAGGGGCCCTTGCCCTCGCTGAACAGCGGCCTGATGTAGGCGGGGACAAAGCCGGGGAAGGCGAAGGCGCGCTCGTAACCGGCCAGTTGGGCCTCGCCCCGGATGGAGTTGCCGTAGTCGAAGACCTCGGCGCCCGCGTCCATGAAGCCGACCATCGCCTCCACGTGCCGGGCCATCGACTCGCGGGCCCGCGTGGTGAAGTCGGCGGGCTTCTCCGCCGCGTAAGCGGCCATGTCGTCGAAGTCGACGCCGAGCGGCAGATAGGCGAGCGGGTCGTGCGCCGACGTCTGGTCGGTGACGATGTCGACGGGGGCGCCTTCGGCGAGCATCCGGGGCAGCAGCTCCGCCGCGTTGCCGAGCAGCCCGATGGAGAGCGGCCTGCGGGCGTCGCGTGCCTCGACGGCGAGCTGGAGCGCCTGCTCCAGGCTGTCGGCCCGTACGTCGAGGAAGCGGTGCTCGATCCGGCGCTCGATGGCGCGCGGGTCGCAGTCGATACAGATGACGACGCCGTCGTTCATGGTCACGGCCAGCGGCTGCGCGCCGCCCATGCCGCCGAGCCCCGCGGTGAGGGTGATCGTGCCGGCGAGGGTCCCGCCGAACCGCTTGGCTGCGACGGCCGCGAACGTCTCGTAGGTGCCCTGGAGGATGCCCTGGGTGCCGATGTAGATCCAGGAGCCGGCCGTCATCTGGCCGTACATGGTGAGGCCGAGGGCTTCGAGGCGGCGGAACTCCTCCCAGTTCGCCCAGTCGCCGACCAGGTTCGAGTTGGCGATGAGCACCCGGGGCGCCCACTCGTGAGTTTGCAGCACACCCACCGGACGGCCGGACTGGACGAGCATCGTCTCGTCCTGCTTCAGCGTGCGCAGCGTACGGACCATCGCGTCGAACGAGCGCCAGTCGCGGGCCGCCTTGCCCGTGCCGCCGTACACGACGAGCTTGTCGGGATGTTCGGCGACCTCGGGGTCGAGGTTGTTCTGGAGCATCCGCAGAGCGGCTTCCTGCGGCCATCCCAGGGCGCTCAGTTCCGTACCGCGCGGGGCCCGTACGGGGCGGGGACCTGACATGGCGATGCCTCCTCCAGGATGGAATGTTCAGCTGTTCATTCACATCCTTGCCGCTTGAATAGTTGTAGTCAACAGCGGCCGCGGCCATCAGGGATGATTGGGTCATGCACTCGAACACCGCAGAACCCGCAGCCCACCACGCCACAGCCGCCGCAGCCCGCCGCGACCTGGCCGTGCGCGCCGCGGTCGAACAAGGCCTGATCAACGATGCCGAGCCGGTCGTCGCCCTGCTGGACGTGGCGGGGGTACGCGCGTCGGCCGACGCGCTCCGTACGGCCTTCGCCGACGCGACCGCCGAGGGCACGGCCGTCCTGCACGCCTTCGCCGTGAAGGCGGCCCCGCTCGTGCCCGTACTGCGGCTGCTCGACCGGCAGGGCATCGGCGCCGAGGTCGCGAGCCCCGGCGAGCTGGCCCTCGCCCGCGCGGCCGGCGTCCCGCCGCGGCGCACCGTGCTCGACTCCCCCGCCAAGACCCTCGGCGAGCTGCGCGAAGCCCTCGCGCTCGGCATCGCGGTCAACGCCGACAACCCGCAGGAGCTGGCCAGGCTCGACGGTCTCGTCAGCTCGGCCGCCACCCGCTCCCCGCTCGGCCTGCGGGTCAACCCGCAGACCGGCGGCGGCTCCATCGGCGCGCTGTCCACGGCGACCGCGACGTCCAAGTTCGGCGTAGCGCTGCGCGACGAGGGCGCCCGCGCCTGGGTCCTGCGGGCCTTCGCCGAGCGGCCCTGGCTGTCCCGGCTGCACATCCACTCCGGCTCCCAGGGCGTCGCGTTCGCCCGCATGGCGCAGGGCGTGCGCGAGGTGTACGAGCTGGCCGAGGAGATCAACGCGGCGGCGGGCCGCCGGCAGATCGACACCCTCGACATCGGCGGCGGCCTCCCGGTCAACTTCGCCTCCGACGAGGAGACGCCGACCTACGCCGACTACGCCCGGCTGCTGAAGGAGACCGTCCCCGGGCTGTTCGACGGCCGGTACGGGCTCGTCACCGAGTTCGGCCGCTCCCTGCTCGCCAAGCACGGCACCGTCCTCGCCCGCGTCGAGTACACCAAGTCGGCGGGCGGCCGGCCGATCGCCGTCACCCACGCGGGCGCGCAGATCGCCACCCGCACCGTCTACGACCCGGCCTCCTGGCCGCTGCGCATCGCCCCGTACGACGCGAAGGGCCGGCCCAGGACGGGCGCGGCCGTGGCGCAGGACGTCGCGGGCCCCGCCTGCTTCGCCGGCGATCTGCTCGCCGAGAACCGGGAGCTGCCGCTGCTGGCGCAGGGCGATCTCGTGGCGGCCCTCGACACCGGCGCGTACTACTTCTCGAACCACTACGCGTACAACAGCCTTGCCAGGCCCGGTATCTACGGCTTCAGCACGGCGCAGGACGGGTCGGTGCGGTTCGCCACCGTACGGGCGGCGCAGACGGTCGCCGAGATCGTGGCGGAATCGGGCGGCGCGCTGGCGGACGCCCTGCTGACGGACTGACCCCCTCCGGAACAGACCGGGCGCGCCCGGAACACCCCCGGCCTCGGGACATGCGCGGGGCGGACTTTATCTCCTAAGCGCATGTTCCGATGGAAAATGCCACAACTTCCTCTCCCCTTGCGAACGTTGCGTAATCTCACGGTCACAGCTCCGTACGACTGTGCGCCTGCGCGACCGACTTGGGAGGGGAGTCCGCGTGCCCGGAATCGACGCATGCCTGGAAGAGGCCATGGGCCTGCCGGGGGCGCGCGGAGCGGCCGTCGTCGACTGGACGAGCGGCCTCGCGCTCGGCACCGTGGGGGAATCCCCCAACGGCGACCACGAGGCCACGGCGGCCGAGACGGCCGAACTGGCCAGGGCCGCCGCCGAGTACACCGCGTTCGCGCCGCTCCCCTCGCTCCACCAGCCTGACCGGGGCGCGGCGGCCGACGGCGACAAGGGACCGCCGGTCGAGGACCTGATCGTCACGACCCGCACGGGCTACCACATCCTGTGCTTCGTCGAGACGACGTTCGACAGCAGTGTGTTCCTGCACCTCTGGCTCGACCGGGACACGGGCAATCTCGCCCTGGCCAGGCTGCGGTTGCAGCAGCTCGCCGAACGGATGGTGCTCGGATGACCCCGAACACCGCAAGCCCGAACACCGCCGCCGCGCCGAACACCGCAGCGCCGAACACCTCGACGGCCACGGCAAGTTCCACCGTCTCCCCCATGCTCCTGCGGCTCGCGGACGAGCGGGCCACCGGCGCGCTGCTGCGCGACCACGGCACGCTCTATCTCGTCGACGGACTCGTCGTCCACGCCGAGAGCCCGTCGGCGCCCGGTATCGACGTCCTGCTGACCGCGGGCGGGCGGCTCGCCCGGTCGGGCTGGGAAGAGGCGGTCGACCAGGCGGGCGCCCGCCGCGAGGTCGGCAGATATCTCGTCGACAGCGGCCGGATCGGCGGCGGCGAGCTGGAGATCTGCCATCTCGGCGCGCTCTTCGACGCGGCGTTCTTCGCGCTCGCGCCGGGCAGCGGACCCACCAGGTTCCGCTACGGCGTCGCGCACTGGATGGGTACGGTACGGCCCGTGGCGGCCGCCGCCGTCGAACGCGAGACGCTGCGCCGCCGCGAACTCCTCGACCAGGTCTGGCCGTACGCGGCCGTCGACACCGCACCCGTCGTGGCGCGCGGCCCCGCCCCCGGGCAGCTGGTCACCCGCAGGCAGCGCGCCCTGCTGGAGCTGGCCGACGGGGTGCGGACCCCGGCGGCCATCGCCTGGACGCTGGGCAGGCCGGCCTTCCACACCCTCCTCGACGTACGCAGGCTGGCGGCGGCCGGTCTGGTCGACACTCCCGACGAACCGGTGACCACCTCACCGGGGACGGTTCCCTCCTGGGTCGCGACGCTCTCCGCCGACCCGGACATCGCCCTGTTACGCCGGCTACGCGACGCCCTGGAGGCAAGCCTGTGACCGCCCGCCCCGATGACACGGCGTGTCCCCCCGACCCGGCGAGCCCCAAGGACCCCGCATGCTCCAAGGACCCGGCATGCCCCGCCGAAACAGCAGCGACGCCGTCATGAGGCGCACCCTGCGGCAGCGTGCCGAGAGGAGACAGCTGATGACCGCGGAAGCCGACGTACTCGGCGAACTGAGACGGCTGAGGGCCCGGCTCCCCCAGCTCACCGGCGCACTCGCGGCGAGCGCCGACGGCCTCGTACTCGCCCAGGAGACGGCCGGCACCGAGGCCGAGAGCGTGGCCGCGCTGACCGCGGCGGCCCTGGGCGTCGCGCAGCGGCTGACCGAGACCACGGGACAGGGCGGCTTCCGCGAGCTGCTCGTCCGTGGCGAGCTGGGTTACGTCGCCACGTACGCGGCGGGCTCGACGGCGGTCCTGACGCTCCTGGCCGAGCCACGCATCAATGTGGGCCGGCTCCATCTGGAGGCCCGCAGGTCGAGCGCCCGCATCGGCGAGCTGGTCGACGGCGCCCTCGACCGATTGGAGAACGCCTGACCCATGACTCCTCCCGCCCCACCGACACCCTCCACGCCCTCCCAACCCCCCGCGTCAGCTCCCACCCGAACAGCCCGGCCGTCCCGGGCATCCACCAGACGGAAAGGCAGTGCGACATTCATGGCGAACACAGAAGCCGCCCTCAAGGAAGCCACCACCACCATCGACGGCGCCCTGGGGGCCGCCCTCGTCGACTACACGAGCGGTATGGCGCTCGGCACGGTCGGCGGCGGCAAGGACCTGGATCTGACGGTGGCGGCAGCGGGCAACACGGACGTGGTGCGCGCCAAGGTCCGCACCATGGAGATGCTCGGCCTCAAGGAGGAGATCGAGGACATCCTGATCACCCTCGGCACCCAGTACCACCTGATCCGGCTGCTCAAGGGCCGCGGGAACAACGGCCTGTTCCTCTATCTGGCGCTGGACAAGAGCCGGGCGAACCTGGCGATGGCCCGGCACCAGCTCGGGAAGATCGAGAACGAGCTGGAAGTCTGAACAGCTCCGACGGCCAGGGCCTCACCAGCCACGGCCTCGGTGGCTACGGCCTCACCGGCCGGCGCGGCGCCGTGCCCCACCGGGCACGGCGTCGCCGGCGCCGACCCCCGTCGTCCGGTACCCCTTGACCTGCTTGCCGACCGGGCGCCCCGACCCCGCCCAGTCGGTACGTACCCACAGCAGCGCGTCGTCGCGGCGCTCCAGCCGGCCCAGCCAGGCCGTCTTGAGCCACAACCCGACACCGGCGCCCGCCAGCATCCCGCCACCGGCCCCGGGTACGGCGAAGGCGCTCGCCAGCGCGGCGACGAACCCGCCGGCCAGCCACCACCGATGGGCCTTGCGCCAGTTCCGCAGGGTCACGGCCCGGTCCTGGAGGTAGTCGAACTTCCCCGCCCGCGAGGCCCGTCCGGCCCAGGCGGTGTACCTGCCGCGTCTGATCAGCAGCACGGCGCCCGCGCACACCACGAACAGCGCGGCGCCCGCGTACACCCCGACCCTGCGGCCGGTCAGACCCGGGACCAGCAGCCCCAGCCCGGCCGCCGCCACCCCCAGCCACCACAGGGGAGCCGCGCCCGCCCGTACGATCACCGCCACCCGCACCAGCGACTGCCCGCCGCGTCCCGCCCGCCCCACGATCTGTCTCCTCCGCCTCGACGTCTCGACGTGGCGGGGAGATTAATAGCGCTCTCTGAACTTTCTCTGAGCATTCTCTGAGAGCGCCATCAGTCGACGGACAGACCGGGCGGCGTCAGTCGACGAACAGTCCGCGCGCCGCCGCCCCCGCGTCGAACTCCTCCAACCGCGCCTGCGCCTGCGGCAGGTCGTCGCACATCGCCTCCAGCAGCACCCGCCCCAGCAGCATCGGCGCGCACGCCGTGTCGAAGGCGAGGCCGGTGCCGACGGCCGCCGGGATCAGCAGATCGCTGTGGCCGGCCACGGGCGCGAACGCCGAGTCGGCGACGGTGATCACCGTCAGCCCCGTCGAGCGCGCGTACGCCAGCGCCTCCACGACCTCCCGCGGATGGCGTGGCAGGGCGAAGCAGAGCAGCGCGCTCGCGCCGGCCCGTCTGGCGGCGTCGATCCGGTCGGTCAGCATCGTGCCGCCCTCGTCCAGCAGCCGTACGTCGGGGTGGACCTTGGCGGCGAAGTACGCGAAGCCGCGCGCCTGTGAGGACGCGGCGCGCAGGCCGAGGACCGGCAGCGCGGCGGAGGCGGCGAGCAGCCGTCCCGCCCGCTCCACCAAAGCAGGGTCGGCGAGCAGTTCGGCGAGCCTGCGCAGATTCTCGATCTCGCCCTGCACGGCCTGCTGGTACTCGTTGTACGTGGCCTCCCGGTCGGCGGCGGGCCCGGCCGGTACGACCTCCCGGAGGTGGCGGCGGAGCGCGGGATAGCCGTCGAAGCCGAGCGCGACGGCGAACCGGGTGACGGAGGGCTGGCTGACCCCGGCGAGGTCGGCCAGTTCGACGCTCGAAAGGAACGGCACCTCGGCGGCCCTGCGCACCATGCTGTGCGCGATGCGCCGCTGGGTGGGGGTGAGCCGGTGGCCCTCGAAGAGCTGTTGCAGTCGGGCGGCCGAGCTGTCGCTCATGCGATCCACCTGGTCTTCTCATCCGTCGTCAGCTGGGGGAACTGGTCGAGCAGCGCCGCGGCGCGGGTGACGTCGTCGGTCAGCGGCCGGTCGGCGAGCGTGTCGTCGAGTACGGCTTCGGCCAGCGCGAAGGCCCTGCCGACCGGCAGCGATTCGGCGGGGCGCAGGCCGCGCATCCGCAGGGCCCTTACGGCGGCGACGAGTTCGCAGCCGACGACGAGCCGGTACGCGTGAGTGGCCCGCAGGGTCTGCCGCGCGGCCAGCGAGGCGAAGCTGGCCTGCTCCTCCACGCCCCGGGACAGTACGGCATGGCCGAGCGAGGCGGGCGCCGAGTAGGCGCGCAGGTCGCCGAGGGCCGCGCCGGCCGCGTACTCCAGGATCATCACGCCGGACCCGGCAGGTTCAGGGTCGGCGAGGAAGGGCCGCAGCCGGGTGAAGGCGGGTTCGTTCAGCGCGGAGAGCCGGGAGGTGGAGAGCCGGGCGATCTGCACCAGTGAGAGTCTGAAGTGGTCGAGCGCGAGGGCGAGTTGGGCGAGGTAGAAGCCGCCGTGGTGGTAGGCGGCCGGGATCGGGTCGCGCTCGGTCCCGGCCATGATCAGCGGGTTCTCGGCCGCCGCGTTGATCTCGACGGCCAGCACGTCCTCCAGCGCGTCGGCCGCGTCGCGCGCCGGGCCGTGGATCTGCGGGACGCAGCGGAAGCCGTACGGGTCCTGGATCCGGCCGAGCGGCGGTCCCGGCCGGTCGGGGGCGCCGAGGATACGGCGCATGTCCGCGGCGACGGCGTACGAACCGGGGTGCGGGCGCGCGGCGTGCACGGGCTCCGCGTACGCCTCGTACGAGCCGTCGACGGCCAGCAGCGAGAGCGCGGCGACGAGTTCGGTGGCGGCGACCAGCTTGCTCAACTCGGCGAGCGCAAGGGCGGACTGACCGAGCGTCAGGGCGTTGCTGCTGATGAGGGCGAGCGCGTCGTTGTTGTCGAGGGGCTGGGCCTGCGGGGCGGGGCCGCCCTGCCAGGGGTGTTCGCCGACGAGCGCGAGGCCCAGTTGGGCGAGGGCGGCGATGTCACCGGTGCCGACGGAGCCGAATTCGTTGACGAGCGGATAGGCGCCGCTCTCCATGGCCTCGCACAGCGCGGTGACGACGGTGGGCCGCAGCCCGGCGCCGCCGGCGAGGAGCTGGTTGGCGCGGACGGCGAGCATCGCGCGGACCTCACGGGCGGGCAGCTGTTCGCCGATGGCCCCGGCGTGGCTGCGCAGCAGTCGCAGTCCGTGGTCGGCCGCCGCTCCGGTGAGTACGGATTCGGTGCGGTTGGCGCCGACGCCGGTGGAGCGTCCGTACACCCGGCCGGACGCCGCGAGCTCACGTGCGGCATGCCAGCTGCGTTCGACACGCTTCATGGCGGCGGAGCCGGGTACGGGTCGGGCTGCGCCCTCTGCGAGGCGTACGACATCGGCGACCGGGAGGCTCTGTCCGTCCAGCACGACCACGGCTGTGGTACCGGCCGATGTGTCCATCAGGTGGGACGACATATAGGTGAATACCTCCTTCTGCGGACAGTGCGTCTTGCCCTTCGGCCGATCGTCATCAGCCTTTTACCTCGGGGCATTGACAATCTATTCAGTCACCCAGAACTCTGCATGACCATATGCAAACCCGGCAAGGGACGAGTGATGATCAAATTCGACGCGGTGAACAAACGGTTCCCGGGCGGCACCACGGCGGTTCACGACCTCACCCTGGACATGCCGGACGGCGAGGTCACGGTGCTGGTCGGCTCCTCCGGCTGCGGCAAGACGACGACCCTGCGCATGATCAACCGAATGGTGGACCCGACGTCCGGCACCATCACGCTCGGCGGCAAGGACGTGCTGCGCCAGGACGCCGCCGAACTGCGGCGCGGCATCGGCTACGTCATCCAGCAGTCGGGGCTCTTCCCGCACCGCACGGTCCTCGACAACATCGCGACCGTGCCGCTGCTGCTGGGCTGGGGCCGCAAGAAGTCCCGCGCCCGCGCCGCCGAGCTGCTGGAGCGGGTCGGTCTCACGGCCGATTCGGGCAAGCGCTACCCGCACCAGCTCTCCGGCGGTCAGCAGCAGCGCGTCGGCGTGGCCAGGGCGCTCGCCGCCGACCCGCCGGTGCTGCTGATGGACGAGCCGTTCGGCGCCGTCGACCCCGTGGTGCGCACCCAGCTCCAGGACGAGCTGCTGCGGCTGCAGAAGGACCTGCACAAGACGATCGTCTTCGTCACCCACGACATCGACGAGGCGGTACGGCTCGGTGACCGGATAGCCGTCTTCCGCACCGGCGGCCACATGGTGCAGTGCGCCGAACCCGCCGAGCTGCTGGCGAGCCCGGCGGACGAGTTCGTCGCCGGCTTCCTCGGCGCCGAACGCGAGCTGAAGCTGCTGTCGCTCGTCACCCTCGACGGCGTACCGCAGCAGCGCGCCACGACCGTACGGGCCGACGAGCCCGCGCCGCTGCCCGGCACCGGACCGCATCTGGTCATATCGGCGGCCGGCGAGCCGCTCGGCTGGCTCGACCCCGGCACCGCGGTACGCGGCGAGCCGGCCGGTGCGGCCCCGCTGGGCCCGGTGCGTCCGCTGCGCGACACGGACACCCTGCTCGCGGCGCTGAACGAGTCGATAGCCGCGCCCGCGGGTCTGGTGGCGCGCGTCGACGCGGCCGGGGTGCTGACGGGCGTCACCTCGCGCGAGACGGTCCACACCCACGCGGGCAGCAGACACCGCGAGGCGGCGAAGGCCGCGGGCGGCGGGAGCGCGGCCGTACCGGTCGCGGAACCGGCCGGGGACGCCGCCGTATGACCATCGAGTGGGCGTGGATATCCGACCACGCGAGCGATCTCACCACCCTCAGCGTCTCCCATCTCGAAGCGGCCCTCAGCGCCGTCTTCTTCGGCCTGGTCATCTCGCTGCCGCTGGCCGTCCTCGCGCACCGGGTACGCCCGCTGCGCGGCTTCCTGCTCGGGCTCTCCAACGTCCTGTTCACGATCCCGTCCATCGCCGTGTTCGTCCTGCTGCTCCCGGTCTCCGGGCTCACCCGCACCACGACCGTCATCGGCCTGACGATCTACACGCTCGTCGTGCTGCTGCGGAACACCGTCGAGGGCCTGGACGCCGTACCGGCCAGGACCCGCGAGGCGGCCGTCGCCATGGGCACCCGCCCGCTGCGGATGCTGCTGACCGTGGAGCTGCCGCTCGCCCTGCCCGTGATCATGGCGGGGGTGCGGATCGCGACCGTCATGTCCATCTCGCTCGTCAGCGTCGCCACGTACATCGGTGACGGCGGCCTCGGCCAGCTCTTCACCGACGGCTTCCAGCGCGACTTCGCCACCCCCGTGATCGCCGGTGTCGTGCTGACCCTGCTGCTCGCCCTGGTCGCCGACGCGCTGCTGGTCGGTGTGCAGTACCTGCTCACCCCCTGGACCAGGCGGCGGCACGCAGCGGACGGGAGGGCCTGACCCGCCATGTACGAACTCTTCAAGAACCTCGCCCACTGGCTGGTCTCCGGCGATCAGTGGTCAGGGGCCGACGGCATCGGCCACCGGCTCGCCGAACACCTCCAGTACTCCCTGCTGGCGACGCTGATCGCCGCCGTCATCGCGCTGCCGGTCGGCCTGCTCATCGGGCACACCGGACGCGGCGCCTTCCTCGCCATCAACCTGTCCTCGTTCGGCCGCGCCCTGCCCACCGTCGGTCTGGTCGTCCTGGTCTTCCTGGCCGGCGGCCTGTCGATGCTGCCGGTGTACGTCGCGCTGGTCGCGCTCGCCGTGCCGTCCATCGTGACCAACACGTACGCGGGCATGACCGCCGTCGACCCGGAGGTACGGGACGCCGCGCGCGGCCAGGGCATGCGCGGCCACCAGGTCCTGCTGCGCGTCGAGATCCCGCTGGCGCTCCCCCTGATCATGACCGGGCTGCGGCTCGCGCTGATCCAGGTGGTGGCGACGGCGACCATCGCCGCGTACGTCAGCTTCGGCGGGCTCGGCCGGTACGTCTTCGACGGCCTGGCCCAGCGCGACCTCGTCCAGGTGCTGGGCGGCGCCGTGCTGGTCGCGGTCGTCGCCGTCGTCCTCGACCTGGCCCTCTCCGGACTCCAGCGCGTCCTCTTCCGTCACCGCACCGCCTCATGAGGAGAACCCCCATGACCTCGTCCATGAACCGCAGGGCGCTGCTCGGCGGGATGCTCGCCGCCGCGTCCGTACCCGCACTCGCCGCGTGCAGCAGCGGCATCACCTCGCTCGACGGCGGAGGGGGCGGCACCGCCGGCGGCGGCTCCAGCTCCGGCGGACTCGTCATCGGAACCGCCAACTTCACCGAGAACCAGATCCTCGGCTATCTCTACGCGGCCGTGCTCGGCGCGGCGGGCGTCAAGACGACCGTCCGCCCCAACCTCGGCACCCGCGAGATCCTGATCCCCGCGCTCAGGGGCGGGGACATCGATCTGCTCCCCGAGTACCAGGGCTCGCTGCTGCTCTACCTCGACAAGAAGTCCACGGCGAGCGAGGCGGGCGAGATGCAGAACGCCCTGACGCTGGCGCTCCCGGCCGGTCTGCAGGTCCTGCCGTACGGGGTCGCCGAGGACGCCGACACCTTTGCCGTGACCCGCGAGACCGCCGCCAAGTACGGGCTGAAGTCGCTCGCCGACCTGGCGAAGCACAACGGGAAGCTGGTGCTGGGCGCCGCGGCCGAGATGAAGACCCGTCAGGTGGGGGTGGTCGGGCTGAAGGACGTGTACGGCGTGGAGCTGAAGGAGTTCAAGTCCCTCGACTCGGACGGGCCGCTGGTCAAGGGCGCGCTGAAGAAGGGCGACATCGACATCGCCAACCTCTTCACCACCGACACCGACATCGCGTCCGAGGGGTGGGTGCCGCTGAGCGACCCCAAGCATCTGATACCCGCGCAGCGCGTCGTCCCGCTGATCGCCGACCGCAAGGCCGACTCGACCGTGCGCAAGGCGCTGGCGCGGCTCGGCAACACGCTGACGACGAAGGACCTCACCGCGCTCAACAGCAAGGTCGACAAGGACAAGAAGGACCCGGACGACGTCGCGAACGAGTGGGCGAAGGCCCACGGCCTGACGAAGAAATAACGGGCGCTGGAGCCTGCCTCAGCGCGAAGAGGGGGGTTAGCACCACTGCACGGAACGCGCTCTCCTTCGTACGGTTACGCCTATGGAAGCCCGCGACCCTGAGCTCAAGAAGGAACTCGACGCCCACCTCCAGGCCCGCAGCGAGCTGGGCGCCGAGTACGAGCCCGCCCTCATCGAGTCGTTCCTGGAGAAGGTCGAGCAGCGGCTGGACGGCGTGGTCGACCAGCGCGTCCGGCGTCAGCTCGCCGAACAGCAGATGGTCGTCGCCCGTGGCCCCCGGCCGCCCGCCTCGTCGGGCGAGGGGTTCGGCGAGCGCTTCGGATTCGGGATCATCTCGCTGATCCTGGCGATCCCGCTCTCCGCCATAGCCGCCGTGAACGCCGATCTGCCCGGTCTGATCGTGGCCTGGGCCGGCATCTGCGGGGTGAACGTGGTGTACGCGCACCGCGGGGTGCCCTGGGCGCGCAGGCGGCACGGCGAGAAGTCCGACTGGGAGGACTGAGCCGCCCAGGCGCCGACGACGGGCAAAAGAAGAACGCGGGGACCGCCGCACCCCCGTTACCGGGGGGCGGGACGACGGCGGTCCCCGCGTAAGCGACACGGTCCGGGCCAGGGCCGGAGGTCGTGTCCTGGCGTCGAGGAGGTCCGGGAGCCGCTCCGTTGTCCTTGACGCCGACAACGACCAATGTGCCTGACGCGTGTTAAGCCCATGCTGCGTGGACGTGTCGCGCTCGTACCACTCTCGCGAACCCGCGAAACCAGCTGTTATTCACAGCTCATTTCACACCTGTGGAGAGGAACGCGAGCAGATCCTGCCTGCTCACGACCCCTGTCGGCTTGCCCTCCACCAGGACGATCGCCGCGTCGGCGCCCTCGGGACCGCTCAGCGCCGACATCAGGTCCGCGACCGGCTCACCCGAGCCGACCTGCGGAAGCGGCTGCGACATGTGCTTGTCCAGCGGGTCGGTGAGCGAGGCGCGCTGGGTGAACAGCGCGTCGAGGAGTTCCTTCTCCACGACCGAGCCGATCACCTCGGCGGCCATCACGTCCGGATGTCCCGCGCCCGGCTTCACGATGGGCATCTGGGACACGCCGTACTCGCGCAGCACCTCGATCGCCTCGCCGACCGTCTCCTCCGGGTGCATGTGGACGAGGTGCGGGATCGTGCCGCCCTCCTTGTGCTTGAGCACGTCCACCACGGCCGCGGCGTCGCCGCCGTGGTCCAGGAAGCCGTAGTCGTTCATCCACTCGTCGTTGAAGATCTTGCTGAGGTAGCCGCGCCCGCTGTCGGGCAGCAGCACCACTACGACGTCGTCGGGGCCGAGCCCCTCCGCCACCTTCAGCGCCGCCACGACGGCCATGCCGCAGGAGCCGCCGACGAGCAGGCCCTCCTCCTTGGCCAGCCGGCGCGTCATCTGGAAGGAGTCCTTGTCGGAGACGGCGATGATCTCGTCCGTGACCGTACGGTCGTACGCGCTCGGCCAGAAGTCCTCACCGACGCCCTCGACCAGGTACGGCCGGCCCGAGCCGCCCGAGTAGACCGAGCCCTCGGGGTCGGCGCCGACGACGCGGACCTGCCCGTCGCTGATCTCCTTGAGATAGCGGCCGGTGCCCGAGATCGTGCCGCCCGTGCCGACGCCTGCGACGAAATGGGTGATTTTCCCTTCCGTCTGGTCCCACAGTTCGGGACCTGTCGTCTCGTAGTGCGAGCGAGGGTTGTTCGGGTTGCTGTACTGGTCCGGCTTCCAGGCGTTCGGCGTCTCGCGGACCAGCCGGTCGGAGACGTTGTAGTACGAGTCCGGGTGGCTGGGGTCGACAGCGGTGGGGCAGACGACGACCTCGGCGCCGTAGGCCCGCATCACATTGATCTTGTCGGTCGACACCTTGTCAGGGCAGACGAAGACGCACTTGTAGCCCTTCTGCTGGGCCACGATGGCCAGCCCGACGCCCGTGTTGCCGCTCGTCGGTTCCACGATGGTGCCCCCGGGGGGCAGCTCACCGCTCTGCTCCGCCGCCTCGATCATGCGCAGCGCGATCCGGTCCTTCACCGAACCGCCGGGGTTGAAGTACTCGACCTTGGCCAGGACTGTCGCCTGAATGCCCGCGGTCACGCTGTTCAGTTTCAACAGCGGGGTATTGCCAACAAGACTGATCATCGAGTTGTGGAATTGCACCGTTTTATCTCCGGGGTCTCCGTGATGGTCCGGCCAGCGTATGCGTAGCGGGACGGGATTGGGTGAGAGTCCTTTCGGGGCAGTTAGCTGGTGTACGTGCGGGCGAGGAGGAGGTGGCTCGGACTGTGTCAAGGGCGAGAGTGGCACGGCGGATCGCTGCGGGCGCGGCTTACGGCGGCGGAAGCATCGGTCTGATCGGGGCGGCGGGCATGGGTGTGCTGCTGGCGGAGGTCCAGCTGGCGAAGCGGTCGGTGGGCGGCGGGGTCGCTCCCGTACCGCCCAGCGCGGACGGCTGGTACGGGGCGCTGTTCGGGTCGATGGAGCCCGTCCGGATGAGCATGCTCGGCGATTCGCTGGCGGCGGGCCAGGGCGTACGGCGCGCCGGACAGACGCCGGGGGCGCTGCTGGCGTCGGGGCTCGCCGCCGTGGCCGAGCGGCCCGTGGACCTGTGGAACGTGGCACTGCCCGGAGCCAGGTCGGACGATCTGGACCGGCAGATCTCGCTGCTGCTCGCCGATCCGGCCCGGATCCCCGATGTCTGCGTGATCATGATCGGCGCCAACGATGTCACGCACCGGATGCCTGCCACCGAGTCCGTCCGCCTGCTGTCGGCCGCGGTACGGAGGCTGCGTACGGCCGGCGCGGAGGTCGTCGTCGGCACCTGCCCCGACCTGGGCACGGTCGAGCCGGTGTACCAGCCGCTGCGCTGGCTGGCCCGGCGGGCGAGCCGGCAGCTGGCGGCGGCGCAGACGATCGTGACGGTCGAGCAGGGCGGCCGTACGGTCTCGCTCGGCGACCTGCTGGGCCCCGAGTTCGAGGCGCATCCGAGGGAGCTGTTCGGCCCGGACAATTTCCACCCCTCGGCCGAGGGGTACGCGACGGCCGCGATGGCCGTGCTGCCCTCGCTCTGCGCGGTGCTCGGCCTGTGGCCGGAGACGGACCAGCTGGACGTCACGCGCGACGAGGACGTGCTGCCGGTCGCCAAGGCGGCGTCCGCCGCGGCCGCCCAGGCGGGTACGGAGGTCACCGGCGTACGGGCGCCGTGGGCGCTGCTGAAGCACCGCAGGCGCCGCCATCTGGCGTCCCCGGCGGACGAGGAGGCGACGGCGACGACGCAGGTACGCCCGGCCTGAGCGGACCGGGGCGGCTTGAGCGGGCCGGACGGGCGGGTGGCCCGGCCGCGCGGGCCGGTCGCGCGGGCCGGTCACGCGGTGCGGTGGCACAGACCGGTGTGGGTACACCGGTGCGGTTGCACAGTGGGTGCACAATCGAGTGAGCAAGCGCTTAGAAAAGAGGCCCGCATCACACGTCCGGTCCGGTGACCCCGGCCCTACGTGCGGGTAACTTCCCACTGAGTCAGCCTTCTCCCCTCTGGAGCCGTGATGCCCGAAGCCGTGATCGTTTCCGCCGCCCGCTCCCCCATCGGCCGCGCTTTCAAGGGCTCGCTCAAGGAGCTGAGGCCGGACGACCTGACCGCCACGATCATCCAGGCCGCACTGGCCAAGGTGCCCGAGCTGGACCCGGCCGACATCGACGACCTGATGCTCGGCTGCGGACTGCCGGGCGGCGAGCAGGGCCACAACCTCGGCCGGATCGTCGCCGTCCAGATGGGGATGGACCATCTGCCCGGCTGCACGATCACCCGCTACTGTTCCTCGTCGCTCCAGACCTCCCGGATGGCGCTGCACGCCATCAAGGCGGGCGAGGGCGACGTCTTCATCTCGGCGGGCGTCGAGATGGTGTCCCGCTCGGTCAAGGGGTCGAGCGACGGGATGCCGGACACCCACAACCCGCTGTTCGCCGACGCCGAGGCGCGCACGGCCGCGGTCGCAGGGAGCGGCGCCGACAGCTGGCACGACCCGCGCGAGGACGGTCTGGTGCCCGACGCGTACATCGCGATGGGCCAGACCGCCGAGAACCTGGCCCGGCTCAAGGGCGTCACCCGCGAGGACATGGACGAGTTCGGCGTACGGTCCCAGAACCTCGCGGAGGAGGCCATCAAGAACGGCTTCTGGCAGCGCGAGATCACGCCTGTGACGACCCCGGACGGCTCGGTGGTGGCGGCGGACGACGGACCGCGCGCGGGGGTCACCCTGGAGGGCGTACAGGGCCTCAAGCCGGTCTTCCGCCCGGACGGCCGGGTCACGGCGGGCAACTGCTGCCCGCTCAACGACGGCGCCGCCGCGCTGGTCATCATGTCCGACACGAAGGCGCGCGAGCTGGGCCTGACCCCGCTGGCCCGGATCGTCTCCACCGGCGTCACCGGCCTGTCGCCCGAGGTCATGGGGTACGGCCCGGTCGAGGCGTCCCGCCAGGCGCTCTCCCGCGCCGGTCTGACCGTGGACGACATCGACCTGGTCGAGATCAACGAGGCGTTCGCCGCGCAGGTGATCCCGTCCTACCGCGACCTGGGCATCCCGCTGGAGAAGCTGAACGTGAACGGCGGCGCCATCGCCGTCGGCCACCCCTTCGGCATGACGGGCGCCCGCATCACCGGCACGCTGATCAACAGCCTCCAGTTCCACGACAAGCAGTTCGGCCTGGAGACGATGTGCGTGGGTGGCGGCCAGGGGATGGCCATGGTGATCGAGCGGCTGAGCTGAGCGGTAGCGAAGGGTAGGGGGTGCCTGAGGGACGAAGGCGCCACCTGCCCGCAGCGGTCGCGAAGCTCAGCGCGACCAAGGAACACGTGCGGCTGAGCTGAGCGGTAGCGAAGGGTAGGGGGTGCCTGAGGGACGAAGGCGCCACCTGCCCGCAGCGGTCGCGAAGCTCAGCGCGACCAAGGATGCGTACGCCTCAGCTGACCACTGATGCACCCAAAGTGACCGTCCGCCCCGTCAACCGCACCGAGCTTCAGCCGTGACTCAATCTCCCCCAGGATGTGACCTGTCCCTGGGGGAGATTCGTCTGTGCAGGTCAAAGCCATGACGGGGGCCCGACAAAGGCACAAAGACCTGTCCGGTTCGTGACGTAATGCACTGACGAGCGGTGCAGGCACACGCGAAGCTGATGTAGGAAGTCGGGGGATCGATCCGAATCGGGAGTAGTCAGTGAGCGCCATGTCTCTAGCCCTGCTGCTGACCACGGCCGCCGCCACGGCCGTGGGCGCTGCCGCCCTGCACGCCGCTCACGGGCTGCGTCGTCAGGTCACAGCGCTGCGCAGCGAACTGGCGGCGAACCCCGGCGGGCTGAGCGCCTCCGTACCGCAGGCCAGAACGGCAGGCACACCGACCGACGACATACGCACCGCCGTGGCGGAAGCCCTGGCGGAGGAGCGCGAGCGTGAGCTCGCCGAGGCGCGGGCCTTCTGGGCCGCGCAGGAGGCGCGCGACGCCGCCGACGCACCGTCGATGCTGGGCGGCCTCTCGGGCGCCCCGATCGAGGAGAACCCCTTCGCCGGACCGTTCTACGTGCCGCGCCAGGCGGACTTCGTCGGCCTTGAGTCGCTGGATCTCGACGCGGCCGAGGCGTACGACGACTTCCCCGAGCTGGGCGGATTCGCCGACCCGGACCTCTCCGAGGTCAGTGAGATCACCGAGATACGCGAGGCGAGCGAGTTCGCCGAGGACTCGCCCGAGCTGGCCGCCGCCCGCCGCCGGCACCCCTCGCACCCGGACTTCGTGCCGGTGCAGACCCCGGTCGTCACCGACCACGAGCGCACCGTCGCCCGGCTCGAAGAGCTGGCGGCGACCCGTACGGCACTCGCCGACGTGCGCCCGGGACCGCTCGGCACGCTCGACGTGTACGTCTTCGCCGACGGCACGACGCTCTGCATGACGCCGGGCCACCGGGAGACCGCCGAGCGGCTCGCCGACGCCCTGCGCGGCGGCGCCGCGCCGTACCTGCTCGGCGGCTCGGGCGTCTCGGGAGCGTACGCACTCACGTTCGCGTGCGGCGCGGACGGATCGGCCGCTGCGGCCGGCGCCGACGACGGCGAGCATGTCTACATCCTGGCCGACCGGGTCATAGCTTCGCTCTGACCACGGTCCGCTCCACCAGCCTCACGGCCTCGTCCAGTTCCTCCACGGACGGGGCCGTTCGCAGTGCTTCGGCCAGATCGCCCGCGGCCACGGTGACCTGGTCGGCGACCGCGAAGACCCCCGCGTCCGGCATGATCAGCGGCTCGGTTCCGGGGGCCTCAAGACGCTGGGCGCGTACGGCGAGTTCCCTCGCCAGCGCGAGCGCCTCGGCCGCCGCGCCACGCTGCAGCCTGCTCTGCGGGGCCGACCGCAGCCGGTCGGCGAATCGGTCGACTGCGGCCGTCAGGGGCGTGGTATCGAGCACGCCGCGACCCTACGCGCCCTTCCGGGACTGTTGCCAACAGGCCGCCGCTCAGGCACGGTGGCGTGCAGGACCACCAGTACGCGCAACGTATCCGGAGGCGCCGATGTCCCTTGTGTTTTCCGAAGAGACCCATCGCAACCTGCTCTCGCGCATCCCGCACTGCACCGGTCGTGAAGTGTCCGACTGGCTCCGCACGGTCGACGAAGGACCGGCCCTTTTCCGCTTCGAGGAGAAGGTGAGCTGGCTGAGGAGCGAACACGACCTCGCCTACGGCCACGCGAAGGCGATCGTCCACGAATACGACCTGCGCCGGGCCGCCCGCCGCTTCGGCTGACCCTGGCCTCAACCCCCGGACCCCCCGGACTCCCGACGAACGAGAAGGGGCCCGTGGACGTGTCGTCCACGGGCCCCTCTCGATACCTCGGGTCCGGCACTACATCAATTGTTGCCCTGGAGCAGCGACAGCAGCCGCAGCGCCTCCAGGTAGATCCACACCAGAGTGACCGTCAGGCCGAAGGCCGCCAGCCACGACTCCTCGCGCGGAGCGCCGTACGCCACGCCGTCCTCGACCTGCTTGAAGTCGAGCGCCAGGAAGCACGCGCCGAGCACGATGCCGATGATGCCGAACAGGATGCCGAGACCGCCGCTGCGGAAGCCGAGACCGTCACCGCCGCCGAAGGCCGCGAAGAGCAGGTTGACCACCATGAGCAGCAGGAAGCCCATGGCCGCCGCCATCACGAAGCCGTAGAACCGGCGCGTGACGCGGATCCAGCGCATCTTGTAGGCGATCAGCACACCGGCGAAGACCGCCAGCGTGCCGAGCACGGCCTGGGCCACCACCCCCGGGGAGATGTACGTGGAGACCGTGTTGCTGATCACTCCGAGGAAGACGCCCTCGAAGGCCGCGTAGGCAAGGATGACCGCCGGAACGGGCTTGCGCTTGAACGACTGGATCATCGCGAAGACGAACGCCACCAGGGCGGCGCCGATGGCGATGCCGTACGACTTGCCGAGGCTTCCGCTGTCGACGGGGATCAGGACCCACGAGAGGACCGCCGTCAGGGCGACCGTGCCGAGCGTCATGGCGGTACGCGCCACCACGTCGTCGATCGTCATGGCACCCGAGCGCGGCGGCGCCTGCGGGTCACCGACCTGGGCGCCCTGCTGCGGGGCGTAAGGGTTCGTGGCGTACGGGTTGGCCCCTACGGCTTGGCCCCCGGCCTGCGGCGCCGCATTGAAGCCCGCATAGCCGTTGTCGCGGCTGAAGCCCCGTCGCGAGAAGACCGGGTTGCTGCTCCTCATCTCACTCCTTCATGGCCACCTTGCGCGGCCTTGGCACAAGAGTAATGCGAGAGCAAAGCGGACGCCCTAGTGCTCGGGGAGGATCTTTCCGAGATCGTGACGTCGCCGTCCCTCGTGTGTCCCTCCTGTTCCCCGCGCATACCGCTTACGACACCTGTGCGACACGGGTCACAGGCGTAGACAGGGACTGACGCGGGCAACCGGAGAGCGGGACTACTGCATCCCTCTGGAGGCACCCTCAGATGACAGTCAAAGGCGTGGACGTCGCGTCGTACCAGACCTCGACCTTCAGCACGGCGGGGCTCGCCTTCGTGTTCGTCAAGGCCACCGAAGGCACGACGTACACGAACCCGAAGATGACAGCGCAAGCCGCGCACGCCCGCAAAGCGGGCTGCGTGGTCGGTTTCTACCACTTCCTGCGGTCCGGCAACGTGAAGGCGCAGGCCGCGTACTTCGTCGAGCAGGCCGCTTCCGTGCAGGGCGATCCGCTGTTCGCCGACTGGGAGGATCCGGACGTCTCGAACTCCGCGAAGGACCAGTTCCTGGCGGAGGTGAAACGGCTGCGCGGCTCGACCCATCGCGTCGGGTTGTACTGCAACCGCGACTACTGGCTGAACCGCGACACGACGAGCCAGGCCGGCGACGCGCTGTGGATCGCCGACTATGTGACGGCGGGCAAGCCGCGCATCCAGGCCAAGTGGCTCTTCCACCAGTACACGGACGAGCCGCTGGACACGAACCGCGGCGCGTTCGCCGACAAGGCGGCGCTGCGCGCCTGGGCGGAGAAGTAACGGCGGGCCACCCGCGGCGTGCTACGCCTGCGTCCTACGCCTGCGGGTGGTCGAGCTCCTGGGCCAGTCGGCGCAGATGCGGGCCGTACTCGGGGTCGGCGAGCGCGGCGGCGAACTGGGCGGTGAGATACGCGAGCGGGTTGCCGGTGTCGTACCAACGGCCCTGGATGACCTGGCCGTACACGGCGCGGCTGCCCGCGTACGCGTTGATGGCGTCGGTCAGGTAGATCTCGCCGGTGCGGTGTTCCTTCCAGCGCTTGGTCTGTTCGCGCAGCTCGTCGATGATGCCGGGCGTGATGACGTAGCCGCCGATGGCGGCGAACGCCGACGGCGCGTCCTGCGGTTTCGGCTTCTCGACGAGGCCGGTGATCCGCAGCAGCCCGTCGTCGAGGTCCTCCTTGACGACGGGCACGCCGTAGCGCTGCGAGTCGGCGGGGTCCATCGGCATCAGGGCGAGCACGGGGCAGTTCGTCGCCTCGTACGCCCGGATGAGCTGCTGTGCGCGGGGTACGTCGGCGACGAACACGTCGTCGGGCCAGAGCACCAGCATCGGCTCGTCGCCGAAGTTACGGGCGGCGTTGAGGACTGGGGTGCCGTTGCCGTACGGGCCGTGCTGGTCGAGGTAGGTGATGTGCCCGAGCCTGGACAGCTCACCGACCTCCTCGACGGCGTCCGCGTAGGCGTCCTTGCCGTCGGCGCGCAGCTGCGTGACGAGGCCGGGGTTGGGCCGGAAGTGGTCCTGGATCAGGCCCTTGCCGCCGGAGACGACGATGGTGATGTCGGTGATGCCGGAGGCCACCAGCTCCCTGACGGTGTGCTCGATGACGGGCTTGTCACCGACCGGAAGCATCTCTTTCGGCGTCGACTTCGTCAGCGGGAGGAGGCGGGAGCCGAGGCCGGCCGCGGGGATGACTGCTCTGCGGATCGTCGGGGCCATGCCACTCTCTCGATTCGGGGGCGCGCACCACACCGGTCGGCGGGACCTGTCTGACGCTACCAATGACCCGCGCGGGTCTTCGAAGCGAGGCACCCGTGTTCGTACGGTGTTCCCCGGGTGTTCCCCGCGGATTCCGGTCACGTACCGCCCGGGGCGGGGACCCGACGAGCCCCCGCCCCGACGAGCCCCGGCCCGCCGGCCGTCAGCCCAGCGGTGTGTCGAAGTTCTTCGCGGGGATGTCCTTGCCGTCCGACGTAGTGGCGGCGAGGCGCTTGTACCGCAGGACGAAGTGGTCCAGCTCCGTACCCGGCGTGAACGCGACCCAGCCGGTCGTGGTCTTCCCCGTCTCGGCGTCGTCGAGTGGCGGATATCCGGCCTTCTTGAGTTCGTCCTCAAGGATCGACGTGCTCGCCTGGTCGATCCCGTTGGGCGTATCCGTCAAATAGAAGGAATCGGCTCCGAACGAGTCGTAGTACTTCGCACTCGCCGTCACTTTCACGTTGACCAGGACAACCTGCTCGTCGGCCAGCGCCGAGTACTTGCTTTTCGCCGCGGCGGACGGCTGATACCCGCTCACATACTTGATGACGGTGGCCTTTTCGCCCATCACGTCATCGGTGAACGACTTGTTCACCGCGACAGGATCACCGGCCGCGGCACCGCCGCCACCAGCGGCCGAAGCGGAAGCCGCCGGGCTCTCGGCCCCGGCGCTGTCGTCACTCGGCGAGGAGACAGGAGCCGAGGAAGTCTGCTCGGCAGCACCCGAATCGTCGTCCTCGGGACCACAGCCGACGAGAAGCATGGACCCCGCCGCCAATGCCACAGCGGCAGGCAGGAATATACGGACACGCATAGCGCAAAACCCCCGAAGTCAATGCGAGCCCACCCTCCCGGTCAGTGAAGGATTCCCCGGACTCGCCCCGTATCACCGGTACTTGGTGACGCCACGGGAATATACAGGAGGGCGAAGTTCAGCCAATGGCGGGGTACCGGCGCGGGAGGACACGGCGAGGTCGGCCGGGGCCGGCCTTCGGGCGTGGCCTGGTGGATAAAGTCCCGTCATGACTGACCTCGTGCAGGTGTCCACGGCCACCGCCCTGGAAGCCCACCTGTTGGAGCATCACCCGTGGGACAGCCCGGAGGTGAGCGCGGTCCCGATCGTGAACGGCTCGGAGAAGTGCCTCAGCTGGGTGGCGACGAACACCGCGCCGGAGTGAGCAGGTCACTTCACCGGAGAGACCGCACCGGCCCGCAGTACCGTTGACCGACAACCTTCTGGCGGGGGTGGCGGTGGGCATCACGAACGAGTCGGGCATGGGCGACCGCATCGCGGAGCTGCGCCGGCGGCGCGGCCTGACGCAGGAAGAGCTGGCCGAGCGGGCGGACCTGTCCGTCGATGTCATTCGCAAGCTGGAGCAGGGCCGGCGGAAGACAGCTCGGCTGACCAGCATCAACGCCCTCGCGGGTGCGCTGGACACCGAGCCGAGTTATCTCGTGGGCCAGCCCGGCACCTTCGAGACCAACGACGGGCCGGACGACGGCCTGCCGTCCGTCCTGGCTCTCCGGGAGGCCGTGTCCCCGGTCGCCGATCTGCTGGGCGGTGACGCCGACCCCGAGGACGTGCCCAGCATCGCGGCGCTGCGGCTGGCCCTGGAGTCGACGGAAAGCATCCGCCGCGAGGGCCGCATGGGCGAGATCGGCGCACTGCTGCCGCAGCTCATCCGGGACGCCCGCGCGGCGGCGCACGCGTACACGGGCGCCGACGCCGCGGTGGCCAACTCGGTTCTGGCCGTTGCCTACCAGGTCGCGGCGACCACCCTCACAGCCCTCGGTAAAGAGGACGCCGCGTTCACCGCGATGGAGCGTTCCCTCGCGGCGATCCGCCACTGCGACGACCCGTCGCTGGAAACCCTCGCCGCTTCGACCCTGTCGTGGGTCTTCACGAAGCAGGGGCGGCTGGCCGACGCCGAGCGGGTCGCGCTCGCCCGTGCCGAGAAGATCGAGCCCGGGTTCCGGTCGTCGCAGACCGATCTGGCGCTGTGGGGTGTCTTGTTGCTGCGTGCCGCGACGGCTGCGGTACGGCAGGAGAAGCACGACGCCGTGACGGACCTGCTGCGTCTCGCGAAGGGCGCGGCGGAGAGCATGGGCGAGGACATCCTCGTCGGCACCACACCGTTCGGGCCGACGAACGCGGGCATCGCCAGGGTCAACTTCCTTGTCGAGATGGAGAAGGCCGAGGAGGCCGTCAGAGCGGCCCGCACCATCCCCGATCTCGGTTCACTGCCGCCCACCTGGCGGGCGCGCTTCCACGTCGACCGGGCTCTCGCCCACAGCGACCTCGGCCAAGACCGCGCGTCCGCCCGCGCGTTGCTACGGGCCGAACAGGACGCACCCGAGTGGATGCGCTACCACTCCACTTCGCGCCGCCTAGTCGAGGAGCTACGGGGGCGCGCGTCCCGCCGGGACACGGTCGTACTGGGACTGGCCGACCGACTCGGCCTCATGCGGTAGGACTTGGCGTCCTACCTGATCCAGGAAGTGGTACCGCCCGCCACTGGGGTGTGACCGGGCGGATTCGTAGCGTGACCGACATGAGACCACGTCAGCCGCACCTCCACCCGAGCGGGACAGCCACCGCCCCATTACCCCCCGGCGAAGACCGCCCCGCCCTGGTGGTGAAGCGCTGGCCGAACAGCCCCCGATCGGTCGGCAAGGCACGGCACTTGCTGCTCCAGCACCTGACCGCCTGGGACCTGACCCACCTCGCCGACTCCGCCGAGCTGGTTCTCTCCGAGCTGCTGACCAACAGCGTGCGGCACGCTCGCGTCCCCGGCGGGCGTCTGATCGAGACGCGCTACGAGCATCTGACCGACGCCGTACGCATCGAGGTCCACGACGCCAACGAGACCAAACCCGAACGCCGCGAACCGTCCGCCGACGACGACTCCGGACGCGGCCTGACGCTCGTGGACGCCCTCACCGCCGGCCGCTGGGGAGTGAGCGCCCGCGCGGGCGTCGGCAAGCTCGTGTGGGCGGTCTGCGCAGACGGCAGCCGGCCAGGACACGACCGGCCGACCAGGAGCCCCCGCTCATAGACCAAGCCCCGGCCGCCCCCTCAGCGCCGCCGCGCCCGGATCCGGCCGTCGCGCAGCCAGTCGCCGAGCACCGCGAAGTCGGTGGCGAGGAGACCGGTCAGGGAATCCACTCGGTGGAGAAGTGCCGGTCCCGGGTGGTGTCTCGTCACCCAGGCCCGGTCCAGATCGCTGATCTCGTCGTCGACCCAGATGAACGGGCGCCCGGCGGCGAGGTGGACGAGTGCCCGGGTCTTCCAGTGCGGCAGGTCCGGGGCGTCCTCTTCCGGCGCGGCCGGTAGCTCGGCCACGGGCAGTTCGGGCAGCCCGAGCAGCGGCGCGATCACCTCGTTGGCGTCACCCATCCACGCGGTGGCCCACACCAGCGCACAGGGCAACGCCAGCAGTCGTGGCCCGTGTGCAAGGTCGATCTTGGCCAGTTGGGGGTTCGACACGTGCTGCCACGCGTCCCACTCGTCGAGCGCCGCCGGAAGCCGGGCGCCGCCGTAGGGCAGGAGCGTGCCGTCCACGTCCAGGAAGAGCAGCGGCAGCTCCGCGCGATCGGTCATGGCCGCACGCTATCCACACTCGGACGGGCGGGCGGGGCGGGTGTCGGGCTTGAATGGCGACATCCGGTGGGGGCATTCGTCGCTTCGACTTCTGTCGGCGGGCAATTGAGCGCCGCGGCGATGATCTTTCCCCGGTGGTTCTTCCGTGCCCGCGAAAGCGGCTGCGGTGTGACGTCAACCGCGTGGGGCCCCGGCGGGGCCGCGGGCGCCCACCGTGCGGGGTGTTGTGTGGCGTCCTTGCAGCTCAGGGTCTTGGCCAGCGAGGTGCCCGGAGCCGGACTTGAACCGGCACGCCCGCGAGGGGCAACGAGGTTTAAGCTCGTCGTGTCTGCATTCCACCACCCGGGCGTGGCGCGTGTCCGCGTTGGCACACGAGCCTATCGGGATGCCGCGGCCGAACTGCGGGGCGGTAACCCGATCTTGTCTTATTTTATTGACGTCTGAGGGTGTGTCAGCCCCTGGAACTAGCCATCGGCACATGCCACAGGCGGCAGATGATCCCGTACCGGGCGGTACGGGAATGACGAAAAGTCGCCGTGCGGTTACGCAAAGCGCATCACTCCTTGTCGTTGCCCGGCTGTTGACGCGCGTCGTTGTCGTGATTTGCGGGGGCGCGCCGGACGACGGTGGAACGGGGTGCGGAAGGGGGGCGCCCGGGGGGTGCCGAAGGCGTGACCTCTGAGCGGGAGCGCGCTCGAACTTGCGTGCAGTCTTGGCCAGAACCGACCCGTCAAGGCGTCGGCCGGCCCGTGTCATACCGGAGGAGGAGGCCGGCGGCTCCGGCATCAGACGAAAGATGGCCACCGGAACGGGCATCGTGGGTGACGATCCGCGAGCCGGGCGACGCGACGATGAGATGGCCAGCGCAGCCCCCACCTCAGGAGCGTTTCCCGTGACCACCATGCCGCTCGCCCACCGCACCGTCGCCGTCGCCGCGCGTGCCACCGACCTCTCGAAGGTCTACGGCACCGGCGAGACCCAGGTGGTGGCGCTCGACCGGGTCAGTGTGGACTTCCGCCAGGGGGAGTTCACCGCGATCATGGGCCCCTCAGGATCGGGCAAGTCGACGCTGATGCACTGCGTCGCCGGCCTGGACAGCTTCAGCAGCGGATCCGTACAGCTCGGCGACACCGAGCTGGGGTCCCTCAAGGACAAGCAGCTCACGCAGTTGCGCCGGGACAAGATCGGCTTCATCTTCCAGGCGTTCAACCTGCTGCCGACGCTGACCGCCCTGGAGAACATCACCCTCCCCATGGACATCGCTGGCCGCAAGCCCGACCGGCAGTGGCTGGATCAGGTCATCGCCATGATCGGTCTCTCCGACCGGCTGAGCCACCGGCCCACCCAGCTCTCCGGCGGTCAGCAGCAGCGGGTCGCCGTCGCCCGCGCGCTGGCGTCCCAGCCGGAGATCATCTTCGGTGACGAGCCGACCGGGAACCTGGACTCGCGCTCCGGCGCCGAAGTCCTCGGCTTCCTCCGCAACTCCGTGCGTGAGCTGGGCCAGACCGTGGTCATGGTGACGCACGACGCGAGCGCCGCCGCCTACGCGGACCGGGTGATCTTCCTCGCCGACGGCCGGGTCGTCGACGACATGCTCGCCCCCGGCGCCGACGGGGTGCTGGACCGGATGAAGGCGTTCGACGCCAAGGGCCGTACGAGCTGACGTTCCGTCACCGTCCCCTCGCCCTCTTCTACTTGACCTCGGGAACCCCTCATGCTCCGTACCGCCCTGCGCACCGTGCTCGCGCACAAGGCCAGGCTGCTGATGACGGTGCTCGCCGTGATGCTCGGCGTGGCCTTCGTCTCCGGCACCCTCGTCTTCACCGACACCCTCGGCCGCGCCTTCCAGAACCAGACGTCGAAGAGCTACAAGGACGTCTCCGTCGCCGTCTCCTCGACCGACGACACGGGCATCGACACCCGGACCGTCGAGAAGATCGAGGCGGCAGGCGGTGTCACCACCGTCACAGGCCGGGTCGACGGCTTCGCCGGGGTCGCCGACAAGGACGGCAAGCTCATCGGCAACGGCTGGTCCAACACCGGGGCCAACTTCGCACCCGACAAGAACGGCAAGGACCCGTCGTACGACTTCACCGACGGCGGCGGCCCCGCCAAGGGCGGCCAGATCGCTCTCGACAAGGCGACCGCCGACAAGGGCGAGTACCACGTCGGTGACCGGGTGCGGGTCGCGACCAACGGCCCGGTGAAGGAGTACGCCCTCTCCGGGATCTTCGACACCGAGGACGGCGCGGTCAGCGCAGGCGGCAGCCTCGTCCTCTTCGACACGGACACCGCGCAGCGGCTCTACCTGACGCCGGGCCACTTCAAGGACCTGACGGTCGTCGCGGCGCCCGGCGCCTCCGACACGCGGGTCCTGTCCGAGGTCAAAGCGGTCCTGCCGGACGGTGCCGACGCCCAGACCGGCACCCAGCTCGCCGACGACCAGGCGGCCGACATCAAGAGCGGCCTCTCCGGGCTCAACACGATGCTGCTGGCCTTCGCCGGTATCGCCCTGTTCGTTGGCATCTTCCTGATCTCCAACACCTTCACCATGCTGGTCGCCCAGCGCACCAAGGAACTGGCGCTGCTGCGCGCCGTCGGCGCCTCCCGCAAGCAGGTCAAGCGCTCGGTGCTCGCCGAGGCCGGCGTGGTCGGCGTGGTCGCCTCGGTCATCGGCTTCGGCCTCGGCGTCGCGATGGCGGTCGGGCTGCGCGGCGCGATGGGTGCCACCGGTGCGAAGGTGCCGGCCGGTCCGCTGGTGGTCTCGCCGTACTCGGTCCTGGCCGCCTTCGGGGTAGGGGTGCTGATCACCCTCCTCGCCGCCTGGCTGCCGGCCAGGCGTGCGGCGAAGATCCCGCCGGTCGCCGCCATGAGCAGCGTGCACGGTGTCGCCACCACCAAGTCCCTCGTCGTGCGCAACTCCTTCGGCGCGGTGCTGACGCTGCTCGGCGGTGCCGCGGTGATGGCCGGGGCCGCCGCCGGAAGTGACGGCAGGGCCCTGATCGGGCTCGGCGCCTTCCTGACGCTGATCGGGATCATCGTGCTGATCCCGCTGCTCTCGCGCCCCTTCATCGCGCTCGTACGGCCGTTCCTGCGGCGGGTCTCCGGAGTCTCGGGGAAGCTGGCGAGCCAGAACGCCGTCCGTAACCCCCGGCGTACCGGAGCGACCGCTTCCGCGCTGGCCATCGGGCTCACCCTGGTCACCGGGCTCACCGTGCTCGGGGTGACCCTGGGCCAGGCCGTGGACAAGATGACCACCGACAACATCAGCGCCGACTACATGGTGACGATGGCGAGCGGCGACGCGCTGGACAGCTCGGCGGTGACCGCGCTGCGCAAGGCGCCGGGCATCGAGGCCGTGTCGCCGCAGCAGGCCGCCGACGTGTCGGTCAAGGGCAAGGACCACTCGGTCTCCGGGGTCACCCCCGGTGACATCACCAAGGTCTTCAACCTGACCTCAGTCAACGGCTCGCTGGACACGCTCGGCGACGGACAGATCGCGGTGGCCACGAAGACCGCGAAGTCCAACGGCTGGAAGGTCGGCGACATCGTGCCGGTGCGGTACGACGACGGCGCTTCGGCCAGGCTGAAGGTCGGCGCGACATTCAAGAACAACGAGTTCCTCTCGCCGCTGCTGATGTCGGGCGAACTGCTCGCCCCGCACGAGAAGACCCCGGACATCCGCGAGGTCTGGATCAAGAGCGAGGGCGGCGCGAGCGCGGCGCACGAACAGGCGCTGGTGGACGCGCTCGGCGACAACCCGGCGATCAGCGTCATGGACCGGCAGGACATCAGGAACAGCTTCGGGGGTCTGATCAACACGGCCCTGAACATCATGTACGGGCTGCTGGCGATGGCCCTGCTCATCGCGGTGCTCGGCGTGATCAACACCCTGGCGATGTCGGTCTTCGAGCGGCAGCAGGAGATCGGGATGCTGCGCGCCATCGGCCTGGACCGGCGCAGGACGAAGCGGATGATCCGTCTCGAAGCCGTGGTGATCTCGGTGTTCGGCGCGGTGGTCGGTGTGGCGCTCGGGACCTTCCTGGCCTGGGCGATCGGCCAGACGATCAAGAGTTCGGTGCCGGGCTACGCGCTGGTCCTGCCCTGGGACCGGATCGGGATCTTCCTGGTGCTGGCCGCGCTGGTGGGGGTGCTGGCCGCGATGTGGCCGGCCCGCAGCGCCGCCCGGCTGAACATACTGACGGCGATCAAGGCCGAGTGACATCACAGGATCAGCCGAGTGACACGTCACCGGATCACCGGATCACCGGACGACCGGGCCCCGCGGCAGCTCTGCCGCGGGGCCCGGTGCGGCACGGAAGAGGTCAGCGCCAGTCGTGCGAGCGCAGCGGCGCTCCCGGCTCGCCGCTCTCCGGTGTCTTCACGGCCAGGATCTGGTTCACACCGATCCTGTTGCGCTCGAAGGAGAGCGCGGACGCCGCCATGTAGAGCCGCCAGACCCTGGCCCGGCCCGGCGAGGTGGCACGGACCGCCTCGGGCCAGTGCTGCTCCAGATTGGCCACCCAGCGGCGCAGGGTCAGCGCGTAGTGCTCCCTTATCGACTGCACGTCACGGGCTTCGAAGCCCGCTTCCTCCAGCGTGGCGACGGTCCGGCCGAGCGGGGCCAGCTCGCCGTCGGGGAAGACGTACGCGTCGATGAACTCGTCGATGTGGTACTCCTCCTCGACCTTCTCCGGGCGCCGGGCGATCTGGTGGTTGAGCAGCCGGCCGCCGGGCTTGAGCAAGGCGTACAGGTCGTCCGCGTACTCCCGGTAGCGCACCGTGCCGACATGCTCGGCCATGCCGATGGAGGAGATCGCGTCGTACGGGCCGTCCCGGACGTCGCGGTAGTCCTGGACCCGGATCTCGACCCGGTCGGTCAGCCCCTCCTCGGCGATGCGCTTACGGGCGTACGCGGCCTGCTCACGGGAGAGGGTGACGCCGGTGACCCGGGCGCCGTACTCGCGCGCGGCGTGGATGGCCATCGAGCCCCAGCCGCAGCCGACGTCGAGCAGCCGGTCGCCGTCCTTCAGCGCGAGCTTGCGGCAGACCAGGTCGAGCTTGTCGCGCTGGGCCTGTTCGAGGGTGAAGCCGGGGGTGTCGTCCCAGTAGCCGCAGGAGTAGACCATGGAGGGGCCGAGCACCATCTCGTAGAAGTCGTTGCCGACGTCGTAGTGGTGGCTGATGGCTTGCTTGTCGCGCCGCTTGGTGTGCAGCGCGCCCGTGCGGCGGCGTACTTCCTCGACCGGCGGCGGGGGCGGCGGCCAGGGGCCCGCGATCTGGACGATGCCCTTCGCCGCGGCCCGCATCCGCGGGTCGAGGACGGGGTGCACGGTGTCCTTGGCCTCGGCGCCCTTCTCCCAGATGAGCCCCGCGAGCAGCTCCAGGGCCGCGTACAGGTCGCCGTCGACATCCAGCTCGCCGGCGACCCAGGCGCGGGCCAGGCCCAGCTCGCCCGGCTTCCACAGCAGCCGGCGCAACGCACGGCGGCTGCGGATGACCAGGATCGGCGCGTCCGGGGGCCCTGATTCACTGCCGTCCCATGCGCGGATACGTACCGGGAGCGGGGCTCCCAGCAGTTCTTCGGCAAGAGTGGTCAGCCGCAGCGCGGCGTCGGCCATGGCGCACACCTCCGTGATGATTAATCCAGACATGCTCAGCACCACGTAAACACCCGGAGGGTGCTGACGCAGTCCCGCTGTCACGCAATGAGACCGTAAAATAGCTGCATTCACCACGGAGTTTAGCGCGGTACGGCTCGGTGCGCCCCCGTGCGGTGGGAGTCGTCCGGTGCGCGGAACGACGTCCGGAGGGGGCGGTCAAGACCGCACGGGTGAAGCCCGCCTGTTGGGCCGTCAGGGCGAGGGCGGGGCTCCCCCGGCGGCCCTCGACCGGCCGGGGACATGCGAGAGGGCCGCCCGCACCACGGATGGCGGACGGCCCTCTCGATCAGCTGGGCGGGGTCAGGAAGCCTTGGCCTTCTCAGGCTCGGGCCGGACGACGACCGCGGCGGGCGGGGTCGGCTTGGCCGCCTCGTAGAACTCCTCGCGCGGCGTCTGCATCGCGCCGAGCGACACGACCTCGCGCTTGAGGAACATCGAGAGCGTCCAGTCGGCGAAGACCCGGATCTTGCGGTTGAACGTCGGCATGGCCATGCCGTGGTAGCCGCGGTGGGCGTACCAGGCGAGCCGGCCCTTGAGCTTGATCTTCATCTTGCCCATGACGATCATCGCGACGCCCTTGTGCAGGCCGAGACCCGCGACGGCGCCCTTGTTGGCGTGGCTGTAGTCCCCCTGCGGGAAGCCGCGCATACCCGAGATCACGTTGTCGCCGAGCACCTTGGCCTGGCGCAGCGCGTGCTGGGCGTTGGGCGGGCACCAGGCGTTCGGGTTGCCGGCCTTGCGGCCGACGACGTCCGGGACCTGGGCGTTGTCGCCGGCGGCCCAGATGTAGTCGGTGCCCTGCACCTGGAGCTTCTCGTTGGTGTCGACGTGACCACGCGGGCCGAGCGGCAGACCGTAGCGGGCGAGCGCCGGGTTGGGCTTGACGCCGGCCGTCCACACGATGGTGTTGGAGTCGACCTCAAGGCCGTTGTTCAGCACCACGTGACCGTCGACGCAGGAGTCCATGCCGGTCTTCAGGTAGATCTCGACGCCACGGCCCTCAAGGTGCTCCTTGCCCCAGGCGCCCAGCTTCGGGCCGACCTCGGGGAGGATCTTGTCGGCGACGTCGACAAGGACGAAGCGCATGTCCTCGCGCTTGACGTTCGTGTAGTACTTGGCCGCGTCGCGCGCCAGGTCCTCGACCTCGCCGATCGTCTCGGCGCCGGCGAAGCCGCCGCCGACGAAGACGAAGGTGAGCGCCTTGCGACGGACGTCCTCGTCCGTCGTGGAGTCGGCCTTGTCGAGCTGCTCCAGCACGTGGTTGCGCAGTCCGATCGCCTCCTCGATGCCCTTCATGCCGATGCCCTGCTCGGCGAGGCCGGGGATCGGGAAGGTACGGGAGATCGCGCCGAGCGCGACGACCAGGTAGTCGAAGGGCAGCTCGTAGGCCTCGCCGACGAGCGGCGCGACTGTGGCGACCTTGCGGTCCTGGTCGATGGTCGTGACCCGGCCGGTGAGAACCTCAGCCTTGGGCAGCACGCGTCGCAGCGGTACGACGACATGCCGAGGCGAGATGCTGCCGGCGGCAGCTTCGGGGAGGAAGGGCTGGTACGTCATGTACGAGCGTGGGTCCACGACCGTGACGGTCGCTTCCCCGTACCGCATCTTCTTCAGAATGCGACGAGCTGCGTACAGGCCTACGTACCCACCGCCTACAACGAGGATCCTGGGACGCTCCGTGGTGCTCATGCCATCGAGTATCCACCCCGGGGGTGGGGGGTACTCGTGAGCCCCTTCACAAGGGTAGGGGGTACCTGTGCTACACTGCCCGGCCCCTTTGCCGCGAGGCCCTTCCCGCGACAGCGGTCAGGGGGCGCCGTGACCCCACCGGCACCCCCTGTGACCTGCCCCTACGCGTCACCCGCCACGCGGACCACCGCGCGGGTTCACAGTGCCGTAACGCCCCCGGAACTCCCCCGTAGGGTCCGTCCGGACCCCTTTCGAGGGCCCCTGCGGCCCTTGCGTACGGCAACCGCGCACGGCAGGAGTCTTTTCCTTGTGAAGAACTTCACGAAGTTCTTCGGGAGGACGTTCAGTCCGTCGTGGCGCGGGCCTCTTCGGCCGCCTTGTAGGCGATGCCGTCGAGGATGTCGTGCTCGCTGACGACCACCTCGGCGGCGCCCGTCCGCTCCATGATCGACAGCAGTACGAGGGCGCCGGCGCCGATGACGTCCACCCGGCCCGCGTGCATGACCGGGATCGCGGCGCGCTCCTCGTGGGTGGCGGCCAGCAGCCGCTCGGTGATCTCCTTGACCTGTCCGTACGGGATCCGCGAGTGGTGGATCGCCGTCGAGTCGTACGCGTCCAGACCGAGCGCGATACCGGCCACGGTCGTGACCGAGCCGGCGAGCCCCACCAGGGTGCGGGCCTCGCGGAGCGGTACGGCCTCCTCGGCGAGGTCCAAGGCGGCCTCGATGTCGGCGCGCATCGCGGCGACCTGATCCGGTGTCACGGGGTCGCTGACGGCGCCGTCGCGCAGCAGATGGCGCTCCGTCAGCCGTACGCAGCCGATGTTGACCGACCGCCCGGCCCTGACCTGGTCGTCGCCGACGACGAACTCCGTCGAGCCGCCGCCGATGTCCACGACCAGCCGGCTCTCGTGGCCCGGCAGTTCCTTCGTCGCGCCGGTGAAGGAGAGCGCGGCCTCCTCGTCACCGGTGATCACCTCGGGCTCCACGCCCAGGATGCCGCGCACGCCGCGCACGAAGTCGTCGCGGTTCTCGGCGTCACGCGACGCCGAGGTGGCGACGAACCGGATCCGGCGGGCGCCGTGCTCCTTGATGATCTCCGCGTACTCCCGGCAGGCGGCGAACGTGCGCTCCAGCGCCTCGGGGGCCAGCCGGCCCGTGCGGTCCACGCCCTGGCCGAGCCGGACGATCGTCATCCGCCGGTCCAAGTCGGCCAGCGTGCCCGCCACCGGGTCGGCGTCCGCGACCAGCAGCCTGATCGAGTTCGTACCGCAGTCGACGGCGGCCACCCTGGTCATCCGGACTCCTCATTTGTGAACGGGATCACACACGGCCCCTTGGCCCACCACTCGGGCAGCATCGCCAGCGCCTCGTCACCCAGCGGGTTGACCCCGGGGCCGGCCGCCAGCGAGTGCGCGACCAGGACATGCAGACACTTCACCCGGTCCGGCATGCCGCCGGCGCTGGGGAAGCCCGCCAGCACCTCGATGGCGTCACGGCGCGCGATGTAGTCCTCATGGGCGGCGCGGTACGCGGCGGCCAGCTCCGGGTCGGTCGCGAGGCGTTCGGTCATCTCCTTCATGACGCCGTTCGCCTCCAGCGTGCCGATGGCCGAGGCCGCGCGCGGGCAGGTCAGGTAGTACGTCGTGGGGAAGGGCGTGCCGTCGGGCAGCCGCGGCGCCGTCTCGACCACGTCCGGCTGACCGCAGGGGCAGCGGTGCGCGATGGCGCGCAGTCCGCGCGGCGGTCGGCCGAGCTGTTGCTTGAAGGCCGCGACATCCGCCTCGGTGGGCTCGGTGCGGTCGGTCTGCGGAGGGGGCTTGTCCATGCCTGCCTAGGTTGTGCGCGGCGGCCCGCCCGCCGGGTTACCTGTCCGGGCGGTCCGCGTTGTCGACGTCGTCCATGAGGTTGGAGTACCAGGGGCGGTCGGCCCCGCCCTCCACCTCGTGCTGTTCCTTGACGGTGTGCGGGTCGGTCATCGTGAAGCCGGTCTCCCCCGGCATCACGTAGTGCAGATGGTCCCTGGCCAGCCGCTCGATGTACGCGTCGTCCTGGAGCCGCGCCTTCTCGTCGCGCAACTCCTCGACCTGGCGCTTCGCGTCACGCGACGTCCGCTCCTGGTCGCTGATCTCGTTGCGCTGGGACACGTACTGCCGCATCGGGTACGCGAGCGCCACGACGAGCGTGCACACGACCAGGGCCAGGAAGGCCGCCCGGCCGGTGAGCCGGGAGCGGCGCGCCTGCCGGCGGCTCTGGGAGCGGTAGACCCGGGCCGCGGTCTGCTCACCGAGCACCCGCAGCCTGGTCGCGGTGGAGAACCGGTCCCGGCTCCCGCTCATCGCTCGCCTCCCGTGTCACGTACGTACGTCCCCGGACACGGTACGGGACCGGGGCCGGGGACGTACGTACGACGGGCGGGCAAGAGCAGGACCGCCGTGCTGCCTGTGCTACTCGGCGGAGCGGAAGCGCGGGAACGCGCTGCGGCCCGCGTAGACGCCCGCGTCGTCGAGGATCTCCTCGATGCGCAGCAGCTGGTTGTACTTGGCGACGCGCTCCGAGCGGGCCGGTGCGCCGGTCTTGATCTGGCCGCAGTTCACGGCGACGGCGAGGTCGGCGATGGTGACGTCCTCGGTCTCGCCCGAGCGGTGCGACATCATGCACTTGAAGCCGTTGCGCTGCGCCAGCTCGACGGCGTCGAGCGTCTCGGTCAGCGAACCGATCTGGTTGACCTTGACGAGCAGCGCGTTGGCCGAGCCCTCCTCGATACCGCGGGCGAGGCGCTCCGGGTTGGTGACGAAGAGGTCGTCGCCGACGATCTGGACCTTGGCGCCCAGCTTGTCGGTGAGGACCTTCCAGCCGGCCCA
Source organism: Streptomyces sp. NBC_00370 (assembly GCF_036084755.1). NCBI lineage: Bacteria > Bacillati > Actinomycetota > Actinomycetes > Kitasatosporales > Streptomycetaceae > Streptomyces > Streptomyces sp. NBC_00370. The sequence goes on from NZ_CP107968.1 coordinate 3,410,651, forward strand.
GTCGTCCTCGAACAGCGGGTCCTCGATGGAGACGAGCGGGTACGAGGCGACGAGCTCCTCGTAGTACTCGGTCATCTCGGCGGCCGAGCGGGACTCGCCCTCGAAGTTGTACTTGCCCTCGCTGTAGAACTCGGAGGCGGCGACGTCGAGCGCGAGCGCGATGTCACGGCCGGCGACGTAGCCGGCCTCCTTGATCGCTTCGAGGATGAGGTCGAGCGCGGCGCGGTTGGAGTCCAGGTTCGGCGCGAAGCCGCCCTCGTCACCGAGACCGGTGGCCAGGCCCTTGTCCTTCAGGACGCGCTTGAGGGTGTGGTAGACCTCGGCGCCCCAGCGCAGCGCCTCGGAGAAGGACTCGGCGCCGATCGGGGCGATCATGAACTCCTGGATGTCCACGTTCGAGTCGGCGTGCGACCCGCCGTTCAGGATGTTCATCATCGGGACGGGCAGCAGGTGCGCGTTCGGACCGCCGAGGTAGCGGAACAGCGGCAGGTCGGACGCCTCGGAGGCGGCGTGCGCCACGGCGAGGGAGACACCCAGGATGGCGTTGGCGCCGAGCGACGACTTGTCGGGGGTGGCGTCCAGGTCCAGCATCGCCTGGTCGATCAGCCGCTGCTCGGTGGCGTCGTAGCCGACGAGCTCCGGGCCGATCTGCTCGATGACGGCGAGGACGGCCTTCTCGACGCCCTTGCCCTGGTAACGGTTCTGGTCACCGTCGCGGAGCTCAAGGGCCTCGAACGCACCGGTGGAGGCACCGGAGGGGACAGCAGCACGGCCTGTGCTGCCGTCGTCGAGGCCGACCTCGACCTCGACCGTGGGGTTGCCTCGGGAGTCGAGGATTTCCCGGGCTACGACGACGTCGATGGACGGCACGAGCATCTCCTTCTGGGATGTGACGCTTGGAGCGCAGGGCCCGTTGGCCTTGCGCCAAGAGCCTAACCGGCGGCGGGGCGTCGGCCGGCCTGTGCCCGCACGCTGGGACGAAATGAGGACCGAATACCCGGCAGGCCGGACAAATCCGGCGGCTGCTTCACCGGGACCCCGTAGCGGGCCCGCACCCGCACCCGCACAAGGAACCCCGGCCCGGCACGCACGGGGGACGCGCGCCGGACCGGGGTGGTCGGTGAGGACCGGTCGGGTCAGTGACCCGGGACTAGCTGAGGTGGAGCTGCTGGCCCGGGTAGATCACATCGGCGTCCTTGACGATGTCCTTGTTCAGGTCGAAGACCTTCTTCCAGCCGCCCTTGACGTGATGGGCGGTGGCGATCTTCGAAAGGGTGTCGCCACCCTTGACCTTGTACTCGCCGTCACCCTTCTTGATCGTGGTGGGACGGCTCTGGCCGCGCGACGCGGGCTGCGCCTCGCTGCGGCTCGACTGCTGCTTCGAGGAGGGCTGCGCCTGCTGCTGCTTGGGCTGCGCCTGCTGCTGGGGGGCCTGCTCCTGCGGCTGGGCGGCGTCCGAACTGCTGGACGCGCCGGACAGGTTGACGCCACAGCTCGGCCAGGCGCCCTTGCCCTGGCTGGCCAGGACCTTCTCGGCGACGGCTATCTGCTGCGACTTGGAGGCCTGGTCGGCGCTGGAGGCGTAGGCGGTGCCGCCGTACGCGGCCCAGGTGGACGACGAGAACTGCAGACCGCCGTAGTACCCGTTGCCGGTGTTGATCGACCAGTTGCCGCCGGACTCGCACGAGGCGACCTGGTCCCACTCCGAGGTGGAGGCGGCCGATGCGGACGTGGCACCGAGCAGCGGTACCGCGATGGCGGCACCGGTCACTCCGGCGAGCGTCGCGTAGCGGACGGCCTTGGACGGGCGGCGGTGCTTGGCATTGCTGGAACGCAGCATGGAGCATCTCCTCACCGACGCCTACGAGGTCAGCTGTCGGGTTCGGGCCAAGTGAGTTGCCCGGCCACCTGCCGCGTGACGGCAGGTGGCTACACCCCGAGCCGGTCGGCGGCCGTCTCTCGACGGCCGGGTCCGGCGCCTAACCTTGGGTCCCCCGCTCCTGCCTACGGCGCTTTACGCGACGACTGTTCCCGGCGTCCGGCGGCAGGATTCGGCGTGCCGGTCGACGGGGCCCGCGGTGCGAGCGGTTCAGACGTAAACACAGCCCGCCCCGGATGTTCAAAGGAGAGCATCACGGATAAATCGCCCTTACCGGTCTTCAACACCGTTGTGTTTTCGCAGGTGGGAGCGGAAAGGGACGAACCCGGCGGGCAGAGCACACCAATTACGGCAAAGAGACCCTTGTCTCACTTTCACAGAAGTGGACATAGGGTCTCTAACTGCCCTCGCTGCAGAGGCTACTTCGCGAGATCCGCACTGGCCAGCGCCGCGTCCGCCGCGTAGATCTGCTGCCAGCCGCCCGGCAGCTTCAGCGCGTCGGTGATCAGCGTCGGGGCCTCGTCCACGGGGGCGGCGTACTGACCGACGGAGATGCCGTCACCCTTCGCGTCATGTACCGGTTCGTTAACTCGCGAGGCATGACGGCCAGTTTCCCGCTGTTCGCCCGAATTGCCCGGCCGTGTCGTCTCGGGAGCCGCGGCGCCGCGGTGCTTGGACGCCTTGGAGGGGGTCCCGGACGGCGTGCCGGACGGTGTCCCGGAGGCGTCAGGGGCGGGCGTGGTCGCCGAGGGGGCGCCGGAGGGGGTGGTGGCCGACGGCGAAGGCGCGGGCGTGTCCGTGGCCTTCGGGGACGTGCTGCTGTCGCCGCCGCCGGTCACGCCGTCGATCAGACCACCGACCACGCTGCCGACGGTGCCGCCGCCGTTGTCGTTGCTCACGCCGGTCGGCGCCTCGTCCTCGGCCGCCGGGTCGGAACCCGCACCGGGGTCGACGTCCGGCGTGACGTCGCTCTTGGTGAGACCGGAGACCGCGGCGCAGCTCGTCCACGCCTGCGGGCCCTGTGCGTCGAGGACCTTCTCGGCCACCTGTATCTGCTGGGCGCGGCTGGCGAGGTCGGGCCGGCTGGCGTACTGGTCACCCCCGAAGGAGTTCCAGGTCTCCTGCGACATCTGCAGCCCGCCGTAATAGCCGTTCTCCAGGTTCGCGCTCCACGTGCCGCCGCTCTCGCACTCGGCGACGTGGTCCCAGGTCGTGGCGTCTGCGGCGGAGGCGCCGGCAGCGCCGAGCAGCGGGATCGCGATCGCCGATCCGGTCACCCCTGCGGCGACGATCAGTGCGGGAGCCTGCCGAGGGCGGCGATGACGGCCGTTCGCGGACATGCGGTTGCCTTCCGTGTGACGGGAAATACGACTACACCGTGTGGCTGGTGGAGCTGTCGGTGAACGTAGCGGTACTCGAACGTCTGTCACAAGTCGATGCAGCGGAGATCACGTGAAAGTCACGGACTTGACGGTTTGTCAGTCGGACAGAGGTGTGAACTGCACCGGAAGCGTGCGCAATCCACGCATGATGAGCCCCCCACGCCACCGCAAATCGGAAGGATCCTCCGCAAGGCGCACATCGGGCAGCCGGGTCAGAAGTGTGGCAAGTGCGGTCCGACCCTCCAGCCGTGCCAGGGGTGCGCCGAGGCAGTAGTGGATTCCGTGCCCGTATCCGAGGTGTTGATTGTCACTCCGAGCGAGATCCAGCCGGTCGGGGTCGTCGAAGCGGGCGGGGTCGCGGTCGGCGGCGGCGAGGACGACGAGGACGGGGTCGCCGGTCGCGACGGCCACCCCGCCGACGGTCAGCGGTTCGGTCGCGTAGCGCCAGGTGGCGAGTTCCACCGGCCCGTCGTAGCGCAGGAGTTCTTCCACGCCCGTGGCGAGCAGGCCGGTGTCGCCGGCGGCGAGCGCTTCCTGGAGCCTGGTCCGCTGGCCGGGGTTGCGCAGCAGCGCGTACGTGCCGTTGCCGATGAGGTTGACCGTCGTCTCGAATCCGGCGAACAGGATGATGAAGGCCATCGCCGCCGCTTCGTTCTCGGTCAGGTGCTCCCCGTGGTCGCCGGCCCGGATCAAACCTGAGATCAGATCGTCGCCGGGCTCCCGCCGCTTGCGGTGGATCAGTTCGGCGAGATAGCCGCGCATCTTCTTCACCGAGCGCGCGACGCCGCCGCGCGGACCTCCGCCGTGCCGGATCATCATGCCGGCCCAGTCCCTGAAGTCGTCCTGGTCCTCGGCCGGTACGCCGAGCAGGTCGCAGATCGCGTAGATGGGGAGCGGGAAGGCGAAGTCGTGGATGAGGTCGGCCGAGCCCTTCGCCGCGAAGTCGTCGATCAGCCGGTCCGTCAACTCCTGCACGCGTGGTGCGAATTCGGCCACCCGGCGCGGGGTGAACGCCTTGGAGACGAGCCGGCGCAGCCGGGTGTGGTCGGGCGGGTCGATGTTCAGCAGATGCGTCATCAGATCCGCGTCGCGCTCGCCGGGGATCCCGGTCTTGCCCTTGGCGGCGGCGCTCCCCGCGTGGTGCACGGGGTTCTTCGACAGCCGCGCGTCGGCGAGCGCCTGCTTGGCGTCCCCGTACCGCGTCACCAGCCAGGCGTCGACCCCGCTCGGGAGCGTGGTCCTGTGCACCGGCGCGTGCTCACGGAGCCAGGCGTACGCGGGGTACGGGTCGGTGGCGAACTCCCAGGTGAAGAGCGCGGGCGCGGGGGGCGTGGTCGGGGAGGGCTGGTCGGGCATCCCCCGACCCTAACGACCCGCCCGCCGCGTCCGTCAGCGGTGGTCCCGCACGCCGTGCCCCTCGGCGGTACGGATCGTGTCCCTATATACACGCGCCGCCGCACGCAGCGCGGTCTCCGGGTCGACGCCCGCCTCGTCCGCCCGTACCGCCAGGGCCAGCAGCTCGTACCCGACGCCCTCGCCCGACGGCGGTACGATGTCCAGGCCGGCCGTGCGCACCCGCCCGGCGAGCTTCGAGGCGAGCGCGAGGCTCGGCTGGCCGAGCGGTACGCCGTCGGTGACGGAGTCGCGCTGCTTCTCGATCGCCTTCATCCGCAGCCAGTGCGTCTTGACGTCGGCCGGGGTCGCCGCGCTCTCGTCGCCGAAGACATGGGGATGGCGGTGGATCAGCTTCTCCACGAGGGTCGCGGCGACATCGTCGATGGAGAACCGCTCGACGCTCTCGCCCTCGTCGGCGTCGGCGTCGGCGTCGGCGTCGGCGTCGGCGGGCAGGCCGTCCTCGGCGATGCGGGCGTGGAAGACGACCTGGAGCAGTACGTCGCCCAGCTCCTCGCGCAGCTCGTGGGTGTCGCCGTCCTCGATGGCCTCGACCAGTTCGTACATCTCCTCGATGCCGTACTTGGCGAGCCCCTGGTTGGTCTGGATCGACGACCAGGGGCAGTCACGCCTGATCCGGTCCATCACCTGGACGAGATCGAGGAGCCGGGCGCCCGGCAGGTCGTACGAGCCGGGGAGCAGTTCCAGGTCGGGCATCTGGACCCGGCCCGAGCCCGCGAGCCTGGCGAGACCGTCGGTGAGCGGGCCGCGGCTGTCCAGCGAGGACATCACCACGACCGTACGGCCGCCGGCGCAGTCGGCGACCAGCTCCTCGGCGCCGGGGGCACCCTCTTCGACCCGGACGCCGGCTTCCCTCAGATACGGGAGCTGCGGATCGGCCGGGTCGGCGCACAGCACACGGTCGGCGGCGTGCAGCGTCTGCCAGGCCGGCCAGGACAGCAGTCCGGGGGCGACGCGATGGCTGGCGGTCAGCAGGACGATACGGCCGGCCGGGTCCTGCGCGGGCGCCGCGGGAGGTTCTTGTGTCACCCGTCGAACCTACCGCCGGCCTGCGGTCAGGCGTCGGTCGGCTCCTGCTGCGGGGCTTCCTTGGTGACCTGCTTGATCCACGGCGTCGTGGACTGGCCCAGCGAGATCTTCGTGTTGTCCCAGGTGCCGTAGCGCGGGTTGACGTCGACATGCATCGACTTCGACGTCTTCGCCAGCAGGGCGAGGACCTTCTGCTGGCCCTGCGGGGTCGTGGTGTCGCCGCCGACGGCCGTGGCGACCTTGGCGAGCAGCACGTCACGGCGTACCGCGTCGTCGATCTGGTCGGGGGTGAGCGCGCCCTGCTGCAACAGCACGGACTCGAACGCCTTCGCACCGCCGGACTGTGCCTCGGCCTGCTGCCTGGCAGTCTGGATCTCGCGGCGCGAGGCGCTGACGCCCTCGTCGCTCGCGGCCTGCAACAGGATCCGGTCGAAGATCATGCCGTTGAGCTTGTTCTGGTTGAGCTGCCCCGAGTTCTTGATCAGCTCGGCGGACTGCGGCGACGCCTCCTGCGCCTTGCGCACCGCGGCGACCTGAGCCTGGAGCGTGGACACCTCGATCCGCTTGCCGCCGACGACCGCCGCAGCTCCCGGGTGGGAGTCGCTGCCGCACGCGGTGAGCAGCGGGGCCGCGGCGAGCAGAACGACGGAGATGGAGAGCGCGGTGCGACGGCGGCGGTTCAAGGGGGCCTCCCGGGGAGATTGTGCGGCGATGCACAAGCCTTGCAGTGATCGATGTTAAGCAGTCGGCGTGGTCTGGGCCACTGGTTCGACCAACGATTCAGGCACGGTTGTGGTCTCGGGAGCCCGCATGATCGTCCACACGTGCGTCACCTCGGCAGTTCACCCCTCCGTCATCTATCTCGAACCGGTGTTCACTTCGGCGCTGTCGCCACGTTCACCGGAGGCTGCCTAGCGTCCTTCTGGATGACCTGGCGACGGTGGGAACGGACGGAAACAGAGGGAATGACGCAAGCGACCCTGGCCCCTGTACCGGAACCCCTTCCCGAACCGCAGAGTTCACCTTCCGCCACTCCCGGGGCCGCGGCGCCTGCCGCAGCCGCGCCGCGGCACGACCGGATGCGGGCGCTCGACGGGCTGCGCATCGTGGCCGCGCTGATGGTCTGCCTTTACCACTACTCGGGGCGCGGCGGCGACATCACCCGCGCCTGGGGCGAATCGCCGCGCCATCTGTTCCCCGACCTGTCCGGGCTCACGGTCTACGGCTGTCTCGGCGTCCAGGTCTTCTTCGTCATCAGCGGCTTCGTCATCTGCATGAGCAGCTGGGGCCGTTCGCTCGGGGACTTCTTCCGCTCCCGCGTCACCCGGCTCTACCCGGCGTACTGGGCGGCCATCGTCCTGGTGACCGCCGCCTGTTTCGTACTGCCGTCGGTCAGCGAACCGCTGCGGCTGCACGAGGTGCTGGTGAACTTCACCATGCTCCAGCAGCCCATGGGCGTACGGCGGGTGCTGGGCGTCTGCTGGACCCTGTGGGTCGAGGCGCGCTTCTACTTCTTCTTCGCGCTGTTCGTGGTGTGGAAGGGCGTCACCTACCGCCGCGTCGTCGTCTTCGCCGTGGTGTGGACGGCGGCCACCGCGTTCGCGCAGGTCGCCGACAATTCCCTCGTCACCGAGCTGGTGATGCAGGACAACGCGCCGTTCTTCATCGGCGGCCTGGCGCTGTACCTGATCCACCGGTACGGCAGCGACATACTGCTCTGGTCACTCGTCGGTGTGAGCTGGCTGCTCGGCCAGCACTACGCGACGATCGCTCTGTGGAACCCGGCGACCGACCCGTCGCAGGTGTTCGCGCCGCGCTCGCCGTACGTGATCCTCGCGATCGTCACGTTCGCCTTCGCCTCGGTCGCGGTCGTGGCGCTGGGGTGGGCCCGCTGGGCCAACTGGCGCTGGCTGACCTTCGCCGGGACGCTCACGTACCCCTTCTACCTGGTCCATGAGCACCTGGGCTGGTTCGCCGTGACGATCCTGCACAAGAAGTTCGGCCTCGACCCGCGGCTGACGCTGATCGCCGCGATCGTCTCGATGCTCGTCCTGGCCTGGCTTATCCACCGGCTGGTGGAGAAGCCGTTCGGACCGAAGCTGCGGCGGGCGATGAAGCTGCAGGCCGCCCGGCTCAAGGCGGCCTGACGCCCGCTCCCGGCTCGCCCGGGACCCTTCAGAGGCCGTGGAACTGCTGCTGGCGCTCCAGCGCCCGCCGCACATCGGCGGCCAGCGGGTGGTACGGGCCGTAGAGCCGCCCGATGTCGTAGAGCAGATCCCCCAACTGCTGGTGCGCCGCCGCGTGATCGCCGACGGCCAGCAGCAGATTGCCGATCCGCTGGCGGATGTCGAAGGCCCGGTCGTGATCGGCGCCGGGGCGCTGCTGGTTCTCGAAGTACGGCAGCAGCGCCCGGTATTCGGCGAGGGCCGCCGCCGCCTCGCCCAGCTGCTCAAGGCAGAGCGCCGCGTCGAACCGGAACTGCAGGGCCTGTTGATCGCCCGCACCCGACTCTGCCGCCCGGTCGTCGGCGAGCCGGCGCAGCTCGGGCAGCGCCCTGCGGTACTGGCCGTCGTCCATCAGCGTCGCCGCGTACTGCTTGCGCAGGATGCGGACGACCGGTGACGACTCGCCGTGCTCAGCCGCGGCTGCGGGCAGGATGGAGCCGAGGATGTCGACGGCCTGGGTGATGCTGCCCTCGCCGAGCAGCCGCTTCACCTCGTCCACGGCGGCCGCCACATCGGGGCGTTCGGCCGGCACGGGCTGCTCGGGTTTGGCGGGCAGCGGCACCGAGGGCAGGCTGGTCGCCCGGTCGGGCCAGGGGGCGTGCGGGCGGCTGAACGGTCTGGTCGGGTCGAGCGGTCCCGCCGCCGGGACTCCGCGCGGCGGCAGCATCGGCATGAGCTGCTCGTACACCTCCTGCGCGCCTGCGGGGCGGTGCTGCGGATCCTTGGCGAGCAGCCGCAGCACCAGCGCCTCCAGCGGCTCGGGGATGTCGGGCCGGATCCGGCGCACCGGCAGCGGCGGCTCGTACAGATGGCGGTGGAGCACGCCGAGCACGGTCGACCCCGCGAACGGCACGTTCCCGCTGAGGAGTTCGTGCAGGAGCACCCCGAGCGCGTACAGGTCGGTGTACGGCCCGACGGCGCCGCCCATGGCCTGCTCAGGCGCCATGTAGGCGGGGCTGCCGATGGGCGATCCGGTGTGGGTGAGGCGCGTGGTGTCGGCGTCGATGACGGAGGCGACGCCGAGGTCGAGGACGGTGACCGTGCCGTCCGGTTTCACCATCACGTTGCGGGGCTTGAGGTCGCGGTGCACGATCGGCACCGCGTGCACCGCCGCGAGCACCGCGCACAGCTGGGCGGCCACGGAGGCGGCCCACGGCCAGGGGTACGGGTCGTGTTCGGCGAGATGGTCGGCGAGGTCGGCGCCCTCGACGTACTGCATGACGAGATACAGGTCGTCCCCGTCGCTGCCCGCGTCATGGACGGTGACCAGGCCGGGGTGGTCGACCTGCGCGGTGACCCGGCACTCGCGCACGAAGCGGCGGCGCATCTCGTCGGCGCCCGAGGCGGCCGCCATCCGGTCGGGACGCAGCAGCTTCACGGCGACGCGCCGGTCGAGGCGCTGGTCGTACGCCGTCCAGACCTGGCCCATGCCGCCCTGGCCGATGATCGTCGACAGCTCGTAACGGGCGGCGATGACCCGTCCGTTCACCGGTCGTCCTGCCGCTTGCGCAGGATGTCACTCAGCTCGTCGAGTTCGGCGCGTACCTGGTCGATACGGGGGTGGCCCGGCTGCGGGTAGCCGGACTGCGGCTGTCCGGGCTGCGGCTGTCCGGGCTGCGGCTGACCGGGCTGCGGGGGTGTCGCGCCGGGCCGGTCGGCGGGGACCGGCGGCAGCGGCGGGGGCGTCGGCAGCGGGCCCTGCTGCGGTACGGGCCGGGCCTGCGGCCGCACCGGGGCCGTGGTGCCCTGCGGGTGCGGATATCCGTAGCCGGGCTGCGGGTAGCCCGCGGGACCCGGGACGTACCCCACGGGCGCGGGCGGGCGGTTGAACCTGCGTATGTCGAAGATCAGGTAGTACGCGACGCTCACCGCGCCCAGCAGCATCACGAAGATGAGCGCCACGTCCGTCCTGGGGTCCGACTCGGGCAGCGAACCGACCACGGCGAACGCGCCGATGCCCAGCGGGAGGCTCGCGGCGAACGCCGTCCAGTCGAACCAGCGGCCCCGCACCAGCGCGACCCGGAACAGCGGTACGCAGGACAGGATCCCGCAGGTGAGCACGGCGGACGCGGTGCACAGCACCCTGATCGTGACGACCACGCCGTGCGAGGACGGGGGCCGGGGCGCTGAGGGCGGCACGGGGCCGTGCATTGCTGCTCCTGACGGGCCTGAGTACGGGGACGCGGAGGTACGAGCGTATACACCGACACCGACAGCGGTCGCCTGGTTGTACCGAACCGTTGTCGGCCGGATCACATCGGTACGGAACCGTCCGTCAGCCCGTCGTACAGGCCCTGGACCAGCCGCTCCCCCAGCTGTCCCGCGAGCCTCAGCGCACCCTCGAACTCGGCAAGCGCGCGGAAGTGTTCGCCGTGCCGCCGCTGCTCCTCCAGGGGCAGCCGGGGCAGTTGGAGACGGCGTACGTCGAGCCGGGCGGCGGTCGACGCGTAGCTGCTGGCCTGACGGTTGTTGGCGGTGCCGCGCAGGAACCCGGCGAGGAACCACGGGTCGAGCGCAGCCGGATCGGGGCGCAGCAGCTGGAGGTTGCGGCCGAGGGCAGCGCCGGCCGTCGCCCCGTCGACGACCCGGGCCACCGAGCCGCCGCCCAGGACAGGGACGACGACGTCGCCGGCCCGGACCAGCACGGGCTCCTCGCCGGGCCCTTCGGGCAGGGTGCCGGAGGGTTCGGTGCCCGCGACGACGTCGTGTTCCGTGAGGACGCGCACGGGCCCCGCCGGGCCCGTACCGGCGCCGCCCGCGCGCAGCTCCAGGGCGCCGGCCCTGGCGAGTTCACCGACGGTGGTGCCGGGGCGCCGGGGCCGCGTGTCCCCCGCCGTCCCCGACGGTGCGGGGGTCAGCTCGACGGTGCGCCGCAGCGCTTCGGCCAACCGGTCGCGTACGCCGGCCAGTTCGGCGGCGCCGCCGCCCGCGGCGGGGGGTGGCAGATGGCGGGCGGGCGCCAGGTCCACGTCGTCGTCGAGGAGGTCGATGACGGGCACGGCCCGGCTGACCCCCGGCTCGTCCACCGCGCCGCCGTCCTGGTCGAAGGCGCGCCAGGCATTCGTGACGGTGGCGTGCACGGCCGCCCAGTCGAGGCCTTCGCGGCCACGGCCGCCGCCGTCCGGGTGCCCGGCGGAGTCCACCAGCAGCAGTTCGGGGGACGACCGCTGCCCGTCGCCCGGGCGCCGCAGCACCCACAGGTGCAGCGGGACGCCGTAGGGCGGCGCGGCGCCCGCCGGGAGGGCCACGACGGCGCGCAGCGCGCCACGGCGCAGCAGATCGGCGCGCACCCGGCGCCCCGAGCGGCGGGAGGCGGCGGCGGGCGGCATCAGCAGGACGGCGGTGCCGCCGGGCCGCAGATGGGCCAAGGCGTGCTGCACCCAGGCCAGTTCGGACTCGGTGCGGGCCGGGAACCCGTACTCCCAGCGCGGGTCGTAGGCGAGTTCGTCATGGCCCCAGTTGCGTTCGTTGAACGGCGGGTGGCACAGGACGGCGTCGACCGTGAGCCCGGGGAAGGCGTCGGCGCGCAGCGAGTCGCCGGTCCGCGCCCCGACCTCGGCGCCGCTGCTCAGGGCGAGCCGCAGGCCGGTGAGCGCGGCGAGTTCCGGGGCTGCCTCCTGCCCGTACAGCGCCCTGGGGTGCGGTACGGCGCGCAGCAGGGTGCCGGTGCCGGCGGCGGGGTCGAGGACGGTCACGTCCTTGCCCGTGGTCCCCGCCAGCGCCGCCATCAGCGCCGCCGCGCCCGGCGGGGTGAGCGTGTACTGCCGGGGGTTGGCGTCGAGATACCGGCCGAGCAGGAACTCGAAGGTCCGGTGCGCGCCGAGTTCGGCGGCGAGTTCGGCGGCGCCGCGCAACAGGGCGGCGGACGACTGGAGTTCGCGCGCGGTGGGGGTGTGAACAGCTCTCCCCGCCGTGCCGCCGAAGCGCGGCGCGAGCACCTCTTCGACGGCGACGGGCAGCAGTTGGGCGAGCCGGGTGTCCGACGCCCCGGCCAGACCGAGCCAGTCGGTGGGCCGCTCCCGTACGAGCAGCAGGACGCAGCCGGTTCGTACGAGGGCGGTCGGCGCGCCCGCCGGGTCGCCCGACAGCTCCTGCCAGACCCGCTCCCGGAGCGGAACCTCGGCGAGTTTCCCCTGGTCGCGCAGCCACTGCTCGACTTCGGGCAGGGCGAAGGAGGGGCTGGTCTCCGTACCGCCGACGGGCCGGGGGAAGTCGGCGTGCCTGCGCCGCCAGTTGCTGACCGCGGCCCGGCCGACTCCGGCCAGCCGGGCGATTCCGGCGGCCGTCACCTCTGCTGCGCTCTCGGGCACCTGGCTGCTCCTCACGGCGCGGACTGATGTGTCACCGAGCATACCGTCGGGACCGGGAAATCCGGATTCACAGCATGAGACCGGGCCACCTGACTAGTCACTGTTGACTCGGTTCACAGACTCTGCTGTTATTAACACATCGCTATCCGCGACGACCCGTCATCCCACTCCATCGGAGACACCGCATGCCTTCTCCCGCCGCTTTCCGCCGTCACGGACGCAGCGCCATCGGCCTCGGCTGCGCGGTCGCCGTCGTCGCCCTGGCCGGCTGCGGACCGGCCACCGACAGCAAGGGCGCCGGCCCGGACTCGTCGTCGGCCGGCGCATCGGGCTCGGCCGCCGCCGCCAAGAAGCCGGCGCCGTTCGCCGGTGACTCGGGTCCCGACATCGTGAACAAGTCGCTGAAGGTCACCCGGGCCGCCACGTCGCTGACCATGCGGGCCGACATCCAGGACCCCACCGAGGGCCATGTGCTCTTCACCATGGCCGTCAGCGCCAAGGGCGACTGCGCGGGCCATGTGTCCCTCAACGACGAGGGCAAGGTCGTCCTGTCGAAGGTCGGCAAGACCGTCTACATGAAGTTCGACGAGAAGTTCGTCCGGGCGCAGGGAAAGAACGACTCCAAGGCCGAGACGGACGCGACGGTCGACATGCTCGCGGGGCGCTGGGTCAAGACCTCCGCCACGTCGGACGAGGGCAAGGAGTTCGCGACCTTCTGCGACCTGGACACCCTGCTGGGCGACTTCGAGGGCGAGGACACCGTCGCCCGCAAGGGCCCACTGGCGAGCGTGGACGGCCGTCCGGCCATCACACTCACGGAGTCCGACGGCAAGAGCCAGTACAAGGTGTACGTCGCCACGGAGGGCAAGCCGTACCTGCTGAAGCTGGTCACCACGGGCGACGAGCCGGGCACCGCGGTGCTCAGCGGCTTCGACGAGCCGGTCGGCGCGAAGGTGCCGACCGGCAAGGACATCCTCGACCTCGACAAGCTCTAGGCGGTGTCTCCGTCCGCCGGACCTGGGACGATGCTCAGCCGCCGCACTGGGCGAGCATCGTCTTCTTGTCCGCCGACGTCACCGGCAGGTCGTACTTGACGGAGACCTGCGCCACCCGCACCGCGTACGAGCAGCGGATCTGCTTGTTGGGCGGCAGCCAGGACGCCGGGCCCGAGTCGCTCTTGGAGCCGTTGGTCGAGCCGTCGACCGGCATGAGGTTCAGCGGGTCGTTGGCGATCTGCTCGCGCTTCGACTCGCTCCAGTGCGCCGCGCCCATCTGCCAGTCGTAGGACAGCGGCATCACATGGTCGATCTGTACGGCGGTGGCCTTGGCCTTGACCCACTTGATCGTCTTGCCGGTGTACGGGTCGTGCAGGGTCATCGAGGCGAGTATGCAGTCGGACCCCGAGCGGAACTCCGCCTTCAGGCCGTCGCGCTTCAGTACGTCGTTACGGGTGTCGCAGCCGTTCCTGGACAGCGGCACCTTGTCGACGCCGTCCTTCCACGCGTAGCCGAACTCGTCCCGCTCGTAACCGGTCTTGGGCCCGCGGCCCTTGGTGTCGACCTTGTCGATGAGCTTGCGGGCGGCCTTCTTGTCGGCGGCCGAGGTGAGCGGGGCGAGGCCCCGCTTCGTACCGTCCGGGTTGTCGAGGGGGCTGACGCCGAACGTGCCGCTGGGCGCGTGCGCGCCGCTGTCGGCGTCCCCGCCGCCGCCGGGGGCCGACGCCCCTGGTGAGCCCATGTCGCCGCCCAGCTCCGTCTTGCAGCCCGTCAGCAGAAGGACGGAGAGGGCAACGGCGCCGCCGCCGAGGCATGTTCGCGTGATGCTGTTCCCGAGAGTCCGCACGAACAGACGTATGCCCCGTTCGGTACCGATCAGCGCACCGGAACGGGACCCAATCGTGAAAAGGCCGCCGTGAGGCCCTTCTTGAGGAACGTCGCCAGCGGCCGCTCGACCAGACGGTGGATCAGCCAGCTCAGCACGAGCATCCCGACGAGCAACCCGGCGACCAGCAGCCGCGGGTCGACCCGGTCGTGCAGATAGTGCAGCGCCGTGACGCCGACCGCGTAGTGCACCAGGTAGAACGGGTACGTCAGCGAGCCCGCCGTGGTCAGCCACTTCCAGCGGATCCGGTCGGTCAGACCGAGCGAGACGCCGAGCATGACGAGCAGGAACGCCGTGTGGAGGACCAGCGATCCGGTCCAGGTCGAGACGTCCTCGAAGCGCACCCGGGTGACGAGGTCGTGCTGCGACATCACCCAGGAGAGCCCGAGGACGCCCCACAGCAGCAGGTCCTGGCCGAAGCGGTGCATCAGGTACAGGGCGAGCCCGGCGATGAAGAACCACGCCGAGTCGGGGTCGGCCAGCGTCAGCAGCAGCGGTATGCCGGACTTCGCCGCGAACGCGGCGGCGGCGCCCCACACGCAGCAGAAGATGACGACCTTGCGGTAGGTGAGGCCGGTCGCCACCACGATCAGGAAGATCAGGTAGAAGCGCAGTTCGGACCAGAGCGTCCAGTACACCCCGTCCACGTGCGGCATCCCCAGGCCCTGCTGGAGCATGGAGAAGTTGATGATCACCTGCGTGGGCTTCAGCGCGGGGAAGACGGCGGGCGCGACCGTCAGGGCCACGGTGGTGAAGACGACGGCGAACCAGTACGCCGGATAGAGGCGGATCACCCGGGAGACGAAGAAGTCCCTCGGCCGCCGCCCCCAGGAGGACATGCAGATGACGAAGCCGCTGATGACGAAGAAGAACTCGACGCCGATCCAGCCGTAGGCGGCGACGGGGAACAGGTCGGGGAAGATCTCCGAGACCGGCCGCCCCCAGATGAGGTTGCCCGGCCGGTCGGCGCGCGCCGTGCCCGTGTAGTGGTGCAGCGCCACCAGCAGCGCGGCCACCAGCCGCAGCCCGTCGATCACGAAGAGCCGGGGGCGCCGCGCGGGCGCGGCGGGCCCGGGCCGCTCCAGTGGCTGCGGCCCGGGACCGGTCCCGACCATCGCGGGCTGCGGCACCCGGCGTACGTCCGCCGTCGCTCCCTCAACCTGCTGCATGTCACTCGCCTGTCTGGACCCGTACGTACGTTTCAGCTGCCACCGCAACTCAACGTGGTCACAGCGAACCGCAGGTGTCCAACAAGCGAACGTGAACCTCATGAGCCGCTCAGGAATCAACCCCGAACAGCTCAGAAACAGCTCAGGTAATGGTCAAG
Organism: Streptomyces sp. NBC_00370; assembly: GCF_036084755.1. Classification (NCBI taxonomy): domain Bacteria; kingdom Bacillati; phylum Actinomycetota; class Actinomycetes; order Kitasatosporales; family Streptomycetaceae; genus Streptomyces; species Streptomyces sp. NBC_00370. The sequence continues at coordinate 3,426,097 of NZ_CP107968.1, forward strand.
AACCCAGAATGGTCGCCAAGAACTCCCCGGTCCACGACAGCAGTTCACGCCCGACGACCGGCTTCCCGCCGATCTTCCCCGCCGTCGGGCGCGGCACCAGGATCTGGTGCGCCGCCGGCTTGATGACCGTACGGGGATGCAGCCGCTTGAGGCGCAGCTCCTGCGACTCCCGCAACTCCACCGGAGCGAAGCGGATGTTGGCGCCCTGGAGGACGATCTCGCCGACCCCGCAGGCCCGCGCCAGCATCCGCAGCCCCGCGACCAGCAGCAGATTCTCCACCGGCTCCGGGAGCTTGCCGTAGCGGTCGGTCAGCTCCTCCCGTACGGCGGCGATGTCGGCCTCCGAGTTGGCGGAGGCGATCGAGCGGTACGCCTGGAGGCGCAGCCGCTCGCCCGGCGCGTAGTCGTGCGGCACGTGCGCGTCGACCGGCAGCTCGATCTTGACCTCCAGCGGCGGCTCCTCCTCCACACCGCCGTCGACCGCCGTGCGGTAGTCGGCGACCGCCTCGCCCACCATGCGTACGTACAGGTCGAAGCCGACCCCCGCGATGTGCCCGGACTGTTCGCCGCCGAGCAGGTTCCCCGCGCCGCGGATCTCCAGGTCCTTCATCGCGACGTACATACCGGCGCCCATCTCGGTGTGCTGGGCGATCGTCGCCAGCCGCTCGTGCGCCGTCTCCGTCAGCGGCTTCTCCGGCGGGTACAGGAAGTACGCGTAGCCGCGGTCGCGGCCACGGCCCACCCGGCCGCGCAGCTGGTGCAGCTGGGACAGGCCGAAGTTGTCGCCGCGCTCCACGATGAGGGTGTTGGCGTTGGAGATGTCGATGCCGGACTCCACGATCGTCGTGGACACCAGCACGTCGAAGCGCTTCTCCCAGAAGTCGACCACGACCTGCTCGAGCGCGGTCTCGCCCATCTGCCCGTGCGCCGTCGCGATCCGCGCCTCGGGCACGATCTGGCGCAGCCGCGCCGCCGCCCTGTCGATCGACTCGACCCGGTTGTGGATGTAGAAGACCTGGCCCTCGCGCAGCAGTTCACGCCGTACGGCGGCGCCGATCTGCTTCTCCTCGTACGGCCCGACGAAGGTGAGCACCGGGTGGCGCTCCTCCGGCGGTGTCGTGATCGTCGACATCTCGCGGATGCCGGTGACGGCCATCTCCAGGGTGCGCGGGATGGGGGTGGCGGACATCGTCAGCACGTCGACGTTGGCGCGCAGCTTCTTCAGCTGCTCCTTGTGCTCGACGCCGAACCGCTGCTCCTCGTCCACGACGACCAGACCCAGGTCCTTGAACTTGGTCTCGGACGAGAACAGCCGGTGCGTACCGATGACGATGTCGACGGACCCCTCGCGCAGCCCCTGGAGCGTCGCCTTGGCCTCCGCGTCCGACTGGAAGCGGGACAGGGACTTCACCACGACGGGGAACTGCGCGTACCGCTCGGAGAAGGTACCGAAGTGCTGCTGCACCAGCAGCGTCGTCGGGACGAGCACGGCGACCTGCTTGCCGTCCTGGACGGCCTTGAAAGCGGCGCGCACCGCGATCTCCGTCTTGCCGTAGCCGACGTCGCCGCAGACCAGCCGGTCCATCGGGACCGTCTTCTCCATGTCCTCCTTGACCTCGGCGATGGTGGACAGCTGGTCGGGCGTCTCCACGTACGGGAAGGCGTCCTCCAGCTCGCGCTGCCAGGGGGTGTCGGGGCCGAAGGCGTGGCCGGGCGCCGCCATCCGCGCCGAGTACAGCTTGATCAGGTCGGCGGCGATCTCCTTGACGGCCTTCTTGGCGCGCGCCTTGGTCTTCGTCCAGTCGGCGCCGCCGAGCCGGTGCAGGGTCGGGGCCTCGCCGCCGACGTACTTGGTGACCTGCTCCAGCTGGTCGGTGGGGATGTACAGCCGGTCGCCGGGCTGGCCCCGCTTGGCGGGGGCGTACTCCACGAGCAGGTACTCACGGGTCGCGCCCTGGACCGTACGCTGCACCATCTCCACGTACCGGCCGACGCCGTGCTGCTCGTGGACGATGAAGTCGCCGGCCTCCAGGGTCAGCGGGTCGATGGTCTTGCGGCGCTTGGTGGGCAGCCGCACGCCTTCCTTGCCGGCCGCCTTCTGGCCGGACAGGTCGGTCTCGGTGAGCACGGCGAGCTTCAGCGCGGGGTCCACGAAGCCGTAGTCGATCGAGCCGCGCGCCACGTGCACCACGGACGGGGTGATGTCGGCGAGGCCGCGCCCGCCGGTCGACTCGGGGGTGTCGAGCCGGGCCGCGATGCCCTCGCCGCTCAGCACCTCGACGGTACGGGCCGCCGTGCCCTGGCCCTCCGTGACGAACACGGTGCGCCAGCCGTCGGCGAGCCAGCCCTTGGTGTCGGCGAGCGCGCGTGCGGTGTCGCCCCGGTACGACTCGGGGGCGCGCATCCCGAGCGTCAGCGCGTCGGCGCCCAGCTCCTCGTCCACGGCGAACGGCGAGACCGACCACCACATCATGCCCAGCTCACGGGCCCGGCCCCGGACGTCGGCGATGCCCCACAGGGACGCGGCGCCCACGTCGATGGGCGCCTGGCCGCCGGTGGCGCTGGCGGCCCAGGACGCCTGCAGGAACTCCTGGCTCGTCGCCACCAGGTCCGAGGCCCGGGTCCGCACCCGCTCGGGGTCGCAGACCAGCGCCATCGAACCGGCCGGCAGCACGTCCAGCAGCAGCTCCATGTCGTCCACGAGGACCGGCGCCAGCGACTCCATGCCCTCGACCGCGATGCCCTCGGCGATCTTGCCCAGCAGCTCGCCCAGCTCCGGATGCAGCTCGGCCAGCGCCGCCGCCCGCTCCCTGACCTGCGGCGTCAGCAGCAGCTCCCGGCAGGGCGGCGCCCACAGACCGTGCTCGGCGACCTCAAGCGACCGCTGGTCGGCGACCTTGAAGTAACGGATCTCCTCGATCTCGTCACCCCAGAACTCCAGCCGCAGCGGATGCTCCTCGGTGGGCGGGAACACATCCAGGATCCCGCCCCGCACGGCGAACTCGCCGCGCTTCTCGACCAGCTCCACCCGCGCGTAGGCGGCGGCGGCGAGCTTCTCCGTCACCTCGTTCAGATCGGCGCTGCCGCCACTGCGCAGCGCCACGGGCTCCAGCTCCCCGAGCCCCTTGACCTGCGGCTGCAGCACGGACCTGATGGGCGACACGACGACGCTGACCGGCCCCGCCGACGGGTCGTCCTGCGCGGGGTGCGCGAGCCTGCGCAGCACGGCGAGCCGCCGCCCCACGGTGTCGGAGCGCGGCGAGAGCCGCTCGTGCGGCAGCGTCTCCCACGACGGGTACTCCACGACGGTGTCCGGATCGAGCAGCGTCCGCAGCGCCGCCGCCAGATCCTCCGCCTCCCGCCCGGTGGCCGTCACCGCCAGCACCGGCCGCCCGGCCTCCCGGGCCAGCGCGGCCACGGCGAACGGCCGCGCCGCGGGCGGCCCGACCAGATCGACATGCATCCGGTGCCCGTCGGTGGCGGCCTTCACCGCTTCGGCGAGCGCCGGGTCTCGTACAACGGCGTCCAGCAGACCGTGCAGGCTCATGAAGGGTGCTTCCGTCCGGTTTCCGGGTGGGGGCGACGCCCGGGAGGGGCAACGCGAATGACCCGACACGTCTCACGGGCCGGGGTCCTCAAGCGTACGACCCCCCGACACCCCCCGCGCCGCGGGCACCACCCGCCCCCGCGCAGGCGGCATTGCAGCCGGACAATCACGCTCCGTACGCTGGGCACCACTCAGTGGCCCGAACACCTCGACGGAGGTATCCATGACCCGCGCGTGGGAAGCAGATCCGACAGCGTTACTCGAACGCCGGCTCGGCAAGTCGGCGCAGGAGTTGGGCAACTCCCGGGACGACGACGACTGCCCGGACATCTGGCTGCTGGACAACGGCGATGTCGCGGTGATCGGCCGGGACCTGACAGCGGTCTACCAGGCACGGCTCCCCGACGGGGTCTCCCTGGCGGCCGACGAACGTCTCGTCGTCATCCCCGGCAACATGCTCAGCGCGGCGAAGGCGGACATCCCCGATGTCTGACCGTCCGACGCCGACGCTCCTCCCACCGGACATCGCCCACGAACGGGGCGAGCGCCTCGCCAGTGCGGACTACAAGCGCGACTTCCGCGAGCGCCAGGCCGCGATCCGCGACGGCGCCTCGTGGAAGCTGGAGCGGCGGCAGTACTTCGAGGAGCAGGGTGACCCCAGCAGGGACGCGCTCACCCGTGGCGACTGGCAGGGAGCGCTCCGCGTCTTCGACGAGGAACGGGACGCCCAGATCGCCAAGGCCCGGGAGAACAAGCGCCGCGGCTACGCCTTTCACCGGGTACGGGTCGTCGAGCACCCGGTGACCGCGTATGTGCAGTGGGAGCTGCACGCCCTGCGGCAGCAGGCCGAGCTGGGCGGGAACAGCGTACGGATCGTGGCAGGGGAGTCGGTCGCGGAAGCCGAGACGGCGCAGCCGCTCCCCGAAATCGTGGTCCTCGGCAGCCGGACCCTCTACCACGTCCTCTACACCGACGCCGGACGCCCTTCGGGAGCGGTCCGCTTCACCGACCCGCACCAGGTCGGGGCCTGGGAGGCGTACATCCGGTCGCTCTACGAGACGGGCGAGGACATCGCCACGTACTTCGCCCGCGAGATCGCGCCACTGCCCGCACCGGTCCTGCGCCCGCTCTCGGAGTGAATCATCGAGGACAACGGCGGTACGCCGGACCGCCCCGACAGCTCGCACAACGACCTGTCGGGGACGTCCCACGACGTCGTCCAGGCCGGGAGTGTCACCGGCGGGGTCCACTTCCACCAGCACGGCCCACCGGACGACGGGGCACGCGAAGGCACCGGTCCTGTGCCCCGGCAGTTGCCGGGCGACATCGGCCGTTTCATCAACCGCACCGGTGAACTGGACCGGCTGAACGCCATCTTGCCCACTGCGGACGGCGCTCCTCTCGTCGTCTCCGTCTGCGTCGTCGCCGGCACCGCGGGCGCGGGCAAGACCTCCCTCGCGCTGCACTGGGCCCATCAGGTCCGGGACCGCTTCCCCGACGGGCAGTTGTATGTGAACCTGCGCGGTTACGACCCCGGTCGGCCCGTGGGTGTCCACGAGGCCCTCCGCGGTTTCCTGTCGGCCCTGGGGGTGCGCGCCGACTCCGTACCGCAGGACCCTGATGTGGCCGCCGCCCTCTACCGCTCCCTGCTGGCCGACCGCACCATGCTCGTCGTGCTGGACAACGCGGCCGGCGTCACACAGGTGCGTCCCCTGCTGCCCGGCGGCCCACGCTGTCTGACCGTGGTCACCAGCCGCAGCCGGCTCTCCGGACTCGCCGTGCGCGACGGGGCCCGTCGTCTCACGCTCGGCACCCTGCCCGAGGAGGAAGCCGTCGCCCTGCTGCGCGCGGTGACCGACGGCTACCGGGCCGAGGACGACCCGCTGGAACTCACCGAACTCGCCCGACTGTGCGCGGCGCTGCCACTGGCCCTGCGCATCGCCGGTGAACGCGCGGCGACCAACCCGCATCTGCGCCTCGCCGACCTGATCGCCGAACTGCGCGACGAATCCGCCCTGTGGGACGCGCTCAGCACCGGGGACGACGACGAAGCCGAGGCCGTACGCACCGTGTTCGCCTGGTCCTACCGAGCCCTGCCCGAGCGGGTCGCCACCCTCTTCCGCCGGCTCGGTCTGCATCCGGGTCCCGAATTCGGCCTCCACGCCGCAGCCGCCCTCGCGGCGCTGCCGGCCGCCAGGACCCGCCAGCTGCTGGACTCCCTCGTCGGGGCGCATCTCCTGGAGCAGACCGGGCCGGACCGCTACCAGTTCCACACCCTCCTCCGTGCCTACGCCGTGGAGCTGGCGCACCAGGAAGAACCCGCGGAGGAGGCCCGGGCGTGCGTCCGCCGTGTGTTGAGTTGGTATCTGTGGACCGCCGAAGCAGCCCGGCGCACGCTTGCTCCCGCCCAGGAACCCGTGACGCTTCCCGAGTTGCCCGAGGCCGTTCGGCCGTTGGACCTGGTGGACTACAACTCCGCCATGGACTGGGCGGAGCGGGAACAGGCCAACCTGATCGGCATGATCCGCATCGCCGTCGGGGAACACGACGAGTGGGCCTGGAAGCTGACACGGGTCGTATGGGACGTACAGCCGCTGTCCACGTCGATGACCGACTGGTTGCCGGTCGGCCACGCGGGACTGGCCGCGGCACGGCGGCTGGAGGACAGCGAAGCCGAAGCGCAACTCCTCACCTGTCTGGGCCTGGCCCATCACCGGATCAACGAGTTGGACGAGAGCCTGGACTGTCATCAGCGGGCGCTGGCGATCCGACGCCGCTCCGACGACCGGACCGGCGAGGCGCGCTCCCTGAACCTGATCGGTCTCGTCGAGCTGCGCCGCCGTCAACTGGATTCTGCCGGCGTGCGTTTCGAACAGGCCGCCGCGCTCTGGCGGGCGACGGGCTCGGAGCGCTGGGTGGCCACCACACTGTCGAACATGGCCACGGTCGACTACAACGCCGGGCGCCTGCCGGAAGCGCTCGCCCGCGTTCGTGAGGCGTTGGCCGCGCATCGCGCACTGGGCAACCAGGGAGGTGAGGGAAACGCGCTACGCCTGCTGAGCTGTCTGCAGCGCGAACTGGGGCAACCCGAGGCGGCCCTCCGGTCGGCGGAACAAGCCCTCGACATCGCTCTCGTCCTGCGCGACCAGATCCTCGAAGGCTATTGGCTCCTCTCCCTGGGGGACGCCCAGCGGGCCACGGGCCGTCCCGACGACGCGCTCGTCTCGTACCAGCGCTCCGCCGACCTGCATCGGCGGCTCGGCAACCGCAGTCGCGAGGCGATGTCCTGGCGGGGCGCGGGCGAGACATATGTCGCGCTCGGCAGGAGCGAGGAGGCCGCCCATTTCCATCGCAGGGCCGCCGCCGTCCACAAGGAGCTCGCCGACGGCTGGCACGAGGCGCTCGCTCTGGAGGCACTGGCCGAGGCGCTGGCCGGTACCGACCCGCAAGCGGCTCGCCGGACCGGGTCCGAGGCGCTGCGGCTGGTCGCGGCATACGACGACCCCCGCGCCACGGAGCTGCGCCGGCGCCTCGTCCAGCGGTACGCATGAACTGCGACCGCTGGACGAGGCGCCGGGTGGGGCGTTCGTGGCGGGGTTATTCCGTCGCGATCGCGTTCAGCACGTTCATCCGGCCCGCGCGGAATGCCGGGATCAGGGCTGCGAACAGGCCTACGAAGGCCGAGGCGACGAAGACTCCCAGGATCGTGGGCCAGGGGATCTCCAGGACTCCGAGGCCTTCCAGGGCCAGGAGTTTCTGGGCCGAGGTGCCCCAGATCATGCCCAGGCCGAGGCCCAGGAGGGCGCCGAAGAGGGCGATGACCACCGATTCGAGGCGGATCATGCGGCGCAGCTGGCGGCGGGAGAGGCCGATGGCGCGCAGGAGGCCGATCTCCCTCGTCCGTTCGACGACCGACAGGGCCAGGGTGTTGATCACGCCCAGGACCGCGACGACGATCGCGAGGGCCAGCAGGCCGTAGACGATGTTCAGGAGCTGGCCGATCTGGTCCTTCAGGTCCTGCTTGAAGTCCGTCTGGTCCTGCACCTTGTACTGCGGGTAGGCGGCCATCGAGGACTTGAGTTCCTTGTACGCCTCCTTCTCCTTGCCGTCCTGCGCGGCCGCGAACATGATCGTGTTCTTCGGCATCTTGTCGGGCGTCACGTACTGCTGGGCGGTGGTGATGTTCAGGTACTTCGCGCCCTGGTCGACGCTCGTGTCGTCCGAGGTGATCGCCGCGACCTTCAGCTTGGCCGTCCTGCCGGCCTTGAAGGCGACGGTCAGTTCGTCGCCGACCTTCACACCGTGCCGCTTCGCGTAGTCGTCACCGACCGACATCGCGTTCTTGCCGTACGCGCCGGACAGGGTGCCCGCCGTGGTCTCACGGCGCAGGTCCTTCATGTACGACGGGTCGGCCGCGACCACCTCGTCGCTGTCCGTCTTGCCGTCCGGGGACGTCAGCTTGGCGTCGAGGACCTTGTAGTCGGTGATCCGGGCGATGTCCGGGGACTTCTTCAGCGCCGCCTCGGCCTGCGGGACGATCTGCTGGCCGGTGTTCGACTGGACGATGAAGTCCGCGCCGACCGACTTGTCCAGCTCGTCGGTGGCCGAGGCGACCATCGAGGAGCCGACGACCGACAGGCAGGCCACCAGGGCCAGGCCGATCATCAGGGCCGCGCCCGTCGCTCCCGTACGGCGCGGGTTGCGCAGCGCGTTGCGCTCCGCCATCCGGCCGACCGGGCCGAACATCCGCAGCACGACCGTGCTGAGCGCCCTGACGACCACGCCGGCGAGCAGCGGGCCGATCACCACGAACCCGATGAGCGTGCAGACCACGCCGAGGCCGAGGTACGTGGAGCCCTCGCCGGCCTTGTCGGCCTGCGTGGACGTGTAGAGGGCGAGACCGCCGGCCGCCGTGAGGACCAGGCCGATCGTGGCCCTGATCCGTCCCGAACGGCCGTCCGCCGGGGTGCCGGCGTCGGTCAGCGCCGCCATCGGCGAGATCTTGCCCGCCCGCCGCGCCGGGATGTACGCCGCGAGGACGGTGACGACGACGCCGAGCGCGATCCCGACGGCGGGAGTCGTCCACTTGACGGTCAGGTCCCCGGTGGACAGCTCCATACCGACGGCCGACATGAGCTTCATCAGCCCGACGGCGAGACCCACGCCCGCGGCGACCCCCGCGAGGGATCCGACGATCCCCAGCAGGACCGCCTCCACCAGCACCGAGCGGTTGACCTGCTTACGGCTGGAGCCGAGCGCCCGCATCAGCCCGATCTCCCGGGTGCGCTGGGCGACCAGCATCGAGAAGGTGTTGACGATGAGGAAGACACCGACGAGCAGGGCGATCCCGGCGAAGCCGAGCATCGCGTACTTCATCACGTCGAGGAACGAACCGATGTCGTCGCGGTTCGCGTCCGCCGCTTCCTGCTGCGTCTGGAACTTGTACGCGCCGGGCAGCGCGGCCGCCACGTCCCTCTTCAGCACCGTGTCGCCGACACCCTCGTCGGCCGTCACGTTGAGCTGGGTGAACTGCCCTGTGGCACCGAGCAGTTCACGCTGGGCGGTCGCCGTGTCGAAGTAGACGACGGTCGCACCCGGGTTGGTCACCTTGAACGTGGCGAGACCGGCGATCCGCGCCGTGAAGTCACCCGTGACGGAGATGGTGCGCAGCTCGTCACCAAGCTTCAGATGGTGCTTGTCGGCGCTGTCCTTGTCGATCATCACCTCGGTCGGGCCGCGCGGCGCGTGGCCCGAGGTGACCTCCACGGAACGCAGGTCGTTACGCGTCCAGTTGCCGGCGATCGTCGGGGCGCCGCTGGTCGAGCCGATGTTCTTGTTCTTCGCGTCGACGACCGTCACGCTCATGCTGGAGACGGCGCCCTCGACGGACTTCACCCCTTCGGCCTTCGCGACCTGCTGGACCGTCGAGGCCGGCAGGGACTCGGGCTTGCCGTTGTCCGGCATGTCGGACGCGCCGGCCGCCGACTTGGGGCTGACCGTGACATCGGCCGACGTCTGCGCGAAGAGCTTGTCGAACGTCGTGTTCATCGTGTCGGTGAAGACGAGCGTGCCGCTCACAAATGCCACCGACAGCAGGACCGCCACGGCGGACAGCGCCATTCTTCCCTTGTGCGCGAGGAAGTTGCGCATCGAGGTCTTGAGGATCGTCACGACGTACGCCCCCGGCCGTCGAAGTCCTTCATCCGGTCCAGCACCGCGTCGGCCGTCGGCCGCAGCATCTCGTCGACGATCCTGCCGTCCGCGAGATACAGCACCCGGTCCGCGTACGAAGCGGCCACCGGGTCGTGCGTCACCATCACGATCGTCTGCCCCAGGTCGTCCACGGAGCGGCGCAGGAAGCCCAGCACCTCGGCGCCGGCCCGCGAGTCCAGGTTCCCCGTCGGCTCGTCACCGAAGATGATCTCCGGCCGCGCCGCCAGCGCCCGCGCCACCGCGACCCGCTGCTGCTGACCGCCCGACAGCTGCGTCGGCCGGTGCTTGAGCCGATCGGCGAGCCCCACCGTCTCCACCACCCGGCGCAGCCACGCGGCGTCCGGCTTGCGCCCCGCGATGTCCATCGGCAGCGTGATGTTCTCCAGCGCGTTGAGCGTCGGCAGCAGGTTGAACGCCTGGAAGATGAAACCGATCCGGTCCCTGCGCAGCTGCGTCAGGTGCTTGTCCTTCAGCTTCGTGATCTCCGTCTCGTCCAGGAAGATCTCCCCGGACGTGACGGTGTCGAGCCCCGCGAGGCAGTGCATCAGCGTCGACTTGCCCGAGCCCGAAGGGCCCATGATCGCCGTGAACTGCCCCCGCGCTATGTCCACATCGACATGGTCGAGCGCGACCACTCTCGTCTCCCCCGCCCCGTACGCCTTGACGACCTGCCGCGCTCGCGCCGCGACCGCCGTACGCCCTCCAGTGCCCCCGTGCCTGGGAATGCTCACAGCCGTTGTCACGGTGAATCTCCAATGTCGATCGGTTCGTCGGTCACGTTCGTCGGTCACGTTCGTTGGTCAAGCTCGCTGACGCGGATCGCCGATTCGGTCCGCCGCATCAGTCTGTTGGTCAGGGGCACCCCGGCGCATTGGTGCTCAGCGCACACTTCACCTGGGGTTTTCCCCACCCCCCGACTACGGCGGGCCCCCGTTCTGGTCCCCGCCGTCGCCGTAAGAACAAGGTAAGGACACAAGGGTGGGCAGCACCTCATCCACCGGGACGAACGGCCCATGGAACGCAGTAAGGACAAGCCCCTAGGGGTCTCCACCCGTGAGGTGAGCCCTTGGGTGGAGAACACGGCGGATGAGAAGGTGGCGGCGGAACTACCTGTACGGGGAAGGGATGCTGTGAGCGGCACCGAAGCGATATCCGGGACGGCGACCGCCACCGCCGCACCCACCGGACGCGGCCCGGTCGTCGCCGCGCTGATGCTCGCCATGGCGCTCGCCGCTCTCGACGGCACGATCGTCGCCACCGCCGTCCCGCAGATCGTCGGGGACCTCGGCGGGCTGTCGATCTTCTCGTGGCTGTTCTCCGGCTATCTGCTCGCCGTCACCGTCACCCTGCCGGTGTACGGGAAGCTCTCCGACACCTTCGGCCGCAAGCCGGTCCTGATCGCCGGCATCGTCCTCTTCCTCGTCGGCTCGGTGCTCTGCGCGACCGCCTGGAGCATGGCGGCGCTCATCGCGTTCCGCGTCGTCCAGGGGCTCGGCGGCGGCGCCATCCAGGGCACCGTGCAGACCGTCGCGGCCGACCTGTACCCGCTCAAGGAACGCCCCAAGATCCAGGCCAAACTCTCCACGGTCTGGGCCACGTCGTCCGTCGCGGGACCCGCCATCGGCGGGCTGTTCGCCGGATACCTGGACTGGCGCTGGATCTTCCTGATCAACCTGCCGGTCGGCGCCGCCGCGCTCTGGCTCATCGTCCGGCACCTGCGGGAAACCGGCCGTACGGGCGCCTCCGCCACCGGCAGCGGGGACGCCGTACGCCCCAGGAAGGCCCGTATCGACTGGGCCGGCGCCCTCGCCGTCTTCGCCACCGGCGCCCTGCTGCTCACCGCGCTCGTCCAGGGCGGTGTCGCCTGGCCCTGGCTCTCCGCGCCCTCGCTGGGCCTGTTCGCCGCGACCGCCGTCCTCGCCTGCGCCACCGTCGTCATCGAACGCCGCGCCGCCGAACCGATCATCCCCGGCTGGGTGTGGCGGCGCCGCAACATCGCCGCGGTGAACCTGGCACTCGGCGCGCTCGGTCTGCTGATGGTCGCCCCGACCGTGTTCGTGCCGACCTACGCCCAGTCCGTGCTCGGCCTCGGCCCGATCGCCGCCGGCTTCGTACTGTCAGCGATGACCCTGAGCTGGCCGGTCAGCGCCGCGCTGTCCAACCGCGTCTACAACCGCATCGGCTTCCGGCTCACCGGCGTCGTCGGCATCAGCCTCGCCCTGGTCTTCCTGCTCGCCTTCCCCTTCCTGCCCTTCCCCGGGCAGGCCTGGCAGCCGGCGCTCGTCATGCTGCTGCTCGGCGGGGCGCTCGGACTCTTCCAACTGCCGCTGATCATCGGCGTGCAGTCGAGCGTCGGCTGGTCGGAACGCGGCACGGCCACCGCCTCGATCCTCTTCTGCCGCCAGATCGGCCAGAGCGTCGGCGCCGCGCTGTTCGGCGCCGTCGCCAACAGCGTGCTGGCCGCGCGCCTCGCCGCCGCGCCGACCGGCGGGCTCCCCACCGACGTCGACGCGATATCGCGCGCCCTCGACGACCCGGCCGCGCTGACCACGCAGGCGGCGGACTACCTGCGGCACGCCGTGGCAGCCGCCGTCGACCACGTCTTCGTCGGCGCCGCGGCGGCAGCGGCCGTCGCCCTGCTGGTCCTGCTGTTCGTCGCGCCCCGGTGCTTCCCGATCATCCAGGACGACAGCGACAGCTGAGCCGCCGCGCCGAAACGGCCGCGCTCACTCCTCCGACGACGACACCGGCGCACGCCCCGACAGCGCCGCCAGGCTGTTGCGTACGTGCCGCAGGTGCGCCCGCAGCTCCTCGCCGTACTCCGCCTGCTCCCGCGCCACCCGCTCCGCGTCCCTGATCACCCGGTCAGCGGCAGCACCCGCCTGTGCCAGCAGCTCCGCCGCCCGGTCCCTGGTGTCCTCCTGGCGGTGCCGCGCCTGCTCCCCCGCCTCGGCGAACGTCCGCTGCGCCTCGTCAAGACCCGCCTTCGCCCGCGCCACCTGGCGCGCGTGCCGCGCCTCCAGCGCCGCCTCACGCTCCGCGACGTCGCGCTCCTGCGCGGCCAGCCGCTCCGCGTGGCCCTTCTCCAGACCCTCCAGCACGTCGTGGGTACGCTGCCGCGTCTCCTTCAGCACCGCCAGCGCCTCGGTACGCCGCGCCTTCACCTCGCGCCGCGCCCCGATCCGCTCGTCGTCGGCCGTCCTGCGCGCCGCCGCCAGCAGCTCCTCCGCGTACGCGTCGGCCTCGGCGCGCAGCGCGTCCGCCCACTCCCGCGCCGAATCGCCGGACGCGCGCGCCGCTGCCCCGGCGGCGTCCCGTACCGCCTGCGCCTCCTCGGCAGCCGCCACCCGGACGTCCTGCGCCTCGTCGGCGGCGAGCGCCACGATCTCCCTGGCCCGGTCGGTCAGCGACTCGTACGTCTGCGGCTCGATGGCCGAAACCCGCTCCCGCAGCTCCTCGGCCTCGGCCTCCAGCCGCTTGACGAGGACGGTGAGGCGCGCGGCGCGCTCCCACGCCTCGTCCCGGTCCCTGGACAGCTCGTCCAGCTGCCGGTCGACCTGCTCGGGGCGGTAACCACGCCCCCGGACGGGCACGAAGCCATGAGACGACAGGGGTGGCGGACTCATCCTTGAAACCCTCCTCCGACACGGGGCGCACAACGCGATCCGGCGCACATCCTGCTGGATCAAAGCGAAATACGCATAATGCGACACTCCGCCCATCTGATTCTTCAAGGATGCGGCATCCGGTCCGCGTGCCGGAACGGCCGGTCGGAGGCCGGTCGAGAACGTCCAAAAACGACCGGGGCCCCCACCGCGAAACGCGGCGAGGGCCCCGGTCGGACCGGAACGCATGGGTCAGGTCAGAGCAAGCCGTCCCACATCTGTTCGAGCAGGACCGACCACCAGCTCTCCGGCGACGCCAGCGCCGCCGGATCCAGCGCGGCCAGCTGTGCCTGGAAGTCGACGGTCCAGCGGCCCGCCTGCTCCGGATTGAGCCCGAACCGCAGCCGCCACATCCGTCCCAGCAGCGCCAGCGACCGGGTGAACTCCGGCAGCCCGGTGTTCACGAACTGCGGCGGCGCCGACTGGCCGCCCGGCCCCGCCTCCACCGGTACGGCCATGATGTGCGCCGTGCCGTACTGCACACACAGCGCACGGCCGAAGTCGCTGCCCATCACCAGGTACGACCCGGCGTCCGGCGCCGCCTGCACCTGCCGCTGCGCCGCCAGCTCCGCCAGCGTCGGCACCACCGGCTGAGCCGGCTGCGCCCAGAAGAACGGGCCGAAGTCGGCCGGCAGCCCCGCCCACACCATCGTCAGCGCCACCGCCTCCGGCACACCCTGCCGCGACACCGCACGCTGGTCGTAGCGGCAGATGCCCTGCGGACCGAAGGCCGCCATCAGCTCCTGCGCGACGCCCTCCGGCGGAATCGGCGGCACGGGCGGTACGGGCGGCAGCGGCGCACGCACCGGGGCCGGCCGCGCGGGACCGTCCGCGACCTGGTGCAACTCGCCCTGGTGGGTCAGCAGATGCTGCATGCCCTGCTGCCTGCTCGCGTGGTCCTGGCCGTACGGGGCGACGCTGGTGATCCGCACCTGCGGCCAGGTCTCCCTGATCATCCGCGCGCAGTAACCACCCGGCAGCTCGCACGACTCCAGCTCCGTGTGCAGTTCGAGCACCTGCTGCGGCGGCACGTTCATGGCCCGCAGCTCATGCAGGATCTGCCACTCGGGATGCGGGGTGCCCGGCGCGGAACGACGGATCAGCTGCGCCTCGGACCCGTCGGGGGCGCGGTAGCGCAGCACGGCCTGGTAACCGGGGCCGACCGTCGGCAGCCCGGTGGGCTGCGGCGGGTAGCCGTACGAGGGCGGCGGCCCGGGAGGTCCCGGCGGACCCGGAATGCCGGGCGGGGCCTGCGGACCCGACGGATTCGGACCGGCGAGCATCGTCGCCGCGTGATGCACCCCACCGGGCGGCGCACCCGGCGCACCCGGCGCACCGGGGGGCCCGGGAGGCTGCGGAGGACCCGGCTGCGCGCCCGGAGTACCAGGGGCGCCAGGAGCACCGGGCGGGCCCGGCGGCCTCGGCGGCTGACCGCCCTGCCCCGGGTCCGCGAACATCGTCGCCGCGTGATGCACCCCGCCCGGCGGCGTCCCGGGCGCTCCGGGCGTCCCCGGTGCTCCGGGCGGACCAGGCGGTCCGGGAGGCCGCGGTCCTTCCGGGCCTTGCTGCGACACGAGTTGCGTCGGGGCGTACCCACCGGCCGCCCCCGGCGCACCGGGTGACGGCGGCGGGCCCGGCGGCCGTGCCCCCGGCGTGCCCGGCGCTCCGGGCGGCGGCGGGGTCGAAGGACTCGAAGCCGACCTGCGGCTGCCGCGCGGCGGCGCGGTCGCCTTGCTCGTCGCCGCGTCCGCTATGTCACTCGCGTTGCTGCCCACCGGACGCCCCGGCGCCGCAGGCGGTCGCGGCGCACCGGGCCCGGCGGGTCCGGGACCGACAGGCCCTGGCCCCGCGGGATTCGCCCCGGCGGGATTCACCCCCGGCGGATTCGGCTCCGCGCCCGGCAGCGACTGCGGGTCGAACGACGAAGCCACCGCCGTACGCGGCAGTTGGCTGCCGCCCGACATCAGCGCCGTCGGCGCATCGGCGCCCGTGGCCGGCCGCGGCTCGTCGTCCTCGTCCGACCCGGACAGCGGCGGCGCGAACACCGTCGCGGGCAGCGGTACGGAACCCTCCTCCGACGCGGCGTTCGTGTCCGTACCGGCCCACGGCGTCGCACCGATCGGCGGTGCACCGCCGGAGCTGCCGGGCCCGTCCGACGCCGCAGCGCCCGAAGCGCCCGCACCCGATCCAGCAGCACCCGATCCAGCCGCACCCGAAGCAGCCGCCGGTTCCGGCGAACCGGCCCTCTCCGGACGGTGATCCGGAATGCCCAGCTTGTCCGCCGCGTCCTGGAGCCACTCCGGCGGCGTCAACAGGAACGACGTCTGATTCAGGTCGATCCGCTGCGGCGGCGCCGGCGCGGCAGGCTCGGGCCGCGTCCCGTACTCCTCCTCGTACCGGCGGATCACCTCACCCACCGGCAGCGCGGGCCACAGCGTCGCCTCACCGCTGTCCCTTGCGATCACCAGCCGCTGCCGGCCGCCGTCGGAGACCGGACCGCCCTCGCGGTCCTCCGCCCACACGACGAACCCCAGGTCGAACTCCCGGACCCGCACCTCGCGGTGCTGATAGCCGGGGACCTCACCGTTGACCCACTCTTCCGCGCGCTCCTGCGCCTGCGCGAAGGTCACCATCGCGCTCATCCCTCCACCGGGACGGCCTGCGCGAAGCCGCCGTCCACCATCAGGTTCGCCACGGTCTCCAACTCCGGCGGATTGCCCGCCAGTCGCTGCAGAAAGACGTCGAAGTCGTCACCGCACGGCAGCAACAGCCGTTCCACGCGCTCCTGCACGCTCCAGCCGTCCTGGTCACGGGCGTCGTCGTACGCGCAGAACCACACCGAACCGATCCGCTCGCCCCGTACCTTGACCGCCAGGATGCCGCCCTGGACGAAACCGACGCCCAGATGGTCCTTGGTCAGGTGGTCGCGCAGACACTTGTTCACGTACACCAGGTCGTTGACCGCGGCCTGGTCCCGCACCGTGAAGAACGGCTGGTCCACCAGCAGCCCCAACTCCGGGTCCAGGGCGGCGCCCACCGGCGCGCAGCCGCCCGCCGCCTTCAGGAACGAGCGGTACGCACCCGGCAGCCGGTAGCCGAGATCCTCCTCGACCCCCAGCAACTGCCGCTCCGTGACCGACACCTCGCCCTTCGGCAGCCCGAAGTGCACCGGCCTGGTCTCCTGCAACGGGCGCGTACCGCGCTTGCCGTGGTCCACCCGCGTCGTCGCGAGACCGCCGTGGTGCCGCAACAGCGCCTTCACCTCGACCGGGACCAGCACCAGCCGCCGGGAAGCCGGCACATGGTGCCAGGTCCAGCCGTGCGGGGTGGCCACCGGCGGAATCGTGTCCCACAACTCGTGCCCCGCGGCGGCCAGCGCCGCGTTCGCCGACACGTAGTCCGTGAGCCGCAACTCGTCCACGCCGAACCCCTCGGGAGGCTCGGCGATCTCGGCGGCGGCACGCGCGTAAGGCACGAAATCCGGAAAGCCGCGGTCGTCGACCCGTACCCCGTGCGGGTGACGGGAAGCCCGGACCGGATCCGGGAACTGCACGACCTGCCCGGCATAACCGGCGTTCGGTGGCGCGGCTTGCTGCCCGAGCCGACCTGTCGTCATGGCGGTTGCCCCCTGCTGCTGCTGGCTGGTTACGCACAGCCTATGCGGTGGCGCAACACGCCACAGAGAGGCTCCTTCCCGGTGACAAGCGGTTACTTCGGGGTGACCCAGCGCCGACGCCACGCCCTGATCCGCGACTCCGCTACCCGATCCGGCGTCAAATTTGGCAGGCTGTCCCCGCGACACGGGGGCGTGACACCAGCGGCTACCCGCAGCTGGCACGGGAGGGACAAGCACGATGCACACCGCACCAACAGACGCACAGGGCGACCCACGCCTCAGCTGGAGCAGCGTCGACCCACACCTTCCGCCACAGCTCCACCGGCGCCGCGACGGCATCCTGCCCGCGGTGGCGGCCGCCCTCTCCGTCCGCGGCGAGACCCTCACCTGCACCGCGGGCAAGGCCGATCAGCCACCCGTACTGCACGTCCTCGTACAGGACTTCCTCGACACCCTCACCAGCGGACAGCGGGAACGATTCACCGGGCGCTGCCCCGAAGCGATCCTGCTCTCCAGACATCTCACCGCCACCGACGAAGGGCGCTCCAAACGCGCCCGCAAGAAACCCCTCACCCACGGCGACGCCCGCCGCTCGCTCAAACACGCCAAACTCACGGCCCGCCGCATCCGCGAGGACGGCGACCCGCTGCACGGCAGCTACGCGCCGCCCTGCCGGTCCTGCATCGCCCTGCTCGACCACTTCGGCGTACGGCCCGTCGACCCCACCCAGAACGGCTGAACATGCCCGACCCCACGTCCGCCCCCACCTCCACGCGCTTCCCCGCGCCCGTCGACGCCGCCCTGCGCGAAGCCGGCTGGCAGCCAGGACGGTGGGACATAAGGCAGGCCGAGGAATGGGCCGACACCCTGCGCGCACACGTCACGCCCGCGGGCCACCTGCACACCGTCTTCCCCGCCGCCGTCGAGGCCTGGGCCGAATTCGGCGGTCTGGTCATCACGCCCGCGGGGCCCGGCCGGCAGATAGCACCCGCCACCGTCCGCATCGACCCGCTCGCCGGGATCCACCTCGCCCGGACCCTGTCCGACCTGGGCCGGTCGCTGGACACCGAGATCACCCCGCTCGGCGAAGAAGGCGAAGGCCAGGCCGTACTCGCCATCGACGCCGTCGGCCGCGTCTACGCCATCGACCACACCGGCGACTGGTACCTCGGCGCGGACATCGACCTGGCACTGGCGACGCTGCTCACCGGCAGGGAACCGGCACGGCTGACGTCGGCCTGAGCGGTACGGGCGTACGACACGACGGCCGCGCACAGACCGACGCCGGGCAGACCCATATCGGGCAGACCGACGCCGGGCAGACTGCCGCCGGGCAGACTGCCGCAGGCCGGCGTACGGGCCGTCCTACCGCCCCGCGCGAAGGGACGCTCCGAAGGCCCCAGCCCCGAGAGACCGCCGCCGACCGGCTACGCCGACAGCCGGTGCGGCAGCACCGCCGACACCCGGAACCCGCCCGCGTCCGTCTCCCCCGACACGAACACCCCGCCCAGCGCCATGACCCGCTCCCGCATCCCCACCAGACCGTTACCGCCGCTCGGCAGCCCCGCGTCCGCCACACCCGCGTCCGAAGGCCCGTTCTCCACCTGCATCGCGACCTCCTCACCCCGGTGCGCCAACCGCACCATCACCTTCGAGCCCGCCGCGTGCTTGTGCACATTCGTCAACGCCTCCTGCACCACCCGGTACGCCGTCTGCTCCACCACCGGCGCGTACTCCCGCGAATCCCCCTGCACCGACAGCTCCACCACCATCCCCGCGTCCCGCGACTGCCCCACCAGCGCCTCGATGTCCGCCATCCCAGGACCGTCCTCCGCCGCGGCAGCCGCCGCAGCCGCAGCCGCCATCCCCACCGCCGCCAGCGGCACCACCACCTGCACAGGCGCCGAAGCGTCCGCCGCCTTACGCGCGGCCACCTGCTCCCCCGTACGCAGAACCCCCAGCATCTCCCGCAGCTCCGTCAGCGCCTGCCGGCCCATGTCCCCCACCAGCGCCGCGTTCTTCACCGCCTTCGGCGGATCCTTCAACGCCACCGCCTGCAACGCCGCCGCGTGCACCACCATCAGACTCACCCGGTGCGCCACCACGTCATGCATCTCCCGGGCGATCCGCGTCCGCTCCTCCGTACGCGCCCACTCCGCCCGCTGCTCGGCCCGGTCGGCCAGCAGCGACAACTCCTGCTCCAGACTGTCCGCACGCTCCCGCAAGCTCTCCATCAGCCGCCGCCGCGCCCCCACATACAGCCCGAACAACACCGGCGGAGCCGTCAGCCCCACCGACATCAGCACCGCCACCGTCGGCACGTACCACTCGTACGAATCGAAGCTCGCCGTCGACACGTTCTGCCGCGTCCGCACGAACGTCACGATGAACGTCGCCACCAGCGACATCCCCGCCAGCGCACCCGTGATCCGGCGCGGCATCTCCGAAGCGGCGAGCGTGTAGAGCCCCACGATCCCCATCAGGAAGCCCATCTCGGCCGGCGTGACAGCGATCGACACCAGCACCACCGCGAACGGCCACGGCCGCCGCAACAACAGCGTCGCCCCCGCCAACAGCCCGAAGATCACCCCCACCGGCGCGGGCAACGCCGTACTCCCCGCGAACCGCACACCCTCCAGCGCGCACTCCAGAGCCGACACCACGGCCAGCCCCACATCGAGCGCGACGCCGCGCCGCCTCTCCCACCACCAGTAGCCACGGGCGGTCGGGCCCCCGGCGTCCTGATGTGCCCCCGTTGTGGTCATGTCTCCCAGACTAAGGGCGCACGCGAGTCATTTTCCGGCGACCGTGACAGCACGTAACGCACTCCGGGACGCAAAAGATTGCTGCAGAGTCCACTCAAACAGGCGAATCGACCGCACATTCGAGCTGGACGCCCCCATTCCGGCCGATGATCCCCGACATGACGGAAATCACCAGCAAATACGCCGACTTCGAAGGCCTGCGCGCCCGAGCCGTCGCCCTGCGCCGACAAGGCCTCAGCCGCCGGCAAATCCGCGACACGCTGTTCGTCGACAACAACGACATCCTCAACCGCCTCCTCGAAGGCGAACCCCCACCGGAGTGGACCAGACGCCCCCGGGCCAAGGACGACCTCCGCGCCCAGGCACGGGAGCTACGCCTCCAGGGCCTGACCTACGACCAGATACAGCTGGAGCTGGGCTGCTCGAAAGGCTCCATCTCCCGCTGGGTACGCGACCTCCCGAAACCGCCGAAGCGCACGAGGGAGGAAGCGTCGGCGATTGCCAGGCGGGGGTGGGAGCGGACGCTGGAACGACGGGAGGAGGAGCGCCAGGAGACGAAGCGGCTGGCGGCCGAGGAGGTGGGGGCGCTGTCGGACCGCGAGCTGTTCTTGATCGGGGTGGGGCTGTACTGGGCCGAGGGAGCCAAGTCCAAACCCCATCGCCGCCAGGAGCGCATCACCTTCATCAACAGCGACCGCCACATGATCGAGATCTTTCTCGGCTGGCTCGACCTGTTGGAGGTGCCCAGAGACTCCCTGCGATTCCATGTCCACATCCACGAGACGGCCGATGTTCCGACCTCCGAGCGGTTCTGGGCCGAGGTGGTGGGCATCGACGTGACCCGGTTCGGCAAGACCACGATCAAGAGGCACAACCCGAAGACCAATCGCAAGAACATGGGCGAGGGCTACAACGGCTGCCTCAGCGTCAGGGTGCTGAGGAGCGCTGACTTGTATCGTCGCGTGGAGGGCTGGTGGTACGGCATAGTAGGAGCTGCACTTTCGCGGAAACCGGCGAAACGGGCATAGGCGACACACCATCCCGGGTCGTCTAAAGGCAGGACAAATGGTTTTGGTCCATTGAATGAGGGTTCGATTCCTTCCCCGGGAGCAGCTTGATGCGGGCCCCGACCTCTCCGGTCGGGGCCCGGCCTCGTTCCCGGTCCGAAACACCCCGGTATTCTTCGGTTGTCCATCACCCGTAAGCCGAAGGGCCCATCCGTGAGCGCCAACCGCCCGGCAGCCGTCGTCGTCCTCGCAGCGGGTGCCGGTACCCGTATGAAGTCGCGGACTCCCAAGGTTCTGCATGAGATCTGCGGGCGCTCGCTCGTCGGACATGTCGTTTCCGCCGCCCGTGAGCTCGATCCCGAGCAGCTTGTCGTGGTCGTCGGCCATGCCCGTGACGAGGTCGAGGGGCATCTCGCCGATCGTTACGACGGGGTGCGTACCGCGTTCCAGGCCGAGCAGAACGGCACCGGGCATGCCGTCCGTACCGCGCTGCGGGAGCTGGGAGGTACGCCCGGTGGCACCGTCGTCGTCGTCTGCGGCGACACCCCGCTGCTGTCCGGCGAGACGCTCGCCGCGCTCGTGGGCGTGCACGACGCCGACGGGAACGCGGCGACGGTCCTGTCCGCCGAGGTGCCGGACGCGACGGGGTACGGGCGGATCGTCCGGGACGCGGTGAGTGGCGCGGTGACCGGCATCGTCGAGCACAAGGACGCGGACGAGGCGCAGCGCGCGGTGCGGGAGATCAATTCGGGGGTGTTCGCGTTCGACGGGCAGTTGCTGGCGGACGCGCTGGGGAAGGTGCGGACGGACAACAGTCAGGGTGAGGAGTATCTGACGGATGTCCTGGCGATCCTGCGGGAGTCGGGGCACCGGGTGGGTGCTTCGGTGGCTGCGGATCATCGGGAGATCGTCGGGATCAACAACCGTGTGCAGCTGGCTGAGGCGCGCCGCCTGCTGAACGCGCGGTTGTTGGAGCGGGCGATGCTGGCGGGTGTGACGGTGGTGGATCCGGCGTCGGTGCTGGTGGATGTGTCGGTGACGTTCGAGCAGGACACGGTGGTGCATCCGGGGACGCAGCTGCTGGGGTCGACGCATCTGGCGGAGGGGTGCGAGGTGGGGCCGAACTCGCGGTTGAAGGACACGTCGGTGGGGGCGGGTGCCCGGGTGGACAACACGGTCGCGGACGGTGCGGAGGTCGGCGCCGAGGCGTCGGTGGGGCCGTTCGCGTATCTGCGGCCGGGGACGCGGCTGGGGGTGCGGTCGAAGGCAGGCACGTATGTGGAGATGAAGAACGCGACGATCGGCGAGGGGACGAAGGTGCCGCATCTGTCGTACGTGGGGGACGCGACGATCGGCGAGGGGACGAACATCGGCGCCGCGAGCGTTTTCGTGAACTACGACGGCGTGAACAAGCACCACACGACCATCGGTTCTCATTGCCGTACGGGTTCGGACAATATGTTTGTGGCGCCTGTCACGGTCGGGGACGGTGTCTACACCGCCGCCGGCTCGGTCATCACGAAGGACGTGCCGCACGGCGCGTTGGCCGTGGCCCGGGGCCAGCAGCGGAATATCGAGGGTTGGGTGGCCAGGAAGCGGCCGGGAAGTGCCGCCGCGCAGGCCGCCGAGGTGGCGCTCGGAGGCGCCGACGAGGAGAGCTGACCGGAAACAGGTGCGTCGTTCTCGGCGTACCGTGATATCTGCACGATTCAGCCGGCTCGCACGCAACCGCGCAGGTGTGTGCGGGTGGAGCGGCATTCAACACGTCTGAGGAGACTGTGCTGTGACCGGGATCAAGACGACCGGCGAGAAGAAGTTGATGTTCTTCTCCGGCCGCGCCCACCCCGAGCTGGCGGAGGAGGTCGCCCAAAGACTGGGTGTCGGGATTGTGCCGACGAAGGCGTTCGATTTCGCCAACGGTGAGATCTATGTGCGGTATCAGGAGTCGGCGCGTGGCGCGGATTGTTTTCTGATCCAGAGCCATACCGCTCCGATCAACAAGTGGGTCATGGAGCAGTTGATCATGATCGACGCGTTGAAGCGGGCGTCGGCCAGGAGCATCACGGTGATCGTCCCGTTCTACGGGTACGCCCGTCAGGACAAGAAGCACCGTGGCAGGGAGCCGATTTCGGCCCGGCTGGTGGCGGATCTGATGAAGACGGCGGGTGCGGACCGGATCCTCACGGTCGATCTGCATACGGATCAGATCCAGGGCTTCTTCGACGGTCCCGTGGATCATCTGTTCGCGCTGCCGGTGCTGGCGGACTACGTGGCGGGCAAGGTGGACCGGGCCAAGCTGACGGTGGTCTCGCCGGACGCGGGCCGGGTCAGGGTCGCGGACCGCTGGTGCGACCGGCTGGGCGCGCCGCTGGCGATCGTGCACAAGCGGCGTGACAAGGACGTCGCGAACCAGGTGACGGTCCATGAGGTGGTCGGCAATGTCGAGGGCCGGGTGTGTGTCCTGGTGGACGACATGATCGACACGGGTGGGACGATCTGTGCCGCCGCCGACGCGCTGTTCGCGCACGGCGCGGAGGACGTGATCGTGACGGCGACGCACGGTGTGCTGTCGGGTCCTGCCGCCGACCGGCTGAAGAACTCGAAGGTGAGTGAGTTCGTCTTCACCAACACCCTGCCGGATCCGGGGAATCTGGATCTGGACAAGATCACGGTGCTGTCGATCGCGCCGACGATCGGCCGTGCGGTGCGTGAGGTGTTCGAGGACGGCTCGGTGACCAGCCTCTTCGAGGAGCAGGCGTAGCGAAGATCGATTTCTGGGCGGCCTCCCGGCCGGGTAGACTCACGGAGTTGCTCGGCGAGGGAGGCCGCACTCATGTGCGGCGGTCCGTTATCGACGCGCTCTTCGTAGCAGGCTGTCGTGGCCGGGTGACGGTCTTTCTCTGTCACCTGTTTTGATCTACGAGGAGTGCAGCCATGGCTGAACTGAAGCTCAGCGCCGAGGTCCGTACCGAGTTCGGCAAGGGCGCCGCCCGCCGTACCCGCCGTGCGAACAAGGTGCCGGCCGTGATCTACGGCCACGGCGCCGACACCGTCCACGTCACGCTGCCGGGCCACGACCTGATGATGGCGCTGAAGACGGCGAACGCGCTGATCAGCCTGGACATCGACGGCCGCAACGAGCTGGTCATCCCCAAGGCTGTCGTGCGTAACCCGATCAAGGGCTTCATCGAGCACGTCGACCTGCTCGCGGTGAAGCGCGGCGAGAAGGTCACCGTCGAGGTGGCCGTGCACACGGAGGGTGAGCTGGCCCCGGGTGCGAACCTGCTGGAGAACGTCCTCAACACGCTGACCGTCGAGGCCGAGGCGACCAACATCCCGACGTCGGTGACGGTGTCCATCGAGGGTCTTGAGGCCGGTGCCTCGATCCACGCGAAGGACGTTCCGCTGCCTTCGGGTACGACGCTGGTGACGCCGGAGGACGCGGTGGTCATCCAGATCCTGGCCGCGCAGGCGGAGGAGCCGGCGGACGACGCCGCCGAGACCGAGGAAGCCGGCGCCGAGGCCTGATCCGGGCCGCGGCACGGTTCTACGCTGTGCCCTGCGGGGTGGCGGGCTGTCGCCCGTCACCCCGTTTTTTCGTTCTGCACCCCCTGTGATCCGAGGAGTTTCGAGCGCGCATGACGACGGATGCCAACGCCCCTTGGCTGATTGTGGGTCTGGGTAACCCGGGGCCCGAGTACGCGGCGAACCGGCACAACGTGGGGTTCATGGTCGCGGATCTGCTGGCGGAGCGGATCGGTGGTTCGTACCGGCGGGCGCCGAAGGCGCAGGCGCAGGTGATCGAGGGGCGGGTCGGTCCGCCGGGTCCGTCGAGCCGCCGGGTGGTGCTGGCGAAGCCGATGTCGTTCATGAACCTGTCGGGCGGTCCGGTGTCCGGGCTGCGGGACTTCTACAAGATCGAGAACGACCATGTCGTCGCGATCCACGACGAGTTGGACATCGACTTCGGTGCGCTGCGGCTGAAGCTGGGCGGCGGCGACAACGGGCACAACGGTCTGAAGTCGATGACGAAGTCGATGGGGCCCGACTACCACCGGGTGCGGTTCGGGATCGGCCGGCCGCCGGGCCGGATGCAGGTGGCTGATTTCGTGCTGAAGGACTTCTCCTCGGTGGAGCGCAAGGAGCTGGCTTTTCTGGTGGACCGCGCGGCGGACGCCGTGGAGGCGCTGGTGACGGACGGGCTCGACCGGGCGCAGACGGCGTACAACTCCTGACAAGCTCCCGCATAGCCCGCCCGTGGTTTGACCGGGCGCTCATCCATGGCCAAAGATCGCGCCATGCCGAGCCCGTCCCACCCCGCCCTGTCGTTCGGTCGTATGGCCGCGATGGCTGTTGTCGCGCTGCTGCTGCTGGTGGGCGGTGTCTGGGGCTCGTGGGGTTCCGCGCAGCATGTGATGCTCGCGAAGGGCCGTGAGCACGGCAGGCTGACGGTGGTGAGCTGCGAGGACGACACCTGTACGGGGCCGTACGACCCGAACGGCGCGGGCGGGCCGCGGGCCGGGATGACGATCGAGAAGTCGGTCGCGGTCAAGAAGGGCGAGGAGTTCCCCGTCGTCGTGAAGCCGGACACGCGTGAGCTGGTGCGCGGCGGTCTCGCCGGGGTGCTGTACGCGTGGGCGCCGCTGGGCGGTGCGCTGCTGCTGGCGTCGCTGGTGATCGGCGGCGGGATGCGGCTGACGCGTACGGCGTGGACGGTGGCGGGCGCGGGGGCGGCGCTGCTGATCGGTACGTTCCTGGCGCTGTGACGCGGGTGCCGGACACGGATACGGAAACGGCGGCACACGAACGGCGATACGCGACCGGCGACATGCGACGTGCGACGTGCGACATGCGAAACGGCGGCCACATCGTCCCGGATGTGGCCGCCGTCCGCGTGTCAGGCGGTGATGCGCGTCAGCCGGTGTTGCGCAGTCCGGCGGCGACGCCGTTGACGGTCAGCAGCAGCGCCCGGCCCAGGGTCGGGTCGGGTGCTTCCTCCCGCGCCGCGGCGGCGCGCTGGCGGGCCAGCAGCGACACCTGGAGGTAGGAGATCGGGTCGAGGTAGGCGTCGCGGATCGCGAACGTCTGCTGGAGCACCGGGTTGGAGTCGAGGAGCTTGGCCCCGCCGGTGATCCGCAGGACTTCCTGCACGGTCCGCTCGTGCTCGGCCTCGATGTCGCCGAAGACGTGCTTCAGCTCGTCGGGGACGAGCGTGTCGACGTAGTGCCTGGCGATCCGCAGGTCGGTCTTGGCGAGCGTCATCTCCACGTTGGAGAGGAAGTTGCGGAAGAAGTGCCACTGCTCGTACATCTCGTCGAGGACGGTGTCGAGTCCGGACTCCCGCAGCGCCTTGAGTCCCGCGCCGACGCCGAACCAGCCGGGCACGATCTGCCGTGACTGGGTCCAGCCGAAGACCCACGGGATGGCCCGCAGCCCGTCGAGTCCCGCGCCGGAGTCGGGCCGCCTGGAGGGGCGGGAGCCGAGGTGCAGGTCGGCGAGCTGGTCGACGGGGGTGGAGGCGAAGAAGTACGCCGGCAGGTCGGGGTCCTCGACGAGCGCCCGGTACGCGGCGTGCGCCGCGTCGGAGACGGTGTCCATGGCCGCGTCCCAGCGGGCCAGCGCCTCGTCGGACTGGCGGGGCGCCGTGTGCAGCGCGGACGCCTGGAGCGTGGCAGCGACGGTCAGCTCCAGGTTCTCCCTGGCGAGGGCGGGGATGAGGTACTTGTCGGAGATGACCTCGCCCTGCTCGGTCACCTTGATCTCGCCCTCCAGCGTGCCCCAGGGCTGCGCGAGGATCGCGTCGTGCGAGGGGCCGCCGCCGCGGCCGACGGTGCCGCCGCGGCCGTGGAAGAGCCGCAGCCGTACGCCGTGCCGGTGCGCGACGTCGCGCAGCCGGCGCTGGGCGCGGTGGATCTCCCACTGGGAGGTGGTGATGCCGCCGAACTTCGACGAGTCGGAGTACCCGAGCATCACTTCCTGCATGTCGCCGCGGAGGGAGACGAGCTTGCGGTACGACGGGTCGCCGAGCATCTCGTCGAGGATGACGTCGGCGGCGCGCAGCTCGTCGGTGGTCTCCAGGAGCGGCACGATGCCGATCTTGGCCCAGCCGCCGTGCAGGTCGAGCAGGCCTGCCTCGCGGGCGAGGACGGCGGCGGCGAACACGTCGTCGGCGCCCTGGCACATCGAGATGATGTAGGACTCGATGACTTCGGGTCCGAACCGCTCGAACGCCTCGCGCACGGTGTGGAACACGCCGAGGGTCTTCTCGCCCGCCGCGTCGAGGGGCGCGGGGGTGGGGGCGAGCGGGCGGCGCGAGCGGAGTTCCTTGGCGAGGAGCTTCTGCCGGTAGTCGCGCGGCATATCGGCGTAGCGCCAGGACTCCTCGCCGAGCCGGTCGAAGAGCTGCCCGAGCGCGTGGTGGTGGGCGTCGGCGTGTTCCCGTACGTCCATGGTGGCGAGCTGCAGGCCGAAGGCGGCCAGCGTGCGGATGGTGCGGTCCATCCGGCCGTCGGCGAAGAGCCCGCCGCGGTGGGCGCGCAGCGACGTCTGGATGAGGGTGAGGTCTTCCAGCAGCTCCGCGGTGCCGAGGTAGTCGCAGCCGGGCTTGTGCGGGGTGCCCTTGGCGAGGCGCTCGCGGGTGTTGAGGAGCTTCTGCCGGATGCAGGTCGCCTTGAGGCGGTAGGGCTCCTCGGCGTTGAGGCGCTTGTAGCGGGGGCTGATGTCGGGCAGCCGGACGAGGTCGTTCTGGAGCGAGTCGAGCAGTTCGTCGGTCGCGCCGGTGTAGCGGATGGAGTTGGACAGCAGTCCGCGCAGGTAGTCGATGAGTTCGAGTGCGTCGGTGATGCCGTGTTCGTGCTGGAGGATCAGGACTTCGCGGGTGACCTCGGGGGTGACGTTCGGGTTGCCGTCACGGTCGCCGCCGATCCAGGTGCCGAAGGTCAGCGGGCGGGTGCCCGGGGGCAGTTCGACGCCGACGCGTTCGAGTTCGGCGGTGAGGTCCTCCAGCACGTCGCCGACGGCGCCGATGTGGAGTTCGTCGAGGTAGTAGATCGCGTTGCGCGCCTCGTCGGCGGGCTCGGGCCGTACGACGCGCAGCTCGTCGGTCTGCCAGATCAGGTCGATGGACTCGGCGAGCCGCAGGTCGTGCCGGCGCCGGTCGGCGGCGATCACGGGCGTTTCGAGGAGTTCACCGATGCGGCGGAGCTTGTTGAGCACGGAGCGGCGGGCCGCTTCGGTGGGGTGGGCCGTGAAGACGGGCCGTACGTTGAGGTTCTTCACGGTCTGGCGCAGGTGCTCGGGGTCGGCGTCCTTGAGCCGGTCGGCGGTGCGGGCCAGCAGCCCGCCCTCCGCGGCGCGCCGTTCCCGCATCTCGCGGCCCCGGTGGACCTGCTCGGTCACGTTCGCGAGGTGGAAGTAGGTGGAGAAGGCGCGGACGAGCTTGGCCGCCGTCTCCAGGTCGGTGTCCCCGAGCAGTTCGGCTGCTGCTTCCCCGTCCTCGCGGGTGAGCGCGCGGACGCGCTCCACGAGGTCGAGGAGTTCCGGGCCTTCTTGCCTTACGAGGGTCTCGCCCAACAGGTCGCCGAGCCGGCGGATGTCGGAGCGCAGCTCCGCGCCGGCGGTTGTGGTCTGGTCGGCACTGCTCACAGGTGCGGCTCCTTGCAGTGTTCGAGCACGTCTCAAGGGGTACTGGAGTACGGACCGCGCTGTCCGACGTCACCAGGATAGGTGCCCTTCGGCTGACGTTATCCACAGGCCTCTTGTCGCGGCGGACTGCGCTGCCATACTTACGATGCCGTAGGTTACGCACCCGTATCCGGGCATCTGCCGTATTCCTCACCCCAGGGGATCCCCATGACAACAAGCCCTGACGTGATCGAGGATTCTCCCCAGAATCCGCCGCCGTCCACCGGCGCTCCGCTCCCTTCCGCCACGCTCGGCGGAGACAACAAACGTTCCGTCGAGCAGATCGCTCTGCTCCTCTTCATCGTCGTGCCGTTCGTGGCCCTGGTCGCGGCGGTGCCGCTGGCCTGGGGCTGGGGCGGTGTGAGCTGGCTCGACCTGGGCCTCATGGTGGCGATGTACTTCATCGGCTGCCATGGCATCACGATCGGTTTCCACCGCTATTTCACCCATGGCTCCTTCAAGGCGAACCGTCCGCTCCGGATCGCCCTGGCCGTGGCGGGTTCCATGGCCGTGGAGGGCCCGCTGGTCCGCTGGGTGGCGGACCACCGCAGGCATCACAAGTTCTCCGACGCCGAGGGCGACCCCCACTCCCCCTGGCGGTTCGGCGACACGCTGCCGGCCCTGCTGAAGGGGCTGTGGTGGGCGCACATCGCGTGGCTCTTCGACGAGGAGCAGACGCCGCAGCAGAAGTACGCGCCGGATCTGATCGCCGATTCCGCCATTCGGCGGGTGTCGCGGCAGTTCGCGCTGTGGACGGTCGTCTCGCTGGCGATCCCGCCGCTGGTCGGCGGTTTGGTGACGATGTCCTGGTGGGGCGCGTTCTCGGCGTTCTTCTGGGGTTCACTGGTGCGGGTGGCGTTGCTCCATCACGTGACGTGGTCGATCAATTCGATCTGTCACGCCGTGGGTAAACGTCCGTTCAAGTCGCGCGACCGCTCAGGCAATGTGTGGTGGCTCGCGGTCCTCTCTTGTGGCGAGTCCTGGCACAACCTGCACCACGCGGACCCGACCAGCGCCCGGCACGGCGTACTGAAGGGCCAGATCGACTCCAGCGCGCGGCTTATTCGCTGGTTCGAGAAGTTCGGCTGGGCCCATGATGTGCGGTGGCCGAGCGCCTCGCGGCTGAACGCAAAGCGCACTGGCGCACCCTCCAACGCGACATGATGGGCACCGTGGCGATCGACCCTGACACGAACAGCACGAGCGGCACGGGCGGCACGAGTGGTGCCGACAGGAGCCGTCCCTCCGGGGGAAGGCGCGTTCGCCGTGTCCGTATGACGGGGGCCGAGCGCCGCGAGCAACTGCTGGACATCGGTCGTACGGCCTTCGCCGAGAAGGGCTTCGAGTCCACGTCGGTCGAGGAGATCGCGGCGAAGGCGGGTGTCTCCAAGCCGGTGGTGTACGAGCACTTCGGCGGCAAGGAGGGCCTGTACGCGGTGGTCGTGGACCGTGAGATGCGCCAGCTCATGGACATGGTGACCTCGGCGCTGACCGCAGGTCACCCCAGGGAGCTGCTGGAGCAGGCCGCGTTCGCCCTGCTCGACTACATCGAGACGTACACGGACGGCTTCCGCATCCTGGTCCGCGACTCGCCCGTGGCGCAGTCCACGGGCACGTTCGCGTCGCTGATCAGCGACATCGCCACGCAGGTCGAGGACATCCTGGGCCTGGAGTTCAAGGCCCGGGGCTTCGACCCGAAGCTGGCGCCGCTGTACGCGCAGGCGCTGGTGGGCATGGTGGCCCTGACGGGCCAGTGGTGGGTGGACGCCCGCAGCCCCCAGAAGTCGGAGGTCGCGGCGCATCTGGTGAATCTGGCGTGGCACGGCCTGGGCAATCTGGAGTCGAAGCCACGGCTGATAGGCCACCGCAAGTTCTGACCCGCACCGCACACGCTGTTCCCCGGGCGGCCCGTCCGGTCCTGTGTCTCTTCTCGTCCGAGCGGCGTTCGCGCTCGTCGGCCGAGAAGGGACGGAGGCCGGGCGCGGCCGCCTGCTGGTGCCTCGGCTGCTCGCCCCGCTGACCGGCGGCGGCCCTGGCCTGCTCGGCCGCCTCTCAGCTCGGGATCGGCTCCAGGAATTCGAGCCGGTTGCCGACCGGGTCGAAGGAGTAGAAGCGCCGGTGGCCCGGGAGGTCCCCGTCCCAGGACACCGGCGCCCCCAGCCGCTCCAGGCGCCTGGCGTACTCCTCGATGCCGGTGACGCGCAGCCCGGGGTGGGCCTTCTTCGCCGGGCGGAAATCCCGCTCGATCCCCAGGTGGAGCTGGACGGGCCCGGCCTGGAACCAGCAGCCGCCCCGGGCCGCGAGCTGCGGCGGTTTGGGGATCTCCGTCATGCCGAGGACGCCCGCGTAGTAGCCGCGCAGGGCCTCCTCGGAGCCGGCCGGGGCCGCGAGCTGCACATGGTCGACGGCGGCCAGCATCAGGCGGCCGTACGCGTGGCGACGGCGAAGATCCGGCGGAAGGGGAAGACCGTGCCGTGCGGGCCCCTGGGGTAGGCCGTGCGGAGCAGGTCGCGGTACTGGGCGGTGAATTCCGCCGTCGCCGCCGCGTCGTCGCCGAGCGCCGTGAGCACGGGGCGCAGCGCCGTGCCCTTGACCCAGTCGAGGACGGGGTCGTCGCCGGTCAGCAGCTGCAGGTACGTCGTCTCCCAGACGTCTGCCGTGCAGCCGAGGTCCGTCAGGGTGGCCAGGTAGTCGGCGGGGTCGACCATGTCGGTGTCGCGCAGCGGCCGGTCGCCGAGGACGCGGCGCCAGCGGGGGCTGTCGCACAGGTCGGCGAGCAGCCGGTGGCTGGGGCCTGTGAAGTTGCCGGGGACCTGGAAGGCGAGGACGCCGCCGGGCCGCAGGCCTTGGATCCAGGCGGGGAAGGAGGCGCTGTGGCCCGGTACCCATTGCAGGGCGGCGTTGGAGACGATCAGGTCGTACGGCTCGTCGGGCGTCCACCGCGCGGCGTCGGCGGCCTTGAACTCCAGGAGGCCGCCGCCCGGGGTGGGGCCCTCGTACCCCACCCGCGCCCGGTCGAGCATCGCCTGGGAGTTGTCGAGGCCGGTGATGCGGGCGGTGGGCCAGCGGTCGGCGAGGAGCGCGGTGACGTTCCCGGCGCCGCAGCCGATGTCGGCGATCCTGGGCGGCTCACCGCCGACGCCGCCCGCGCCGCCGTTCCCGGCCGGGAGGTCGGGGATTCTGCCGAGCAGGTCCAGGAACGGCCGGGTGCGGTGTCCTGCGTGCCGCAGGTACTGGTTCGGGTCCCAGATCGGCGTGGCGGGCATGGCGGGGCCCCTTCGGAGCTGGCGGGAAGGCGGATATGGCCCACTCTGCATCAGATGTATCTTGACGTCAAGAGACTTCATGTCGAGGGACCCTCTACACTGATCGCCATGGAGGATGAGGTCGACCGTCTGGTTGCTGCGTGGCGCCGCGAGCGCCCTGACCTCGACGTGGAACCGCTCGAGGTGCTGAGCAGGGTGAGCAGGCTCGCCCGCCATCTCGACCGCGCCCGCAGGCTCGCCTTCGCCGAGCACAACCTGGAGCCGTGGGAGTTCGACGTACTGACCTCGCTGCGGCGCGCCGGTGCGCCGTACCAGCTCTCGCCAGGGCAGCTGCTGACGCAGACCCTGGTCACCTCGGGCACGATGACCAACCGCATCGACAGGCTGGCCAAGAAAGGCCTGGTCGAGCGGTTGCCGGACCCGACCGACCGGCGTGGTGTGCTGGTACGGCTCACCGTCGAAGGGCAGGACCGGGCGGACCAGTCGCTCGCCGGGCTGCTGGCTCAGGAGCGCGCGCTCCTCGCCGAGCTGTCCCGCGCGCAGCGCGGCGAGCTGGCCGGTCTGCTACGCCAGTTGACCGCCCCGTTCGACAACATCCCCGGCTAGGTCGGCGGGACCTACCCCGGCCCTGCGCGCGAGCGCGACGGCGGCCAGCGTGGAGTGCACGCCGAGCTTGCCGAGCACGTTCTGCATATGCGTACGGACCGTGTGCGGGGAGAGGAAGAGCCGCTCGGCGACGGCCTTGCGGCCGAGCCCGGCCACCATGCAGCGCAGTACCTCGCGCTCGCGCGGTGTCAGCGACTCGACGAGCTGCTCGCTCTCCGTACGGTGCTTGCGCGCCGCCGTCAGCTCCCGCAGGACGCCGGTGAGCAGCGCGGGCGGCAGATGCGTCTCGTCCCGCAGGACGCCCCGTATCACCGCCAGCAGCCGTTGCAGCGAGCAGTCCTTCGCGACCCAGCCCGAGGCGCCCGCCTGGAGCGCCAGCGCCGCGCGGCGCTGGTCGTCCCGTTCGGCGAGCACGACGCTACGGACGGACGGCTGGCCCGAACGGACCCCCGCCACCAGCGAGATGCCGTCGACCAGCGACAGATCGCCGTTGTCGGGCACAGCGCGCGCGACCGGCACCTGAACCGGTCCCGCCACCATGCCCAGATCGGCGTCGACGAGCATCACATCGAACTTGCGGCCCTCGCCCGCCGCCCGATCCAGACACCGCAGCGCGGCAGGAGCACTGCCCGCCGCCGCCACGTCCACATCGGGCTCGGCTGCCAGGGCAGCGGCGAGCGACTCGGCGAAAATACGGTGGTCATCCACCACCAGAACCCGGATACGTACCAATGGACACCCCCTGAAGGCGGGGAGTGGACGCCGCGGGGACCGCGCCCGGTGTGCGGGTGATACGTCAATGGCACGGCCGCCGCCGCGTGATGACCGCTACCCCACCCCGGGCGTCGTTGCCCGACTGTCTCCACCCCTGATCAGCACCGGCCCCCACCGGTGCTGTGCATCAGCGTACGGCCGGGCGCCCCAAGCGGAAGGTAAATTGCAGAACTGATTGGCCTGGGTGTTTATGGTGGGACCCATGTTTCGTTTGGAGACAGGAGTCGACAAGGACCGGCGCACGGCACTGGGCGAGCGTCTGCGGGACACGAACACCGAACGCTCCCCCGTCCTGCGCACCCTGCGCGACAGCCCGCTCGGCGACGAAGTGCCGCTGCACGTCTGGCTGCTGGAGGAGTCGACCGGTGCGCTGGCCGGCGGCCTGACCGGCCGCACCTGGGCCCGCTGGCTCCATGTGGACCTGCTGTGGGTGGACGACAGGTACCGCGGCGCCCGCCTCGGCAGCCGCGTGCTCGCCGAGGCGGAACGGCTCGCGCGGGAGCGGGGCTGCGCCCGCTCCCGGCTGGAGACCTGGGACTTCCAGGCGCCCGGGTTCTACCGCAAGCAGGGGTACGAGATCGCGGGGCAGGTCGCCGACTACCCGCCGGGCGTCACCGAGTTCATCCTGGTCAAGACCCTCAGCTGACGGCGCCCGGCCACGACGAGGGGGCTCAGCGCACCCGGTGCGCCCCCTTCGACGGTACGGCGGTGAAGACGCGCGGCGCGGTGTGACCGGCCACGGCGAAAGCCTCGGTGACGGACTTGGCCACCGCGTCCGCCTCGGCCTCCTCGACCAGCACGACCGCCGAGCCGCCGAACCCGCCGCCGGTCATCCGGGCACCGAGCGCGCCCGCCGCCGTCGACGCCGCGACCACCAGGTCCAGCTCCGGGCAGGACACCCGCAGATCGTCGCGGAGCGAGTCGTGCCCCGCCACCAGGACCGGGCCGACCGCGCGTATGTCGCCCGCGTCGAGGAGCGCGATGACCTGCTCCACGCGGTGGTCGTCGCTCACCACGTGGCGTACGTAGCGGCGTACGTTCTCGCTCTCCCCCGCCAGCCGCTCCAGCGCCGCCGGCAGCTCCGCGTACGGCACGTCGCGCAGGGCAGGTACGCCGAGCGCCCGCGCGCCCGCCTCGCACCCCGCGCGCCGCTCGGCGTACGCGCCGTCGCCGAGCGCGTGCTTGACGCGCGTGTCGACGACGAGCAGCCGCAGCCCGTGCGCCGCCAGGTCGAACGGGACCTGGCGCTGGGAGAGATCACGGGTGTCGAGGTACAGCGCGTTGCCGTCCTCGCAGCAGGCCGACGCCATCTGGTCCATGATCCCGCAGGGCACACCGACGAAGTCGTTCTCGGCGCGCTGCGCGAGGACGGCGAGCCGCGACGCGCTCAGGCCGAGCCCGAACAGGTCGTTCAGGGCGAGCGCCGTGACGACCTCCAGGGCCGCCGAGGACGAGAGGCCCGCACCGGTCGGGACGGTCGACGCGAGATGGATGTCCGCGCCGGTGACCGGATGCCCGGCCTCCCGCAGCGCCCAGACGACACCGGCCGGGTACGCGAACCAGCCCGCGTCGGGGTGCGGCGCGAGCTCGGCTACGTCGAGCTGGACGACGCCCTGGGGGATGTCGGCCGAGTGCAGCCGCAGGATCCCGTCGTCCCGCCGGGAGACCGCGGCGACAGCGGTGTGCGGCAGGGCGAGCGGCATCACGAAGCCGTCGTTGAAGTCGGTGTACTCACCGATCAGATTGACCCGGCCCGGCGCTGCCCAGACGCCGTCGGGTGCGGCGCCGTACAGCTCCTGGAACGTCTCGGCGGCGGCTTCACTCACCCTGGTTCTCCTTCTCCTGTGCCTGCTCACGCTCTTGTGCGCGCTCACGCGCGAACGCCCACGCGTCCGCGACGATGCCCGCCAGATCCGTACGGCTCGGGACCCAGCCGAGCCGGCCGCGCGCGGTCTCGGCCGACGCGACGAGGACGGCGGGGTCCCCGCCCCTGCGCCCGGTGACCACCTCGGGCACGGGGTGGCCGGTGACCTTGCGCACGGTCTCGATGACCTCGCGGACCGAGAATCCGGTGCCGTTGCCGAGGTTGCAGATCAGATGCTCGCCCGCCACCGCGGCGTCCAGCGCCCGCAGATGGGCGTCGGCGAGGTCGGCGACATGGATGTAGTCCCGTACGCAGGTGCCGTCGGGCGTCGGGTAGTCCTCGCCGAAGACGGAGATCGACTCCCGTGTGCCGAGGGCGACTTGCAGCACCAGCGGGATCAGATGCGACTCCGGGTCATGGCGCTCGCCGCAATTGCCGTACGCGCCGGCGACGTTGAAGTACCGCAGCGAGACGGCGGCCAGGCCGTGGGCGGCGCACTCGCCGCTGATCATGTGGTCGACGGCGAGCTTCGTCGCACCGTACGGGCTGGTGGGCGCCGTCGGGTCGCTCTCCGTCAGCAGGGCGGAGGCGGGTTCGCCGTACGTCGCGGCGGTGGAGGAGAAGACCAGCGTGCGCACCCCCGCGGTGCGCATCGCAGCGAGCAGTGCCATCGAGCCGCCGACGTTGTTGTCCCAGTACTTCTCGGGCTTGGCGACGGACTCGCCGACCTGCGAGGAGGCGGCGAAGTGCAGCACCGCGTCGTACGACGAGTCCAGCCACTTGGCGGCGTCCTGGACCCGGCCCTCGACGAACTCGGCACCCTCGGGGACCGCGACGCGGAATCCCGTGGACAGGTCGTCGAGGACGGTCACCGTGTGCCCCGCCTCCAGCAGATGGGCGGCGACCACGCTGCCGACATATCCCGCACCGCCCGTGACCAGGTACTTGTTCTTCACTCGCTCGCTACCTCTCGCAGTCGCCCGGCCGCGGCCTCCGGCGGCACGTCGTTGATGAAGACACTCATGCCGGATTCGGAGCCCGCGAGGAACTTCAGCTTGCCGGAAGTACGGCGGATGGTGAAAAGCTCCAGGTGCAGGGCGAAGTCGGCGCGCCCTGCCGCGTGGAACGGGGCCTGGTGCCAGGCGGAGATGTACGGGGTCGCCGGCTCGCCCTCGCCGAAGATCCGGTCGAAACGCTTCAGCAGCTCCAGATACATCCGGGGGAACTCGGCGCGGGCCGGCTCGTCGAGCGCCCGCAGGTCCGGCACGCGCTGCTTGGGGTAGAGGTGCACCTCGTACGGCCAGTGCGCCGCGTACGGCACGAACGCCACCCAGTGCTCGCCCTCCAGCACCACCCGGACGCCCTCACGCCTCTCCCGCGCGACGACGTCGTCGAAGAGGTTGCGCCCGGTCGTCTCGCGGTGTTCGCGCGCCGAGCGCATCATGAGGGCCGTGCGCGGGGTGACGAAGGGGTACGCGTAGATCTGCCCGTGCGGATGGCCGAGCGTGACGCCGATCTCGGCGCCCCGGTTCTCGAACGGGAAGACCTGCTCGACCTGGTCCAGCTCGGCCAGCTCCGCCGTGCGGTCGGTCCACGCCTCCAGCACGAGCGCGGCCTGCTCCTCGTCGAGGGCGGCGAACGACGCGTCGTGGTCGGAGGTGAAGCAGACGACCTCGCAGCGCCCGGAGTCCCCGGCGAGGGAGGGGAAGCGGTTCTCGAAGACGACGACGTCGTAGTCGGCGTCCGGGATCTCGCTGAGTCTGCCGTCCCGCGAGGGGCACAGCGGGCACTCGTCGGCGGGCGGGTGGTACGTGCGCGCCTGTCGGTGCGAGGCGATGGCGACCGCGTCGCCGAGCAGCGAGTCGCTGCGGATCTCGGACGTGGTGGCGATCGGGCCGAGCGGCCTGCGGTCGACCGCGTCGCGTACGACGTCGTCACGACGGTCGTAGTAGATCAGCTCACGGCCGTCGGCAAGCGTCGTCACCGTCTTCTTCATCGGTTTTCTCCCACCCACACCCACACCCAAACAGAATCGCACATAACAAATCACAAGTAAACAGTGGCGTCAACGGGAACGTACGCACGGAAGCGTCCGGGCGCTTCCCGGCACGACGGAGCCCCGCACGGCGGACCGTACGGGGCGGGGGGAGACGAAACGGGGAGGTGGGAAGTCAGCTCTGCGGGTCGGCGTCCTGCGGTGCGGTTCCGTTCACCATCGCCCGGTCCAGCAGGCCCGTGCGCGCGGCGAGGGCCGCCGCTTCGAGTCTGGATCCGACGCCGAGTTTCATCAGCACGCGCTGCACGTGGGTCCTGGCCGTGCTGGGCGCGATGCCCATTCCCGCGGCGATCAGCCGGGTGTCCTCGCCCTCGGCGACCCGCACCAGCACCTCGACCTCGCGCGGGGTGAGCATCCGCAGCAGCCGCTGGCCCTCGTCGTCCGGCTGGGCCGCCGGGTTGAGCAGTTCGGTGAAGGCGCCCTGCAGTAACTGCGGCGCCACCGCCGCCTCACCGGCCCGCGCCTTGATCATGGCGCGCTCCACGCCCTCGATGCGCTCGTCGTGCCGTACGTACCCGGAGGCGCCGGCGGCGAAGGCGGCGGCGATGCCGCGCGGGCTCGGTACCGGACCGAGCACCACGACGGCCACCTGCGGGCGCTCCCGCTTGATCCGGACGATCGGGTCGAAGACACCGGGCTCGGCGGGCGCCGCCGTCCCCATCAGGCACACCTCGGGAGACCGGCTCACCACCAGCTCGGCGACGCCCGCCGTGGGGGCGGCCGCCGCCAGCACCCGGTGCCCTCGCAGCTTCAGCGCAGAGGCGAGCGCCTCGGCCAGTAGTCGGTGATCGTCAACCACCATCAGCCGCACGCCCATCGACCAACCCCCATTCACACTGGAGCCTGGGCCCCCCGGCATCCTGACCCGGCAAGCTACACGCTTGTTCGACATCGCGCGCCCCTTACCGGGGAGAAGCCCACGGATTGTCGAATTCCGCGCAATGAGGGCCCGCTAGCTCGCCGAGTAGGCCATGGCGAGATAGTTCGGGTCGTCGGCCGTCGGCTTGTCGGTCTTGCTCAGCAGGGTCTCGGACATGAAGAAGTGACCGCTCCCGTAGAGGAATTCCGAGTAGTCCGGGCTGAAGTTGGTCTGGGCCCTGGTCGACTTCTCGTCGCTCGGCGTCTCCAGCAGCACCGTCGGCTTGAACGTCGAACCGTCGATGGACACGATCTGCCGGCCCGTGCCGTACGGCGGTTCCTTGTAGACGATGACGTTGCCGCCGTCCATGCGCAGCGGGAAGATCGAGGAGTCCTTGCCTGCGAGGGCGCGGTCCGTGGTCGATTTGCCGGTGGCGAGGTCGAAGGAGACGAGTTCGTTGGTCTCCAGACCGCCGTCCTCACCGCCCGGGTCGTGCGGTTCCGTCGCCACGTAGAGCTTGTTGTTGCCCACGACGACCTGCTGGCAGGCCTCGACCCGGACGGGGTCGCACTGGCCGCCGTACTGGTCGGCGTCGGCCGGGATCTTGGCACGGAGCTTGCCGGTCTTCTCGTCGATCGAGAAGTAGTCCGAGATACCGCTGCCGTCACCGGCCGTGTCGCCGACATCGGCCGCGACGACCAGCGGCTTGGCGGAGATCACGCTCGCGTACTCGACGCCGTCGGGCATCTTGAAGCTGGAGAGCACGGCGCCGGTGAGCGGGTTGAGGTTCTCGATGGTGACGGTCTGGGAGTCGAAGCCGCCGCACTTGCGGGCGGCCACGAGCGCCGCGTCCCCGCCGCCGTAACCCATGTCGTAGCAGCCGTTGGCGTCGATCTCCGGCTTCCACAGCTGCTTGCCGGTCTCCAGGTCGAACGCCACGCCGCCGTCCGTGCCGCCGGCCGCCACGGTCGAGGCGCCGATCGTCACTTCGCCGAACGAGGCAGCCGTGTCACCGGACTTGGCGTCGCCGCCCTTGCTCCACAGCAGCCGGCCCGCCTTCAGGTCGATCGCGCCGATCTGGGTGCACGCCTGGTACTTGGTGGAGGCGGTGCGCTTGTTCGCCTCGAAGGCGATGGCCGTGATGTTGTCCTTGACGTGCTTCGACGCCGCGCACACCTGGCCGGGGAGCGGGATCGTCCAGAGCTGGGTGCCCTTGGCCAGGTCGTAGCCGACGATCTGGTTGATGCCCGTCTTCACGTACGTCGTGTCGGTCAGCCACGAGCCCTGGACGTCGGCGTCGACGGTGAGCGTGGGCATCGGCAGGTTGAACGCGGACGTGGCCTTCACGTCGGCGGGCGCCTTCTCCTTGCCCGCGGGGAGGCCCTTCGTACCGCCGTCGCCGCCCTTGCCGCCGTCGGTGGCTCCCGAACTGCCGCCCTTGGCCTTGTTGTCGGAGTCGCCGCCCGAGGAGGCGAACCAGACACCGGCGCCGACGATCAGCACCACGGCAACGGCCGCGGCGATGATGATCTGCGCCTGGGCGCTCAGCTTCTTCCGCCCGCCGCCGGGGCCGCCGGGGCCGCTCTGCGGGGGCTGGGTCGGGTACTGCTGGCCGTACGGGGGCTGCCCGTACGGAGGCTGGCCGTACTGCGGCTGCCCGTACTGCGGCTGCCCGTACTGCGGCTGGGTGGGGTACTGGTGCGGCGGCTGCGGCTGCTGGGGGTAGCCGTAGCCGGGCTGTCCCTGCGGCTGCGGCTCCGGCTGCGGCGGGATCGGCGCGCCGAATCCACCGGACGGCGGGGCCTGCGGCGGCTGGTTGGGCGGCTGCGGAGGCTGACCGGGCTGATTCGGGGGCTGGTCGGGCTGGTTGGGGGGCTGGGGCGGCTGGGTCATGACGTACGCACCTCGTGAGGAAGGAAAGAAGAAGGGGACGGGGAGGAGGGGCCGGTCACTGACCGAACGCCATCATCGTCTTGACCGACATCTCGTCCTTGTCGCTGCCACCGCCGGAGACCCTCGGGTCGACAAGGAAGAACCGGCCGTCCACGTAGGAGTACCGCGGCGAGTAGAACCCGCTCTCGACCTTCGCCGCCGAGTCCGGGTGCTTCTGCAGCACCTTGGGGGCGCCGCCGGTCGGCGCGACGGTCACCAGCTCGCCGCCCTTGCCGCCGTACGTCGCGGGGACGTACGCCAGGACGTTCCCGCCCTCCATACGCATGGGGAGCATCTCCCGGGACGGCAGCTTCGTGCGCCACTTCGGCTTACCGGTGTTCAGGTTGAACGCGACGATCTCGTTGGTGTTGATGTCCTTCTTGGTGGGCTTCGTCGCCAGGTACAGCGTGTTGGCGTCGGCCGCCACACCGTTGCAGCCTTCCAGGGAGTCGTCGCCGAAGCTGAGGTCCCCGCAGTCCGCCGCCCAGAACTGGTCGTCGCTGCCGCTGAGTTGCGTGCGCTGGGTGCCGTTCTGGTTGAGCACGAGGACGCCCCACTTCGGCGCTGACGCGTCCGTGTGGTCCTTGAGCGAGACGACCAGCGGGTTGACCGAGAAGACCTTGTCGGCCTGCCAGCCGACCTTGAGCGGGAACGTCCAACTGGCCTTGCCGGTAAGCGGGTCGAGCCCCTGCAACTGCCCCTTGAGCTTGTCGCTGGTCCCGTTGGGGCAGGTCTCGGCGGCGATCAGGGTCGTACCGCCCATGATCGCGTTCGGCTGGCAGTTGCCGGCGATCTTGCCCCAGAGGGCCTTGCCGTCGCTCACCCGGAAGGCGTCGGTGTAGCTGGTGCGGCTGTAGGTCACCACGTCACCGCTGGTCACCAGGGAGACGGTGAGCTTCATGTCGAAGGTCCCGCGGTCGGGGACCTCCTTCTTCCAGCCGCCCTGGCCGGTCTTCAGATCGATCTGCTGGAGCTGGTCGCAGTCGGCGGCATCGCCCGCGCTCTTCTTGGTCGCGATGACCAGTTTCCCGTCGGCCGTCGGGGAGGTCGGCGCCGAGCACACCGCCTGGCTGAGCGGGAGGGACCACTTCTCCTTGCCGTCGGTGACGGAGTAACCGACGATCTGCTTGTACATGGCCTTGACGACGGTGTCGCCGACGACCCACGGGCCGAAGACGTCGGCGCCGTCGCCCGGCACGTCCACGTTGTTGATCTGCAGCCACAGCGCCTTGGCGTCGCCGGGCTTGCGGCCGGCGTTGAGGTCGGCCTCGCCGCGGCCGGTACCGTTGCCGTCGCCCTGGTCGACACTGGCCGAACCGGTCGGCGTGGGCTTGGGGTCGTCGCTGGTGTGCGCGACGGGCGTGGTGCTGCCGTCGTCATCGCCGAGGGCGAACCAGGCGACGCCGCCGATGACCAGCAGCCCCGCGACGACGGCCGCGATGACAACACCCGGCCGGCGCTTGAAGAAGCCGTTGTTCCCGCCGCCGTTGCCGCCGTTGCCCG
This sequence comes from Streptomyces sp. NBC_00370, assembly GCF_036084755.1. Lineage (NCBI taxonomy): Bacteria > Bacillati > Actinomycetota > Actinomycetes > Kitasatosporales > Streptomycetaceae > Streptomyces > Streptomyces sp. NBC_00370. The sequence continues at coordinate 3,467,453 of NZ_CP107968.1, forward strand.
CGTTCGGGGGCAGGGTGGGGGCGCCGGGGTACTGCTGGGGCGGGTAGCCGCCGCCGTACGGGTTCGGCAACTGGCCGTAGGGGCCGGGCTGTTGACCGTACGGACCCGGCTGCGGCTGGCCCTGCGGATAACCGTAGGGGCCGGGCTGCGGCTGGCCTTGCGGATAGCCGTACGCAGGAGGCGTGTGGGGCGGGCCGGAAGGCGCCGGCGGCTGCTGCGGCGGGCCCTGCGGCGGCTGCTGCGGAGGCGTGCCGCCCTGCGGGGGCGTGCCCTGCGGGGGTGTGCCCTGCGGGGGTGTGCCCTCCGGCGGAGGCGGGACTTGCGGAGCGCCGAAGCCCCCCGGCGGTGGTTGATTGCTGGGTGGCTGAGTCATCTGCGCTTTCCCCCTGTTGTACGGCTCCCCGCCCGTCGTATCTCTTCCGCCGCGGCGGACAGTGGCTCCCGTGTGGTCACTTCAGTCGAGCGGGCCTTCTTTGTATCACTCGGTCTGATGTACGACAGGGGCCAGTCCCGCCCCTGTGCCCAAGGGAGAACCGGCCCGTGATACGCCTGTTACGAGGTCTTCGCCGCGCCGCTACGCGTCCTCCGCCAACTCCATCCAGCGCATTTCCAACTCGTCGCGCTCGACGACCAGTTCGCGAAGCTCGGTGTCCAGTTTGGCCACCTTCTCGAAGTCCGTGGCGTTATCGGCGATCTGCTGGTGGAGGGTGGTCTCCCGGCTCGACATCTTGTCGAGCTGCCGCTCGATCCGCTGCAGTTCCTTCTTGGCGGCGCGGCCGTCCTTGGCGGACGGCGCGGCCCCCGTACCCGTACCCGCGGGCGAGCCGGACCCGGCCGGGTCGGGCACCGTCGCCGCCGGGGCGGCGGGCGCACCCGAGTCGGCGAGCTTCTTGCGCCGCTCCAGGTACTCGTCGATCCCGCGCGGCAGCATGCGCAGCGTCAGGTCGCCGAGCAGCGCCATCACCTTGTCGGTGGTGCGCTCGATGAAGAACCGGTCGTGGGAGATCACGACCATCGACCCGGGCCAGCTGTCGAGAAGGTCCTCCAGCTGGCTGAGCGTCTCGATGTCGAGGTCGTTGGTGGGCTCGTCGAGGAAGAGGACGTTCGGCTCGTCCATCAGCAGCCGCAGCAGCTGGAGCCTGCGCCGCTCACCGCCGGACAGGTCACCGACCGGCGTCCACTGCTTCTCCTTCGTGAAGCCGAACTGCTCGCAGAGCTGGCCCGCCGTCATCTCCCGGCCCTTGCCGAGGTCGACGCGGTCCCGTACCTGCTGGACGGCTTCGAGGACCCGCAGCGTCGGCTTCAGCTCGGCGACCTCCTGCGAGAGATACGCCAGCTTGACGGTCCTGCCGACCACGACCTTCCCGGCCGCCGGCTGCACATCGCCGTGCGTACGGGCGGCCTCGGTGAGGGCGCGCAGCAGCGAGGTCTTGCCCGCGCCGTTCACGCCGACGAGCCCGATCCGGTCGCCGGGGCCGAGCTGCCAGGTGAGATGCGTGAGCAGTACCTTCGGGCCCGCCTGGACCGTCACGTCCTCCAGGTCGAAGACGGTCTTGCCGAGCCGCGCGTTGGCGAACTTCATCAGCTCGGACGTGTCACGCGGCGGCGGTACGTCGGCGATCAGCTCGTTGGCCGCCTCGATGCGGAAGCGGGGCTTGGACGTACGGGCGGGGGCGCCGCGCCGCAGCCACGCCAGCTCCTTGCGGACCAGGTTCTTCCGCTTGACCTCTTCGGTCGCGGCGATGCGCTCGCGCTCGGCGCGGGCGAAGACGTAGTCGGAGTAGCCGCCCTCGTACTCGTGGACCTTGCCGCCCTGCACGTCCCACATCCGGGTGCAGACCTGGTCGAGGAACCACCGGTCGTGGGTGACGACCACCAGCGCGGACCTGCGGGCCCGCAGATGGCCCGCGAGCCAGGCGATGCCCTCGACGTCGAGGTGGTTGGTGGGCTCGTCGAGTACGACCACGTCCTGCTCGGCGATGAGCAGCTTCGCGAGGGCGATACGGCGCCGCTCGCCACCGGAGAGCGGGGCGATGACGGTGTCGAGCCCGAGCGGGAACCCGGGCAGGTCGAGCCCGCCGAACAGCCCGGTCAGCACGTCACGGATCTTGGCGTTCCCGGCCCACTCGTGGTCGGCGAGATCGCCGATGACCTCGTGCCGGACGGTGGCGGACGGGTCGAGCGAGTCATGCTGCGTGAGCACCCCGAGCCGCAGCCCGCCGTTGTGCGTCACCCGCCCGCTGTCGGCCTCCTCCAGCTTGGCGAGCATCCGGATGAGGGTCGTCTTGCCGTCACCGTTACGGCCGACGACCCCGATCCTGTCCCCTTCGGAGACGCCGAGAGAGACACCGTCGAGCAGTGCACGGGTGCCGTACACCTTGGTGACTGTCTCGACATTGACCAGGTTGACGGCCATTTCACTCCTGTACCGGGGGATCGATCGACATCCCAGGGTAATCGCCACGAAGCGGCGGAGCCGCGCGGGCCGGTGATTCGGGGCGGCCGCGGGGCCGCCCCGTGATCTTTGAGTGTCACGGCTCCGGCCCGGCCGTCGTGACGGCGGCTTGGCCGGGTGCGGGTGCCGCGCGGCGGTTGTGTGGGGGGACTCGGCCCGGCTCGGCGTCCGCCCGGGCCGGGTATCGGTTGCGACTCATGCCCCCTGGTCATTGTGGGCCGGAGGGTGCGGGTCAGGGCGGCATGAGCCGGGGGCTGTGCGGGCCGGAGCTTTTAGGCGGTCGGAGGGCCGCCCCTGAGCTTTGAGTGTCGCGGCTACGGCCCGGGTATCAAGGGCGCTCCTGCGTCGCGCCGCTTCGCGATGGGCTGCGCCCACCCTTGACCCCCGACCCTCCACCGCAAGGGAAGGCTGGGGGGGCGGCCGGGGGGCTCCACGGACCAGACCGGCCGTCGTGACGGGTGCTTGGCCGACTGGCGGGTGCCACGCGGCAGTTGCGTGGGGGACTCGGCTCGGCTCGGCGTCCACCCCCACCGGGTAGCGGCTGAGACTCATGCCCCGCTGGTCACTGTGGGGCGAAGGGTGCGGGTCAGGGCGGCATGAGCCGGGGGCTGTGCGGGCCCGGAAGTTAGCCGGTCGGAGGGCCGCCCCTGAGCATTGAGTGTCGCGGCTCCGGTCCGGGCGTCAAGGGCGCTCCTGCGTCGCGTCGGCTTCGCCGATTGCGCTGCGCTTAACCCTTGACCCCCGGCCCTCCACCGCAAGTGCTTCTTTGAGGGGGGGCGGCCGGGGGGCTCCACGGGGGAGGCCCGGGAGTGGTGGCGGCTGCTTTGCCGGGTGCGGGTGCCGCGCGGCGGTTGCGTGGGGGGACTCGGCCCGGCTCAGCGTCCGCCCCGGCCGGGTATCGGTTGCGACTCATGCCCCGCTGGTCACTGGGGGTGGGTGTGGGGCGGGAAGATGCCTGGGCGGGGGTGGTTGGGCCGGGGCAACGGGCCGGTGGGTGGGGCGGGTGTGACTGGGGTGATGGGGGATGGCCTGTGGGGCGGCGATCCCGCGCCTTTTGCGTCCTGTGTTGCGTTGGACGCGCTGTATGGCGCATCAGGCGGGTGGAGGGTCCTGGGTGTCGGGGTGGGTGTGACGGGTGGGGCCGTGGAGCCCTCGTCGACCTCGGGGCGGAAGTGGGCTGCGGCCGGGGCCTGTCGCGGGCCGGGGTGCGTGGAATGCCGTCGCTCACGCAAGTCCCGACTGCCGCACCTGGCCTGTGAGTCACACCCGTTCCACTGCCCGGGGCCCGCACCGGCTTGATACGCCCCGCAGCGCGTTGAACGCAACACCCCAGGCATAAGGCTTCCGGCGGCCGACCCACTGGGCACTTCCGTCACACCCGCCCCGCCGCTCGAAGGATCGCACCGGCTCCATGTGCCCCCACGCATAAGGCCCCTGACGGCCACCTCGCTGGGCACTCCCGTCACACCGCCCGGGGCCCGCAACGGCTTGATGTGCCCCGCAGTGCACCTAACGCAACCCGCCACGCAAGAGGCGCCCGTCGGGGGCCTCACCGGGCACTCCCGTCCCACCCGCCTCGCCGCTCGAAGGATCGCACCGGCTTCATGTGCCCTCCACGCATAAGGCCCCCGGACGGCCGCCTCGCTGGACACTCCCGTCACACCGCCCGGTGCCCGCACCGGCCTGATGCGTCCCGCCGCGCGTCTAACGCAACCACCCACGCAAAAGGCGCGGGATCGCCGCCCCACGGGCCATCCCCCGTCACCCCAGTCACCCCAGTCACACCCGCCGGCCCGTTGCCCCGGCCCAACCACCCCCGCCCAGGCATCTTCCCGCCCCACACCCACCCCCAGTGACCAGCGGGGCATGAGTCGCAACCGATACCCGGCGGGGGTGGACGCTGAGCCGGGCCGAGTCCCCCCACGCAACTGCCGCGTGGCACCCGCACCCGGCCAAGCCGCCGCCACCACTCCCGGGCCTCCCCCGTGGAGCCCCCCCCCCCGGCCGCCCCCCTCAAAGAAGCACTTGCGGTGGAGGGCCGGGGGTCAAGGGTGAAGCGAAGCGCAATCGGCGCAGCCGACGCGACGCAGGAGCGCCCTTGACGCCCGGACCGGAGCCGCGACACTCAAAGATCAAGGGGCGGCCCTGCGGCCGCCCGCAATTCCCGGCCCACCCAACCCCCGGCCCATGCCCCCATCATCCGACCGTGGGCATCGCGAACGACGCCGACACCAACCTCCTTGGCGTCCTGCGGGGGGAGGCGTTTGCCGGGGCCGGCTGGAGGTTCCGGTCATCGTCCTGGGACGCGTACGAAGTCGAGACGAGCTGGTGCCAGGTCGAACTTGATCCTGGTGGCAGGTCGGACACCCTGCTCAACGGCGTCGTCGACCCCGACAAGGTCGACGTCCTCGCGACGCTGCTCTCGCAATTCGGGCTGAGCTTCAGCCTCGAGCTGTACTACGCGAACGGCTCCGCCATGTGCTGGCCCAGGCCGAGCAACGTCATCCGTGACGGCTGCACCGACGCGATACGCGGCCGTCCGGTGTCATCCGCATACGCGGCACCCTCGCACAGACCCGCGCCGACGAGGCGAGACGGCAAGAGGTCGACCAAGAGGTCGACAAGGCGCCCCCCTCAAACCACCGTCGCCCCCGCCGCCGGTGACTGCGCCACCCGTGCCGTGCGGCACGTGCCCGACGCCGTGAGCGCCTTCGCCACCTGGCTCGCGGTCTCCTGATCCTCCGTCAAGAAGGCCGTCGTGGGGCCCGATCCCGAGACCAGGGCCGCCACCGCGCCCGCCGCCGTGCCTGCCGCGAGGGTGTCCGCCAGTGATGGGCGCAGTGAAAGCGCCGCGCGCTGGAGATCGTTGCTCAGTGTTGAGGACAGCGCCGCCACGTCGCCCTTGCGCAGGGCCGCCAGCAGCGCCGGGTCGGCGACCGGGGCGTGCAGCCCGGCGCCCTCCGCCTCCGCCAGCCGGTCGAACTCGCGGAAGACGGCCGGAGTCGACAGCCCGCCGTCCGCGACGGCGAACACCCAGTGGAACGTGCCGCCGACGTCGAGCGGGGTGAGCTGCTCGCCGCGGCCCACACCCAGCGCCGCGCCGCCCAGCAGGCTGAAGGGCACGTCGCTGCCCAACTCGGCGCAGATGTCGAGGAGTTCACGCTGCGACGAGTTGAGCTGCCAGAGCACGTCACACGCCAGCAGCGCACCCGCACCGTCCGCGCTGCCGCCCGCCATCCCCCCGGCGACCGGGATGTCCTTGACGATATGGATGTGGACGCGCGGGTCGATGCCGTGCCGTGCGGCCAGCACGAGTGCCGCGCGGGCCGCCAAGTTCGTACGGTCCAGGGGGACTTGGTCCGCGTCCGGGCCTTCGCACGTGACGCGCAGCTCGTCCGCCGGCGTCACCGTCACCTCGTCGTGGAGCCCGACGGCCAGGAAGATGTTCGCGAGGTCGTGGAAGCCGTCGGGACGGGCCGCGCCCACCGACAGCTGCACGTTGACCTTCGCAGGAACCCGAACTCGTACTCCTACTCGAGCGCTCACGCACCCGCCCCCTTCGACTCCGCCTTCGATCCCGGCTTCGACTCCGCGATCCGCGCGAACTCCTCCACCGTCAACGACTCCCCCCGCGCCTGCGGCGACACCCCCGCCGCCACCAGCGCCGCCTCCGCCGCCGGCGCCGACCCCGCCCATCCCGCGAGTGCCGCCCGCAGCGTCTTGCGGCGCTGCGCGAACGCCGCGTCGACCACAGCGAAGACCTCCAGCCGCGACGCGGTCGTCTTCACCGGCTCCGCGCGCCGTACGAGCGCGACCAGCCCCGAGTCCACGTTCGGCGCCGGCCAGAAGACCGAGCGGCCGATCGCGCCGGCCCGCTTGACGTCCGCGTACCAGTTGGCCTTCACCGACGGCACCCCGTACACCTTGTTGCCGGGCCCCGCCGCCAGCCGGTCGGCGACCTCGGCCTGGACCATGACCAGCGTCCGCTCGATGGTCGGGAAATGCTCCAGCATGTGCAGCAGTACGGGCACGGCGACGTTGTACGGAAGGTTCGCGACGAGCGCCGTCGGCGGCGGGCCCGGCAGCTCCGTCACCCGCATCGCGTCCGAGTGCACCAGCGCGAACCGGTCGGCGCGCGACGGCATCCGCGCCTCGATCGTCGCGGGCAGCGCGCCCGCCAGTACGTCGTCGATCTCGACCGCCGTCACCCGGTCCGCCGCTTCGAGCAGCGCCAAGGTCAGCGAGCCGAGCCCGGGGCCGATCTCCACCACCACGTCGTCCGCGCGTACCGCCGCCGTACGGACGATCTTGCGGACGGTGTTGCCGTCGATCACGAAGTTCTGGCCGCGCTGCTTCGTCGGGCGTACGCCCAGCGCTTCGGCCAGTTCACGGATGTCGGCGGGGCCGAGGAGTGCGTCGGGCTCAGTGGTGCTCACCCGGTAAGCCTACGGCCGCAGTGCGGCCACGGACTCGCCCCCCGTTGCACGTAGAGCTTCTTCGCCCGCCGGGTCTGCTCGCCCGCCGGCGCGTCCTGCGGACGGCCGCTGCCGCCCAGCGACCGCCAGGTCCCGGTGTCGAACTGGTAGAGACCGCCGTAGTTGCCGGACGAGTCGACCGCGTTCGGCCGGCCGCCCGACTCGCACGCCGCGAGCCCGCCCCAGTTCAGCCCGTCGGCCCCGCCGCCACCCGCGCCACCGCCCGCACCGTCATCCGCGACAGGGACCGGTTTCGGCTTCGTACCGACCCTGACCCGCTGCGTGACCGGCTCGCGCACCACCTCGACCCCGATTCTGCGGGGCTTCTCCTTGACCCCGTTGACCGTGCGCAGCGCGTACGTGACGCGCCGGGAGCCCTGTCTGCCCTGCCGGTCGACGATCTCCGTCCCCTTGAAGACCGTCGGGTCCTGGGTCTTCTCCGTGTCGTACGGGATCGGCTCCTCGTGCACCTCGCGGCTGTCCGTGATGCGCATGACGGTGACGGTCTGGCCGTCGCGCGGGAAGCTGCTCCCGGGTACGGACGTGTCGTCCTTCGCGTGCAGGGTGATCCCCGCGTCGGCCAGCGCCTCGCGGACCGTCGCCGCGTTGGTGCGGATGGTGCGTTCGCGGCCGTCGGCCATGAACGTCACGGCCCGCTCGGTCCGTACGTCCAGGGCAAGACCGTGCCGCGAGATCGCCGAGGACCTGGACACCGACAGGAACGCGCCCTCGGCGCGCACCCCGAGCTGCCGCAGCGCGCCGTCGACCGTGCGGGCCGTCGTCCAGACGCGGCGGCGCTGCCCGTCGAGGGTCAGCAGTACGGGACGGCCGTAGCGGACGACGACCTCGTCGCCGTCCGCGAGGTCGTCACCGGGAGCCGGGGCGACGATGTCGTGCGCGCCGACCGTGACGCCCTGGTCGGCGAGCAGTTCGTCCACGCCGCCCGCGAAGGTGTGCAGGGTGCGGGATGCGCCGTCGACGCTGAGCTTCACGGCCTTGTCGTTGGCGACGAAGGCGGAGGTCCCGCCGGCGAGGAACGCGACGACGAGGGCCTGCGGTACGAGCCTGCGCAACGTGTCGGGGGCCGGGGCGGCGGGTCTGCGGCGGCGCGAGCCACGGCGGGAGGCGTTGGCGGGAGCGTCGCGAGGCGCCCCACCGGAAACCGCGACATCCAGCATCGTGTGCTGCTCGGGCACCGTGTGCTGCTCGGGCACCATGTGCTGCTCGGGCAGATACGGCTCCAGCCACGGCACCGTCGGCGCCGACGCCAGCGCCGCCGCCGAAGGCGCAGGTCCGGGCGGAGGCGGCGGCTCCACCGACCTGGTGGCGTGGCGGCGGCCGCGTGCCGCACGGTGACTGCCCTGCGAATTGCTCACGACGCTCCACAAGTTCGGGTGACCACGACCGTGGTGCCCCGGGAGAGTAGCGGAGCTTTCGTCACTCTCCAAAGCGACTCGACCACACACCGTGGTCACGCCTCACCCGCAGCGGCAGAGTTCAGGTGGCCGCGTAACCGAAAGCCGCCGCCGTGTTACGCGCCACGGCCCCCGCCATCGCGTCCTCGTCGATCTCCCGCACCTCCGCCATCGCGCGTAGGGTCACGGGAATCAGATACGGCGCATTCGGGCGGCCCCGATACGGCGCCGGCGTGAGAAAGGGCGCATCGGTTTCGACAAGAATCAGCTCCAGCGGCGCTATTGTGAGCGCGTCACGCAACGGCTGAGCATTTTTGAATGTCACATTGCCTGCGAATGACATGAAGTAACCGGCCGCAGCACAAACTCGCGCCATTTCCGCATCACCGGAATAACAATGGAACACGGTCCGCTCGGGTGCGCCTTCCTCGGTGAGGATCCGCAGTACGTCGGCGTGCGCCTCGCGGTCGTGGATGACCAGCGCCTTGCCGTGCCGTTTGGCGATCTCGATGTGCGCGCGGAACGAGCGCTCCTGCGCCGCGACGCCCTCGGGGCCCGTACGGAAGTGGTCGAGCCCGGTCTCGCCGACGGCGAGCACCTGCGGGAGGGCGGCCAGCCGGTCGATCTCGGCCAGCGCCTCGTCCAGCGCGGCCTCGCCGCCGCCGGCCCGCTCGCCCTGGCGCGACCAGCCGTCCGGGTCGCCGTGGACGATACGGGGCGCCTCGTTGGGGTGCAGGGCCACCGCCGCGTGGATGTTCTCGTGGGCCGCCGCCGTCTCGGCGGCCCAGCGCGACCCCTTCAGGTCGCAGCCCACCTGGACGAGCGTGGTCACTCCGACGGACGCGGCCTTCGCGAGGCCCTCGTCGACCGTGTCGCTCTGCATGTCCAGGTGGGTGTGCGAGTCGGCCACCGGCACCCGGAGGGGAGCGGGCAGCGGCGGGGCTGCTTGTTTCGAACTCATGGGCGCGATCCTACGTAGCGGCTACGTGGGACACGCCCCCCGGACGTCAGCTCTCGTCCCGCCGGCGTCAGCCCTGATTGCGACTCTCGTCGTGGTGCTGATGGTGGAAGGGGTGCAGCAGGTCGGACAGGTGCCAGTGGTGGTGCTGACCGGACTTCTTGACGGCCGCACCGCCGTCGCCCGGTATCGCGGCGTCCGCCGGACTCCCGGACGTGACCCCGGTCGGCCCGGAAGCGGCTCCGGAAGCCGTCCCGGGTATCGCCGCCGCCGCTGCCGGTGTCTCCGCTGTGTGGAACTGTCCTGCCAGCGCCCGTACGGACGACACCTGGCCGGACCTCATGATGCGCACGACGTGCCCGCCGCAGTTGCCACAGGTCGGGCTGGACAACGGGGACGGGACCCGCAGGCCCTCGCACTTGTACACAACGAAGTTGTGACCGTCGCCGTCGACGTGGTGCTCAATGTCGTAGGCCGATTCCCAGCCGTGTCCGCATCGCATGCAGGCGAAGGCGTATGCCTCGTGTGCCACGACGCTACCGGTGATCTCACTCATGCTTTCTTCCTCTCCACTCATCCCAGTGGACGCCTTTACCGGCGGAAGTGCATCAGTGCCTGTCGATTAATGGAGCGGTCTTGGCCTTCTCATGCCCCAATGCCCATTGACCCGGTCTCGGCTTTGCATTTCACGATGGTCCTTTACTGTCAGCGACCCCCGCGCGAGCCGCGTTCTTTGCCGCGACCACCGCATCGAAGACCTCCCGCTTGGGCAGCCCGGCGTCGGCGGCGACAGCGGCGATGGCCTCTTTGCGCCGCTCCCCCGCCTCCTCCCGCACGAGCACCCTGCGTACCAGCTCGTCGGCGTCGAGATCCTCGCCGCCACGCTCGGGGGCTCCCTCGACCACGACGGTGATCTCGCCCCGTACGCCGTCGGCGGCCCACGCGGCCAGCGCGCCGAGACCGCCGCGCTTCACCTCTTCGTACGTCTTGGTCAGCTCACGGCAGACGGCGGCCCTGCGGTCGGCGCCGAAGACCTCGGCCATCGCGGCGAGGGTGTCGTCCAGGCGGTGCGGCGCCTCGAAGTAGACGAGGGTGCGGCGCTCGTCGGCGGCGTCCCGCAGTCTGCTGAGCCGTTCGCCCGCCTTGCGCGGCAGGAAGCCCTCGAAGCAGAAGCGGTCGACGGGCAGCCCGGACAGCGCGAGCGCCGTCAGCACGGCGGAAGGACCCGGCACGGCCGTGACCTTGATGTCGCGCTCGACCGCCGCTGCCACCAGCCGGTAGCCGGGGTCGGAGACCGACGGCATGCCCGCGTCCGTGACCAGCAGCACCCGCGCGCCGCCCGCCAGCGCCTCGACCAGCTCGGGGGTACGGGCCGACTCGTTGCCCTCGAAGTACGACACGACGCGTCCCCGCGTCTGCACGCCCAGCGCCTGGGTGAGTCTGCGCAGCCGCCGGGTGTCCTCGGCGGCCACCACATCGGCCGTCTCCAGCTCGGCGGCGAGCCGGGGCGGCGCGTCCGTCACGTCCCCGATGGGGGTCCCGGCGAGGACGAGCGTGCCGAGGGCGGGCGTGGGATGGTCTAGCGGCGTCGCGTTCACACCGGCCATCCTCGCAGGAGCGGGGGCAAGCACCCTCCTCCCGGGGGCGGGCGCACCCCGCCCACAGCGGCGTTCCCTACGATGGCGCGGTGACCAGTACCGCGCCCAAGTCTCTGCAGGGCCACGACGCCGACGACACGCCGCCTTCCTGGCCGCAGCGACTGCGCCGGTTCGGCCATGTCCCGCGCCAGGTCACAGGGCTGCGCGACCGGCTCGATCCCCCCTTCAACCAGCCGTCCGAACGCCTGTGGGACGTGCTCAACGTGCCCCCGCTGCTCGCCCGCCGGCTGACCCGCTGGTCGGGCTGGGGCGGTCCGCTGCTCGTCGCGCTGCTCGCGGGCGTGCTGCGGTTCTGGCACCTCGGCAGTCCGAAGGCGGTGATATTCGACGAGACGTACTACGCCAAGGACGCCTGGGCGCTCATCCACCAGGGCTACGAGGGCAACTGGCCCAAGGACATCGACAAGCAGATCCTCGCCGACCCGTCCGCAGTGCCGGTGCCGAGCGATCCGGGTTATGTCGTGCACCCGCCGGTCGGGAAGTGGGTCATCGGCCTCGGCGAGCAGCTGTTCGGCTTCGACCCCTTCGGCTGGCGTTTCATGGTCGCGGTGCTCGGCACGCTGTCGGTGCTGATCCTGTGCCGGATCGGCCGGCGGATGTTCCGCTCGACGTTCCTGGGCTGTCTCGCCGGGCTGCTGATGACGGTCGACGGTCTGGCCTTCGTGATGAGCAGGACCGCGCTCCTCGACAGCGTGCTGGTCTTCTTCGTGCTGGGCGGCTTCGGCTGTCTGATCGCGGACCGCGACTGGACCCGGCGGAAGCTCGCCGCCGCGCTGCCGGTGGACGACGAGGGCGTGCTGCGGCCCGACGTACGGGTCGCGGAAGGACTGAAGCTGGGCTGGCGGCCCTGGCGGCTGGCGGCCGGGCTGATGCTGGGCCTCGCGTTCGCGACGAAGTGGAACGGCCTGTTCGTCCTGGCCGCCTTCGCCCTGATGAGCGTGCTGTGGGACGTGGGCTCGCGCCGCACCGCGGGCGCCGTACGCCCGTACCGCGCGGTGTTCCGGCACGACGTGCTGCTGGCCTTCGTGTCGACGGTGGTGCTCGCGCTCGCCACGTACCTGGTGTCGTGGAGCGGCTGGCTCTTCACCGACAAGGGCTACTTCAGGGACTGGGCGCAGCGGGACGGCAAGGGTGGCTCGTTCACCTGGCTGCCGGACTGGCTGCGCAGCTTCTGGCACTACGAGCACGCGGTGTACGAGTTCAACGTCAACCTGACGTCGGGCCACCAGTACCAGTCGAACCCGTGGTCCTGGATCGTCCTGGGCCGGCCGGTCTCGTACTTCTACCAGTCCCCCGCGCCCGGCACAGACGGCTGCCCGTCCGACGCGGGCGAGAAGTGCGCCCGCGAGGTCCTGGCGCTGGGCACCCCGCTGCTGTGGTGGGCGGCCTGCTTCGCGCTCCTGTACGTCCTGTGGCGCTGGGCCTTCCGCCGCGACTGGCGCGCCGGGGCCATCGCCTGCGGCGTGGCGGCGGGCTGGGTGCCCTGGTTCATCTACCAGGAGCGCACGATCTTCCTCTTCTACGCGGTCGTCTTCGTCCCGTTCCTGTGTCTGGCGGTGGCGATGATGATCGGCGCGATCATCGGCCCTGCGGGCTCCGACGAGAGACGCCGGACGATCGGCGCGGTCGGCGCGGGCGTCCTGGTGCTCCTGATCGTCTGGAACTTCATCTACTTTTGGCCCATCTACACGGGCACACCGATCCCGTATCGCGACTGGCAGAACCGGATGTGGTTCGACACCTGGGTGTAGCCGCCCGGAGGACTCAGACTGGTCGGATGACAGACGATCGGACGTCGGACGAAGCGACCAGGCAGCTGCTGACCCGTTTCCTGGACGCCGTGCGGCCCGTCGTGGCGCCTGTGGCCGTCTGGGCGCACGGGTCTCTTGGCGGGGGTGACTACCAGCCGGGGCGTAGCGATCTCGATCTGATCGCCGTCGTCGGGCGGCCCTGTACGGAGGCCGAAGAGGCGCGGCTGCGGGAGTTGCATGAGGGGCTGGTCGCGGACTCGCCGCTCGGGGGCAAGCTGCATTGCGGTTATCTGGCGGCCGAGGAGCTGGCCGACCCTTCGCGTACGCATCTCACCTGGGCGCAGGAGGAGTTGATGCGCCGGCCGGTCACGCCGGTGACCCGGCGCGAGCTGCGTCAGTTCGGGGTCGTGCTGGCCGGTGTGTCGCCCGCGGGGCTGCTGCCCGCCGTGAGCGACGAGGAGTTGGCGGCGTTCGTCGTCGGGGATCTGGCCGGTTTCTGGCGGCCCGTCGTGGACCGGCCCGAGGTGTGGGTGGCGGACGTGTGGGTGGATCTCGGTCTGCTGACGCTGGCGCGGGCGCTGGTCACGCTGCGGGACGGCGAGCTGATCACCAAGCGCCGGGCGCTGGACGTGCTCGGTGAGCTGGGTGCTCCCGCCGAGGTCGTGGCCGACATCAGGGCGCGCCGGTACGGCGAGCCGGGTCCCGCGTCGGAGGAGTGGCCGGCGCGCCGGGCCGCTCTCACGCTCGCCTTCCTCGGTCCGGCGATCGACCGGGTCGTGGCGGATTACGCCATCCCGGTCCGATAACGCTCTCCCCTGGTGTCACACGGGTCCCGTAGAGTGCGTCCCGACTGCCTTTGAACATGTTCAAAGGGGCTCCTGGGGAGGGGGATCGCATTCATGCGAAGCGGGGCGAAGGCTGCCGTCATCGGCGGGGCGTTCATCGTGGTGGCCGGCGGGGTCGGGTGGGGCGCGTACAACGTGCTCGACGGGATCACCGGCGGCGGGGGTGACGGCGGCACGTCGAACGTGTCGTCGAAGAACGAGGTGAAGAGCGGACCGCTCAGTTCCGACGAGGTCGACAAGACGGCGAAGGACTTCCTGAAGGGCTGGGCCGCCGGCTCGGAACCGACCGATGTGGCGCAGCTGACCAACAACCCGGCCGACGCGGCGACCGCGCTCGACGGGTACCGCGCCCAGGCCCATGTCACCAAGGCCGTGATCACCCCGGGCAAGGCGACCGGTGCGACCGTGCCGTTCACGGTGCGGGCGACAGTGTCGCTCGGCGGGAAGACCAAGCCCTGGTCGTACAGCTCGAAGCTGACCGTGGTGCGCGGGCTGACCACCGGACGCCCGCTGGTCGACTGGCTGCCGACCGTCATCCACCCGAAGCTGACGAAGACCAGCCATCTCGTCACCAGCGAGGCGCCGACCCCGCCGATCAAGGCGGTCGACCGCAACGGCAAGGAACTGACCAAGGCCAAGTACCCCTCGCTGGGGCCGATCCTGGACGCGCTGCGGGAGAAGTACGGCGCCGACGCGGGCGGTACGTCCGGTGTCGAGCTGCAGATCCAGAGCGACGGCGACAGCGTGCCGGGGACGACGCTGCTCACCCTCAGCAAGGGCAAGGCGGGCAAGCTGCGCACCACGCTCGACGCGAACGTGCAGGGCGCGGCCGAGCGCGCGGTGAAGGAGTTCGGCGAGGCGTCGGTCGCGGCCGTCAGACCGAGCACGGGCGACATACTCGCCGTCGCGAACAACCGTACGGACGGCTTCAACGCGGCCATGCTCGGCAAGCAGGCCCCCGGCTCCACGATGAAGATCATCACCGCCGCGATGCTGATGGAGAAGGGCCTGACCGGGCCCGGCCGTCCATCCCCGTGCCCGCCGACGGTGATGTACGAGGGCCGTACGTTCAAGAACGACGGCGGGTTCTCGATCCCGAACGGCACGCTGACGCAGGCGTTCGCGCGCTCCTGCAACACGTCCTTCATCAAGTGGATCGACGACGTGAAGACCAACGGCCGGACGGACGAAGGGGCGTTGAAGAAGGAGGCCGAAGAGGTCTTCGGGCTCGGCATGGACAACTGGAAGACGGGCGTGACGTCCTTCGACGGCAGTGTGCCGTTCGCCTCCGGCGGTGAGGCCGCCGCGCAGTACATCGGCCAGGGCACCGTCCAGATGAACGTGCTCAACATGGCGTCCGTCGCCGCCACCGCCAAGAACGGCACGTTCCGGCAGCCCGTCGTCGTCCCGCAGTCGCTGGACGGCCGCGACCTGGCCCACGCCTCGCGTTCGCTGCCGGGCTCGGTGGCGCAGGGGCTGCGCGACATGATGAACGTCACAGCGACGAGCGGTACGGGGGCACAGGCGATGGCCTCGCTCAGCGGCTACAAGGGCGCGAAGACCGGCTCCGCCGAGGTCGACGGCCAGCACAACCCGAACAGTTGGTTCGTCGGGTTCCAGGAGGACTGCGCCGCTGCGGCCGTGGTCCAGGCCGGCGGACACGGCGCCGACGCGGCGGGGCCGGTCGTCGCCAAGGTGCTCGCGGCGGACTAGAGAACGGACAGGGGAGGCGGCAGGCAGAAAGCTGGTCGCACCAACCGTCCCTCTGCCGTTAGCGTGCTGGCCATGACCCTTTCTGACAGTGCCGCCAGTCCCCGCTTCACCGAAGCCCTGCGTGAACTCGGCCTCGAAGCGGTGGGTGCGCAGGTCCGCCGCTTCCCCGACGCGACCCGTACGGCGGTGGAAGCGGCCGCGGCCGTCGGCTGTGAGCTGGGCGAGATCGTCAAGTCGCTGATCTTCACGGCGGACGGCGAGCCGGTACTGGTGCTGGTGGACGGCGCTTCGCGCGTCGATGTCGAGCGCGTACGGCAGGAGTTGGGCGCCACGTCCGTCAAGCGGGCCGGCGCCGAGCTGGTCCGGGAGACCACCGGCTACGCGATCGGCGGCGTGCCGCCCTTCGGGCACCGTACGAAGACCCGGGTCCTCGCCGACCGGGGGCTGCTCGACCACGACGTGGTGTGGGCGGCGGCGGGCACCCCGCACACCGTGTTCCCGCTCGACCCCGCGTCCCTCGTCGCCCATGCCGGCGGCACGGTGGTGGATGTGCGCGAGCGCGCCGCGTGACCCCGCTGATCGTCTCGGCCGTCCTGGTCGCGGCCCTCACCCACGCCTCGTGGAACGCCATCGCCCACACGATCAAGGACCAGTTGGTCGCTTTCACGCTCATCTCCGGTGCGGCGGCGCTGATTTCGGTGGTGCTGGCGCTCTTCACGCCGATACCGCGCGCCGAGGCGTGGCCGTATCTGATCGGGTCGGCGGTGCTGCATGTCGCCTACCAGGTGCTGCTGATGCGGTCGTTCAGCCTCGGCGACTTCGGCCAGATGTACCCGATCGCGCGCGGCACCGCGCCACTGGCCGTCACCGTGCTCGCCGCCGTCTTCGTCGGTGAGTCGCTGGACGGCTGGCAGGCGGCGGGCGTCGCGGTCTCGTCGGCCGGGCTCCTCGGCGTCGCGCTGTGGGGCATGAAGGGCGCGAAGACCAAGCCGCAGTGGCCGGCGCTGCTGGCCGCCGTCGCGACGGGCCTGTCGATCGCGTCGTACACCGTCGTGGACGGTGTCGGCGTACGCAACTCCGGCACATCGCTCGGCTACATCGCCTGGCTGATGATCCTGGAGGGCGTGCTGATCCCGGCCTACGCGCTGTACACCAGGCGCGGCGCCCTGCCGGCCCAACTGCGCCCGCACGCGGCCCTCGGGGTGCTCGGCGCCGTGCTGTCGCTCGTGGCGTACGGGCTGGTCCTGTGGGCCCAGACGCGCGCGGCGCTGGCGCCGATCTCGGCCCTGCGCGAGTCGTCGATCATCGTGGGCGCGGCGATAGGCGCGATCTTCTTCAAGGAACGCTTCGGCGCCCCGCGCATCGCCGCCGCCGGGCTGATGGTGGTGGGCATCGGGCTGATGCTGCACAGCAGTTGAGCCAGGGCGGCCGGCGGAACCAGGACAGCCGGCTGAACCCGGGCGGGCAGATGAACATCAGCTTCCGCACCGCGCGTTGAGCGGGCGGGCCCCGGCGGAAGCGGCCAGACTGGGGGCCACCGGGATTCAGGGGAACCGCCCCGCGCCCCCGACGAGAGCGCAGCGCCATGCACTGGTCCGAACACGCCATCTGGTGGCACGTCTACCCCCTCGGCTTCACCGGCGCCGAGAGCGAGGCGCTGGAGCCGTCCGCACCGGCCGTCCCCCGGCTCGCGCGACTGTCCGGGTGGCTGGAGTACCTGCGCGGTCTCGGCTGCAACGGACTCGCCCTCGGGCCGGTGTTCGCTTCCGAGACGCACGGCTACGACACCGTCGACCATCTGCGCGTCGACAGCAGGCTCGGCACCGAGGACGATCTGCGGCGGCTCGTGGACGAGGCGTCGGCGCAGGGCGTACGGGTGCTGCTCGACGGGGTGTTCAACCACGTCGGACGCGGCCACCCCGCCTTCGCGGACGTGCTCGCGCACGGCGACGCCTCGCCGTACGCTTCCTGGTTCCACCGGGAGCCCGACGGGAAGTACCGCACCTTCGAGGGCCATCACCAGCTGGTCGCGCTCAACCACGACGAGCCCGCCGTCGCCGACTACGTCACCGAGGCGATGACGTACTGGCTGGAGCGCGGGATCGCCGGGTGGCGGCTGGACGCCGCGTACCAGGTACCGGTGGCGTTCTGGCGGACGGTGACCGACCGGGTGCGGGCGAGGTTCCCGGAGGCGTGGCTGGTCGGCGAGGTCATCCACGGCGACTACGCCGGTTTCGTGAAGGCCGGCGGGCTGGACTCCGTCACCCAGTACGAGCTGTGGAAGGCGCTCTGGAGTTCGCTCAACGACCGGAACTTCTACGAGCTTTCCTGGTCGCTCGACCGGCACAACGCGCTGCTGGAGACGTTCGCGCCGCAGACCTTCCTCGGCAACCACGACGTGACCCGGATCGCCAGCAAGCTGACCGATCCGCGCCATCTGGAGCACGCGCTGGTGCTGCTGTTCACGCTCGGCGGTGTGCCGTCCGTCTACGCGGGCGACGAGCAGGCGTTCCAGGGCGTCAAGGAGGACCGCGCGGGCGGCGACGACGCCGTACGGCCCGCGTTCCCCGACGACCCCGCCGAACTCGCCCCGTACGGCGCGCCGGTGTACCGGCTGCACCAGCTGCTGATCGGGCTGCGCAGGCGCCATCCGTGGCTGGTGCGGGCGCGTACGTCGGTGACCGAGCTGAGCAACACGAGCTTGGCGTACACCGTGACCGACGGCCCCGCCGACGGAGCGGCCGACGGAGCGCGGACGCTCGCCGTCGCGCTCAACCTCGCCGACGAGCCCGCCGACCTGTCGCTGCCGTCCGGCGCCTGGCAGCAGCTCGCCGGCAGCGGTTCGGTGCGCGCTGACGGGGTGGGGCTGCCGGGCGCCGGCTGGATCGTCGTCGGTACCGAGCCCGGCTGAAACGTCGGTACCGAGCCCGGCTGATCAGATCGGCCGGGCAGGCCCTACTCCCCGCCCGCCAGGTCCCGGCGCAGCCCCAGGTGCGCCGACAGGATCCCGCCGTCCACCGGCAGCGTCACGCCCGTGATCCATGACGCGTCCGACGACGCCAGGAACGCCACGGCAGCCGCGATGTCCTCGGGCTTCCCCACCCGGCCCATCGGGTAGTGCGGGACCGCCAGCGCCAGCGCGTCGCCGCGGTCCGCCCAGGCGTCCGTGCCGATCGTGCCGGGCGCCACGAGATTGACCCGTACGCCCCGCGCCGCCGCGTGGCCGGCCAGCGTACGGGTCAGGCTCGCCAGACCCGCCTTGGCCGCGCTGTACGCGTGGTTGCCGAAGTCCTGCTCGCCGTTGACCGAGCCGATCGAGACGATCGCGCCGCGCCCCGACGCCACGAGATGCGGCAGCGCCGCACGCGCGCAGCGGTAGGCGCCGGTCAGGGTGATGTCGATGTCCCGCTGCCAGACCTCGTCCGGCTCGTCCTCGAAGAGCGGTGCGTCCATCCCGCACGAGTACGCGTTGTTCACGAGCACGTCGAGCACCCCGAACTGCTCGACCGCGTACGCCACCGCCGCCTCGACCGCCGCCCGGTCCGCCACGTCGCAGCCGAGCCCCAGCGCGCCGGGGATGGTCGCCGCCGTCTTCTCGGCGCGCTCCGCGTCCAGGTCGGTGACCAGCACCCGGGCGCCCTCGTCGGCCAGCCGGCGGGCCGTGGCCGCGCCGATGCCCTGGCCGGCTCCGGTGATCAGTACGCCATATCCGTCGAACCGCCTCGTTGCGCTCATCGGCCGATCATGCCGCCGACCGCACCGCCCGCACCAGAGCCTGTGCGCGCGGATCTGCCGTGACGCCCTTGCGCATGCCGTTGGTGACATAGCCGAACGCGATGCCGGAATCGGGGTCGGCGAAGCCCAGCGAACCGCCGCGCCCCGGGTGCCCGAAGGACGACGGGCCGAGCAGCGGGGCTGCGGGCCCGTGCAGCATGAAACCGAGGCCGAAGCGGGTGGCGACGACGAGGACCCGGTCGGGTCCCGCCGACTCCTCGGTCCTGGCGAGGGTGACGGTGGCGGGCGCGAACAGCCGGTGTCCGTCGACCGGTCCGATCATCGCCGCGTAGCAGCGGGCCAGGGCGCGCGCCGTCGCGATACCGCCGGACGCGGGGAGTTCGGCCGCGCGGTACGCGGGCGCGTTCTCGTCGGGCAGCGGGTCGATCACGCCGAAGGCGCGCCGGGTCAGCGAGTCGGGGTCGTCGTACGCGGCGGTGACCGAGCGCTTGGCCCGCAGCCGCAGCGCGCCGCCCACCGGGGGCGGTTCCTGTACGGGGCCGATCCGGCCCACCCGGTGTGCCTCGTCGGCGGGCAGTCCGAGCCAGAAGTCGAGGCCGAGCGGCCGGGCGATCTCCTCGGCGACCCACCGGCCGACACTGCGCCCGGTGACCCGGGAGACCAGTTCGGCGATCAGCCAGCTGTAGGTGTGCGCGTGGTAGCCGTGGTCGGTGCCCGGCTCCCACGCGGGCCGCTGCGCCGCCAGCGCCCTGGGGCCGGACACCCCGTCGACCGCCTCGGCCGGAGTCAACGGCCGGTCGAGCACGGGCAGTCCGGCGCGGTGCGAGAGCAGGTGCCGGACGAGCACGCGCTCCTTGCCCGCGGCCTTGAACTCCGGCCAGTACGTGCCGACGGGCGCGTCCAGATCGATGTGGCCGCGCTGGTGCAGCAGCAGCGGTACGGCGGCCGCGACGCCCTTCGTCGCCGACCGTACGACCTGCGCGGTGTCCAGCGCCCAGGGCTCGGGGCCGTCCACGTCGCGCGTGCCGCCCCACAGGTCGACGACCTTGCGCCCGTCGCGGTAGACGGCGACAGCGGCGCCGTGGTCGCCGAGTTGCTCGAAGTTCCGTACGAAGGCATCCCTGACCGGCTCGAAGCCGGCCTCCACCGTGCCCTGGACGTCCACGCCCGTACTCCCGCTCGTTCCGCCCTGCCCGGCCCATCCGCGGCGTCGTCGCGACGCCGTACCTCTATGGTGCTACGTCACCGAGGGAGACCGAACGCGGGTCGAATCCGAAAGGCAGTTCAAGGCGGTGCGCGCCCATCAGTTCCGCGTCGCCGAGCAGCCGCTGCGTGGGCCCGTCGGCGGCGATGACGCCGTCGCTGAGGATGACGGCGCGCGGGCAGAGTTCGAGGGCGTACGGCAGGTCGTGCGTGACCATCAGGACCGTGACGTCCAAGGTCCGCAGGATGTCGGCCAGTTCGCGCCGGGAGGCCGGGTCCAGGTTAGACGACGGCTCGTCCAGGACGAGGATCTCGGGCTCCATCGCGAGGACGGTCGCGACGGCGACCCGGCGGCGCTGCCCGAACGACAGGTGGTGCGGCGGCCGGTCGGCGTACTGCTCCATGCCGACCTGGGTGAGCGCCGTCACCACCCGCACCTCCAGCGCCTCGCCGCGCAGCCCGGCGGCGGCCGGGCCGAACGCCACGTCCTCGCGGACCGTCGGCATGAACAGCTGGTCGTCGGGGTCCTGGAAGACGATGCCCACCCGCCGCCTGATCTCGGCGAGATGCTGCTTGCCGACGGGCAGCCCTGCGACGGTCACCGATCCGGCGCCGGCCGTGAGGATGCCGTTCAGATGCAGCACGAGCGTGGTCTTGCCCGCGCCGTTGGGGCCGAGTACGGCGACGCGCTCGCCGCGCGCGATGGTCAGGTCGACGCCGAAGAGGGCCTGGTGGCCGTCGGGGTACGCGTAGGCGAGGCCGCGCACGTCGAGGGAGGGCGGCGCAGGTGCGGCGGCCGTGTCGAGGCCGGTCGGAGCGGTGGTCACAGGGTCCAGCCAAGCAGACAGACGGCGGCGGCCGTCACCGGGAGCGCGGCGGCGTGCGCCCACTGGGCGCGGGACGCGGTCACTTCGTCGATGACGGGCATGGTGCCGGTGTAGCCCCGGCTGACCATGGCGAGATGGACGCGCTCGCCGCGCTCGTAGGAGCGGATGAACAGGGCGCCCGCCGACTTGGCGAGGACGCCCCACTGCCGTACCCCGCGCGCCTCGAAGCCGCGTGAGCGGCGGGCGATGGACATCCGGCGCATCTCGTCGGTGATCACGTCCCCGTAGCGGATCATGAAGGAGGCGATCTGCACGAGCATGGGCGGCAGCTTGAGCCGCTGCAACCCGAGGAGCAGCGAGCGCAGTTCGGTCGTGGACGCCAGGATCACCGAAGCGGCCACGCCCAGCGTGCCCTTGGCGAGTACGTTCCAGGCGTCCCACAGTCCCGGCTGGCTCAACGAGAGCCCGGCGACGTGGACTTGCTCGCCGGGGACGACGAAGGGCATGAGCAGCGCGAAGGCCACGAACGGGATCTCGATGAGCAGCCTGCGCAGCAGGAACCCGGCCGGGATCCGGGCGGCGGAGGCGACGGCGCCGAGCAGCAGCGCGTACAGCGCGAACGCCCAGACCGCCTCGCGCGGGGTGGAGACCACGACGAGGACGAAGCAGAAGACGGCGGCGAGTTTGCAGTGCGGCGGCAGCGCGTGGACCGGCGAGTGGCCGTGCCGGTAGAGCTTGTGCGCGTGTCCGGCGCCCATCAGGCGCTCCCGCCGGCCGTGACCGAGCCGGTCGAGTTGGTGGAGTCTGTGCCCTCACGGCGCCTGCGCACCGCCCAGAAGACGCCGCTGCCGACGACGACGGTGGCGCCGACCCCGATCACCCCGGCGAGGCCGCCGGAGATCCGGGCGTCGGAGATGTCCTTGACGCCGTAGTCGGCGAGCGGGGAGTCGGCGGACGCGTGCTCCTCGGTCTTCTTGTCGATGCCCTTGTCAGCGGCGACCTTCTCCAGGCCGTCCGGGCTGGACGACGCGTAGAAGGAGACGAACCCGGCCAGCACCAGCGCGGCGACGATGCCGGCCGCCCAGACGCCGCGCGTGGAGCGGGCGGCCGCCGGAACGGCGGCGGGGGCCGGCTGCTCGGGCGCCGCGTCGACCAGCTGCCCGCCGACCCGCAGCTTCAGCGGCGCGGACAGCCCGCGCGCCCCGTACACCAGGTCGGGGCGTACGGCGATGACGGCGCCGACGGTCAGCGCGGTGATCGCGGCCTCGCCGATCCCGATGAGGACGTGCACACCGACCATCGCCGTCAGGACGTCACCGATCGGGATGTCGGTCGTCCCGCCGATCTCGTAGATCAGGGTGAAGACGAGCGCCGCCGCCGGCACGGACAGCAGCGCGGCGACGAAGGCGGAGACCGTCACCGACCTGCGGGTCCGGGGCAGCAGGCGAACCAGCGCGCGGAAGACCAGGTACGAGACGACGGTCGTCGTCAGCGCCATATCGGTGATGTTCACGCCGAGCGCGGTCAGACCGCCGTCGGCGAAGAGGATGCCCTGCATCAGCAGGACGACGGAGACGCACAGCACACCGGTGTACGGGCCGACGAGGATCGCGGCGAGCGCGCCGCCCAGCAGATGTCCGCTGGTCCCGGCGGCGACCGGGAAGTTGAGCATCTGGACGGCGAAGATGAAGGCGGCGACCAGGCCCGCCAGGGGCGCGGTGCGCTCGTTCAGCTCGCGGCGCGCGCCGCGCAGGCTGACGGCGACCGCGGCGGCCGCGATGACGCCGGTGGCGGCGGACACGGGTACGTCGATGAATCCGTCGGGCACATGCATCAGGGCGCTCCGCTTCCCCCGGGGTCAGAACCATCTGATGGTAATCCCTACCTGCAACTCATTCGCAAGAGCGACTAGCCTGCGAACAACAGTTCACCCACCACCGTTCACCCGCGGGACAGGTCCGAAATGCCCGTACCGCGCCATTCGTGGTCGAATTGAGATGTTTGTACTATTAAGGGCAGCACAGGCCCCCCACAGGCCCGCAGAGGAGCAGTCGATGTCACCCGCCGTCGAACAGCCCGTCACCGCCCGACTGATATCGGACGCGCCGCACCACAAGACCGTCGCCGTCACCCTGCGCTACGACAGCGACGACCCGCTCGCCGTGCGGGTCGTCTTCCCGCCCGAGGTGTCCCTGGACGACGACGAGGTGGTCTGGACGTTCGCCCGTGACCTGCTCAGCGGCGGACTGCGCGCGCCGTCGGGCGACGGCGACGTACGGGTGTGGCCGTGCGGCCGGGTGCAGACCGTGCTGGAGTTGCACGCGCCGGAGGGGGTGGCGGTGGTGCAGTTCGACACGGCGCCGCTGCGGCGCTTCCTCCAGGCCTCGTACGCGGCGGTCCCGGCCGGCCAGGAGCAGGAGGAGCTGGAGATCGAGCGGCACATAGGAAACCTGCTTCTCTGAGACCGGTGAGGTCCCAGAGAAGCAGGTGGGTGAGCGGGTCGGACCCGAGGGGGCTCGGACCCGAGGGGGGCTCAGGCCCGAGCGGGGCTCAGACCCGGGCCAGCTCGCGGTCCGTGTCCGGGCCGCCGTCGCCGCCCGGATCGGCGAGCCGCTTGCGCAGCTGTTCGCCCTCCACGTCCACGTTGGGCAGGATCCGGTCCAGCCAGCGCGGCAGCCACCAGGCCCGGTTCCCGAGCAGCTTGAGCACCGCGGGCACGATCGCCATCCGGACCACGAACGCGTCGAAGAAGACCGCGACGGCGAGCCCGAACCCGATCATCTTGATCATCGAGTCCCCCGCGCCGATGAACCCGGCGAAGACCGCCGTCATGATCACAGCGGCGGCGGTGACGACCCGCGCCCCGTGCCGGAATCCGGTGACGATCGCCTGGTCCGGCGCCTCACCGTGCACGTAGGCCTCCCGCATCCGGGTGACCAGGAAGACCTCGTAGTCCATGGCCAGGCCGAAGACCACCCCCACCATGAAGATCGGCATCATCGACATGACGGGTCCGGTCTGTTCCACCCCGAGCAGACTCGCGAGCCAGCCCCACTGGAAGACGGCGACGACGGCGCCGAGCGCGGCCACCACCGACAGCAGGAAGCCGAGCGCCGCCTTGAGCGGCACGAGGATCGACCGGAAGACCACCATCAGCAGCAGGAACGCCAGACCGACGACCAGCGCCAGATACGGCAGCAGCGCGTCGTTCATCTTCTGCGAGAAGTCGATGTTCATGGCCGTCGCACCGGTGACCAGCACATCGGCCCCGCTGTCGGCCTTGACGGTGCCGCCCGCGTCCCTGATCGAGTGGACCAGGTTCTCCGTGCCGACCGAGGACGGCCGGTCCTTGGGCACGACGGTGATCGTCGCCGTGTCGCCCGCCTTGTTCAGATGGGCCGGGGTGACGGCGGCGACGCCGTCCAGCTTCTTCACGGTGTCGGAAACCTCGGTCGCCGCCGCCTTGGCGTTGTCGTCGGCCTTGCCGTCGACCACGACCACCAGCGGCCCGTTGAAGCCGGGGCCGAAGCCGTCCGACAGCATGTCGTACGCCTTGCGCTGGGTGGTGCTGACGGGCTGCGAGCCGTCGTCGGGCAGGCCCAGCTCCAGCGAGGCCGCCGGAATGGCGATGGCGCCGAGGCCCAGGACGCCCACGATCAGGACGGTGACGGGCTTGCGCAGCACGAACCTGGCCCAGCGGGTGCCCAGGTTGGGCCGCTTCTCGGCCTCCTCGACGCCCGTACGGTCCGCCTCGCGCTTCTTCGCCAGCGCGCCCTCCAGCGCCGTACGGCCCTTGCGGCCGTGCACCCGCTTGCCCGCGAAGCCGAGCAGCGCGGGGATCAGGGTGAGCGCGATGAGGACGGCGATCACGACGGTGCCGGCGGCGGCGAAGCCCATCTTGCTGAGCATCGGGATGTTGACGACGGCGAGTCCGACGAGTGCGATGACGACGGTCAGCCCGGCGAAGACCACGGCGGAGCCCGCCGTGCCGACGGCGCGGCCCGCCGCGTCCTCCCGCTCTCTGCCCTCCGCCAGCTCGGCCCGGTACCGGGAGACGATGAACAGCGCGTAGTCGATACCGACGGCGAGCCCGATCATCGAGGCGAGGATGGAGGTGGTGGAGCCCAGGTCGAGCACGTTCGCGAGCGCGGTGACGGTGGAGACACCGACGCCGACCCCGATCAGCGCGGTGAGCAGCGGCAGTCCGGCCGCCAGCAGCGAGCCGAAGGTGATGACGAGGACGACCGCGGCGACGGCGACCCCGATGATCTCCGTGGCGCCGGTCTCCGGTGCCACCTGGAGCGCGTCTCCGCCGATCTCGGTGGTCAGCCCCTCCGCACGGGCCTGTTCGCCGGTGTGTTCGAGGGCGGCACGGGTCGCGTCGGTCAGCTCGGCCGAGCTGACCTTGTAGGCGACCTCCACGTACGCGGTGGTCTTGTCCTTCGACACGGCGTTCTGCGTGTACGGGTCGCTGACCGAGGAGACCTGCGCCGAGCCGGCGGTGAGCCGGTCGGAGATCTTCTTGACCTCGGCCTTCTGCGGCGCGTCGGTCATCTTCTCGCCGGTCGGCGCCTTGAAGACGACTCTGGCGGTCGCTCCGTCGCTGCTGGACCCCGGGAAGCGCTGGTCGAGCAGGTCGAATGCCTTCTGCGCCTCCGTCCCCGGGATCGAGAAGGAGCTGGAGGTGGCGGTGGACGCGGTGGCGGCGCCGAACCCGGCGACCGCCAGGAGCGCCACCCACACCAGGGCGACATAACGGCGGCGCCGGAAGGCGAGCCGTCCGAGTTTGTAGAGGAACGTGGCCACGAGGCGCACTCCCGGGTCTATGGAGGGATCAGGGCATGGGGAGCCGGCCCGACGACGAGAGCGGTACGTGTCAGGTGGTGCGGGGCAAGGCGGTCAGACGACGAGGGCGGGGAGCACCACGGCGTCGAGGTAGTCGACGAGGAACGCCCGGTCGACCGACCGGTCCTCGATCAGCTGCCGGGCGATGAGAGCACCGACCAGCATGTGCGGGACGTACGGCAGCGCGGGGTTGTCCGCTGCCACCTCGCCCCGGGTCACAGCGCGCTGCACCAGCTCGTTGATCCCGTTCATCTCGGGTTCGACGAGCAGTTCGCGCAGCGCCTGGTGGAGTTCTGGGTTGTCGTGGACGGCATGGAGAAGACCCCGCATCAGCGCGGCGTCCTGTTCCATCTGACAGTCGTCCGTACGGATCACCATCGCGTGGAAGTCACCGCGCAGCGTGCCGGTGTCGACGTCGTGCACGTCGACGGGCTTGCCGTGCCGCAGCGCTCGCGCGACCAGTTCGGGCTTGCTCCCCCACTGGCGGTAGAGGGTGGCCTTGCTCGACCGGGTGCGGGCGGCGACGGCGTCCATGGTCAGACCGTCGTAGCCCACGTCGCGGAGCAGGTCGAGCACGGCCGCGTACAGCTCAGCCTCGCGCTCCGGTGTGAGTCTGCTGCGTGCCATGGTCAACCCCCTTCCCCGCTTCCGGCCGTCCCGAACGAAACGGTTTCGTACAGCTGATATGACGATAGCCCTCCGGAATAAGGAACGGCACCGTTTCGTGTGTGGAGTCCGCCACAACCGTCAGCCCCGTATAAGTACGTGACGTGTAAGTACAGGACCTGTAAGAGTCCGGACCACGAGTTGCCGCCGCCCCCGCACCCCGAAAGCATTGGGGGGTGAGTGACGACGTCGCGTATCTCCGTTTCCCGCATCTGCACGACGACTTGCTGTGCTTCGCCGCCGAGGACGATCTGTGGGTCGCCCCGCTCGTCCCTGAGGGGCAGCGGCCGGGGCGCGCCTGGCGGGTGACCGTCGACCGCACGAGAATCGGCCACCCGCGGTTCTCGCCCGACGGCAGCCAGATCGCGTACACGACCTGGCGCAGCCTGGACCCGGAGATCCATCTGGCCCCCGTGGACGGCGGTCCGCCGCGCCGGATCGGCTACTGGGGCTCGACCGACACCCGGGTCTGCGGCTGGACGCCGTCGGACCGGGAGGACGGTACGGCGCAGATCCTCGCCGTCTCCTCGCACGGCCAGCCGTTCTCGTACTACTCCTGGGCCTACAGCGTCCCCACCGACGGCTCCCCCGGCGGCAAGCTCCCGTGGGGCCCGGTCTCCGACATCGCCGTGGCCGACGTCGACGGGGAGCGCAAGACGCTCCTGCTCACCGGAAAGCCGCCGCACGAGCCGGCCGCCTGGAAGCGGTACCGGGGCGGGGCGACGGGCCGGCTGTGGCTGCACGGCGAGCGGCTGCTCGCCGACATCGGCGGCCATCTGGAGTGCCCGATGTTCGTGGGCGGCCGGATCGCCTTCCTCTCCGACCACGAGGGCGTCGGCAATCTGTACTCCTGCCTGCCGGACGGCACCGACCTGCGCCGCCACACCGACCACGACACGTTCTACGCCCGGCATGCCTCGTCCGACGGGCGCCGCGTCGTCTACCAGTGCGCGGGCGAGCTGTGGCTGGTCGACGCGCTGACGCCGGACTCGCAGCCGCGCAAGCTGGCGGTACGGCTCGGCGGGCAGCGCGCGGGGCGGCGCGGCTATCAGGTCCCCGCCTCGCAGCACGTCGACGGGCTGTCGGTGGACACGACGGGCCGGGCCAGCGCCGTCGTCGTACGGGGCAGCCTGTACTGGCTCACGCACCGCGACGGCCCGGCCCGGACCATCACGGACACCCCAGGCGTACGGGTCCGCTTCCCGGTGATGCTCGGCAGCGGCGGCCAGGTCGCCTACGTGACGGACGCGGACGGCGCCGACGCGATCGAGATCGCGTACCTGCCGCGCGCGAGCGGCGACCGGCCGCCGCGCAGGCTGGCGTCCGGGCAGCTCGGGCGGGTGCACGAGATGGTGGCCGACCCGGACGGCGAGCGGATCGCGGTCGCCTCGAACGACGGTCGGCTGCTGCTGGTGGATGTCACGGACGACGATGCCGCGCAGAGCGGGGAGACGGCTGACGCGGGCGAGCCGTCGGAGGTCACCCCCGAGTCCGCGCCGGGCGAGGTGACCGAGCTGATCAGGTCCATCAACGGCCCGGTCACCGATCTGGCGTTCTCGCCCGACGGCGACTGGCTGACCTGGGCGCATCCGGGCGTGGGCCGCTCGCTGCGGCAGATCAAGATGGCGAAGATCAGCGGCAGTTTCGCCCGTACCGTCGTGGACGTCACCGACGGCCGCTTCGAGGACGAGAACCCGGTCTTCACCAGCGACGGCCGCTATCTGGCCTTCCTGTCCTGGCGCGGCTTCGACCCGGTGTACGACGTGCACACCGGCGACCTGTCGTTCCCGCTGGGCAGCCGCCCCTATCTCGTACCGCTGTCGTCCGCGACCCCCTCGCCGTTCGCGCTCTCCCCCGACGGCAGGCCGGCGGCCGGCGGGCTCGATCCCGCGGTGGGCGAGGCCGACTCCGGTGACGGCACGGTCATCGTGGAGGTCGAGGGCCTGGCGAGCCGGGTCACCCCGTTCCCCGTCGCCGCTTCCAAGTACTCGGCGCTGTACCCGGTCAGCGGCGGCGGTCTGGTCTGGTTGCGCTGGCCGATCTCGGGCGCGCTCGGCGAGACGTTCGCCAACCCCGCCGACACCTCGGGCCGGCCGACCCTGGAGCACTTCGACATCGCGAAGGCCCGCAAGAGCGAACTCGTCGCGCATCTCGACTGGTTCACGCCCAGCGGCGACGGTACGCGTCTGGTGGTCATGGACGACGACGAGCTGCGCGCGGTCCCCGCGACGGAGCTGGGTGACAGCGACTCGACCGTCCATCTCGACCTGCGCAGGATCCACCACGAGGTCGACCCCGAGGCGGAGTGGCGCCAGGCGTACGAGGAAGCCGGCCGGATCATCCGCGCCTACTTCTGGGAGCCGCAGATGTGCGGCGTCGACTGGGACGCGGTGCTCGACCAGTACCGCCCCCTGGTCGAACGGGTCGCGTCCCCCGACGAGTTCGCGGACCTGCTGCGCGAGGTGGTCGGCGAGCTGGGCACCTCGCACGCGTACGTGTCCCCGTCCCGGCGCAACGAGGGGCCGCGCCACTACCAGCGGCCGATCGGGCTGCTCGGCGCCAACCTGGTGTGCAGGGACGGCGCTTGGGTCGTGCAGCGGATCCTGCCGGGCGACTCGTCGGACTCCAAGGCCCGTTCACCGCTGGCCGGGACGGGCATCAGGGAGGGCGCGGTCCTCACCCATGTCGACGGGCGGCCCGTCGACCCGGTCGCCGGACCGTACCCGCTGCTGACGGCCGCCGGCGGCACCACCGTCGAACTCACCTTCAAGAAGGCCGAACCGAGCCCGCTGGACGACAGCTCCGACGCCGCGCACTCGCGCAGGGTCGCCGTCGTGCCGCTCATCGACGAGCGCCCGCTGCGCTACCAGGACTGGGTGGCCAAACGGCGCGAGGTGGTACGGGAGATCA
Organism: Streptomyces sp. NBC_00370; assembly: GCF_036084755.1. Lineage (NCBI taxonomy): Bacteria > Bacillati > Actinomycetota > Actinomycetes > Kitasatosporales > Streptomycetaceae > Streptomyces > Streptomyces sp. NBC_00370. The sequence goes on from NZ_CP107968.1 coordinate 3,496,909, forward strand.
GCGGGGGCCGCTGCGGCTATCTGCACATCCCCGATCTGCACGGCTCAGGGTGGGCGCAGTTCAACCGGGACCTGCGCCTTGAGGTGTCCCGCCCGGCGCTGATCGTGGACGTACGGGGCAACGCGGGCGGCAACGTCAGCGAGCTGGTCATCGAGAAGCTGACCCGCCGCATCCTCGGCTGGGACCTCACACGCGACGCGCAGCCCGTCTCGTACGCCTCGAACGCGCCGCGCGGCCCGGTCGTCGCCATCGCCGACGAGGCCACGTCGTCGGACGGCGACATGATCACGGCGGCGTTCCGGCTGCTGAAGCTGGGACCCGTGGTCGGCCAGCGCACCTGGGGCGGGGTGGTCGGCATGACCGGCAGGCACGAGCTGGTCGACGGGACGGTCATCACGGTCCCGATGAACGCCGCGTGGTTCGACGCGTACGGCTGGTCCGTCGAGAACCACGGCGTCGAACCGGACATCGAGGCGCTGCGCACCCCCCTGGACTGGGCGGAGGGCCGCCACGCGCAGCTGGACGACGCGGTGTGGGCGGCGCTGGACCTGCTGGCGGCGCACCCGGCGGCGACACCGCCGGGCTACGGCGCGGTCCCGGACCGCAGCCGCCCGGCGCTACCGCCACGGTGACGCCGTCCGGCGCGGTGTCGCCGTCCGGCGCGGTGTCGCCGTCCGGCGCGGTGTCGCCGTCCGGCGCGGTGTCGGTTGGCGGTCTTGGTTGCGGTTGTCGCCGGGGGCCGTTCCGGGGAGGCGTCCTGCGCTGCATGATTTACGGCGCGTACTCCCGAGACGCGGAGCCACCGCCGAGATGCGCCACAAATCACGCTCTACGCTCCGGACACCACCCCTGCACAACCCCCTTCAGCCCGGCTGCCACGAATCGGCTGCCCCGCGACCACCAAGGGCCGGCGGCCGGGCGTTCACGCCAGGGACGTACCCCCGGCCCGCAGGGCACCGCTTGCCCGCGCTGACGCGGGCGGCTGGGTGGGACCCACCGGACGGGAGGGGGCCGGGGCCGGAGGAGGGGGGTGTCCGGACGTAAAGCGAAGGAGCTCATGCGACAAGCAGTCCGGACACCCCCCTCCGCAGGACCCGGACACCGGCACACGCACAACCCGGCGCAGCCAAAGCCCGCAACCCCCGCCGGACGGCGACAACGCCGGACGGCGACACCGACGGGGCCGTCAGTGGGGCGACCCCGTGGCGTTCTCCGCGCGGCGGCGCTCGTCCGCCGCTCCACCCGCGCCCACCAGACCCTTCGGCACCCCCGCGAGGCGCGGTGCGAACCGGCGCATCTCGCGCTGACCCACCGTGGCGATCACGCCCGGCAAATAGCCCCGCACGGACTGCATCCCGCGCAGCCACCACTGCGCGTACACATGGGCGGAGCGCCGCTCGATCCCCGCGACGATCCGGTCGACGGCCGGGCCCAGCGGGTACGTGCGGTTCGACGGCCACGGCAGCCGCTGCCGCAGCTCCCGCATCACGTCGTCCTGGTCGGCGCCGCGCACCATGTCCGTGTCGGTCCAGGACAGATAGCCGACGCCGACCCGCACCCCCAGGTAGCCGACCTCGGAGCGCAGGCTGTGCGCGAACGCCTCGACGCCGGACTTGGACGCGCAGTACGCGGTCATCATCGGCGCCGGCGTGATCGCGGCGAGCGAGGCAATCTGCAGGAAGTAGCCGCGGCTCTCGGTCAGTGCGGGCAGGAAGGCGCGGGCCGTGACCGTACCGCCGATGAGGTTGACCTCGATGACCCGCCGCCACGCGTCGGGGTCGGAGTCGATGAAGGGACCGCCGCTTGCGACCCCCGCGTTGGCCACGACGATGTCGACCTTGCCGAAGCGCTCCTTGACCTCACGCGCCACCTCCGCCATCGCGCGGTGGTCGGTGACGTCGGCGTGCCAGTACTCGCTCTCGCCGTGCAGCCTGCCGGCGACCTGCTTCAGCTCGTCCGGCTCCAGGCCGACGAGCGCGACCGTCGCGCCACGGGCGGAGAGCTTGCGGGCGAGCAGCTCCCCGACTCCGCGCGCGGCGCCGGTGACGACGGCGACCTGCCCGTCGAGTCCACGTGGCCGGTTCCCACTCATACGGCGTCCTCCTTGGTGGTCAGATGCGCGCCGACCAGTTCGCGGATGCGCGCGGTGACGAGGTCGGGCTCCTCGACCGGTGACATGTGGCCCATCCCCGGGACTTCGGTGAGCCCGGCGCTGCGCGGCAGCCCGGCCTCGATCGTCCGTGCGTGGACGGGCGGGGTGAGCCGGTCGGCCGAGCCGACGATGATCGCGGTGGGCACGGTCAACTCCCGTACGTCCGCTTCGAGATCGAGTTCGTCGAGGACCCGCGACCAGGCGACCCTGGCGGGGCGCGGACAGGCGTGCACGATCCGGGCGCACTCCGCGATCTGCTCGGCGGTCGCGCCGGGGCCCATCGTCCCGTACCGCAGGATCCGCTTCGAGAGCGCCGTGACGGGTCCGAGCGGGGCGGGCGAACCGAGGAGCTTGCGGGTGAACCAGGTCCGCATGCGGCCTGACCGCAGCGGCACGATCAGCGATTCGGTGACCAGCAGCGAGCAGCCCGTGCTGCACAGCAGCGCCGCCGCCACATGCTTGCGGAAGGCCGGTCTGCGGGCCGCCGCCATGATCGTCATCCCGCCCATCGAGTGCCCGGCGACGACGGCCTTCTCCCCGTCCTTGAGGGTGGCGCTCAGCACGGCCTCCAGATCGTCAGCGAGGGCGTCCGTGCTGTAGCCGAAGCCGCCGTCGGCGGGCGGTGGCGTACGGCCGTGGCCGCGCTGGTCGTAGACGATCACGCGGTGGTCGACGGCGAGGTCGGTGATCTGCGCGGCCCAGAAGCGGATCGAGCAGGTCCAGCCGTGCGAGAGGACGACTGCGGGCCAGTCGTCCGCCCCGTAGACCTCCACCTGGATCTTCGACCCGTCCGCGGACACGACCACTTGGTCGCGATGGGCGGGCCTGACGAGCTGTGTGGTCACAGCGCCGCCTCCTTCACGGTCTCCGCGGCGCGGGCCCGGTCCGGCCGCAGCACGTCGTACTCGACGAGCCGCACCTCACGGGTCGCCTTGCGGAACTCCGTCGTGGTGCCGGGCCAGATGGTGGTGTTGCGGCCGTTGGCGTCGAGATACCAACTCGTGCAGCCCCCGGTGTTCCACACCGTGCGCTTCATGCGCTCCTGCACCCGGTCGTTCCAGGCGCCGACGGCGGCCGGCTTCGGGTCGAGCGCCACCCGCTCACCGGGCGCGGCGAGCGCGTCCAGCGCCTTGAGGTAGTCCGCCAGATAGTTCAGCTGGGACTCGATCATCAGGATCATCGAGGAGTTGCCGAGGCCGGTGTTGGGCCCGATGACCGTCATCCAGTTGGGGAACCCGGCCGCCGTCGCCCCGCGCAGCGCCTCCATCCCGCCCTTCCACGCCTCGGCCAGTGTCGTGCCGCCCACACCCACCACGCGCTGGGCGATCGGCATGTCCGTCACATGGAATCCGGTGCCGAAGACGATCGCGTCGACCTCCGTCTCCGTACCGTCGGCGCCGACCAGCGTGGAGCCGCGCACCTCGGTAAGACCGGCGGCGACCACATCGACATTGGGCTGCGCGAGCGCGGGGTAGTAGGCGCTGGAGAGCAGGATGCGCTTGCACCCGATCCGGTACGAGGGTGTCAACTTGGCCCGTAGTGCCGGGTCCTTGATCGCCTTCGCCATGTTGGCCTTCGCGATGGACTCCACGACCCCCAGCTCGTTGGGCCGCTTCGTGAACGCCTGCACCTGGAGCTCCCTGATGCCCCAGAGCAACTGCCGCCGCACGGCGCCGGTGACGGGCACCTTGCGGTGCAGCCAGCGCTCGGCCGCCGAGATGGCCCGGTCGGCGCGGGGCATCACCCACGGCGGCGTGCGCTGGAAGAGCGTCAGCTTCGCCACCTCCGGCTGGATCGCCGGCACGACCTGGATCGCGGAGGCCCCCGTACCGATGACGGCGACACGCTTGCCGCGCAGGTCGTAGTCGTGGTCCCAGCGGGCGGAGTGGAAGACCTTGCCGGGGAAGGTCTCCAGGCCCGGGATCGCCGGGATCTTGGGATCGGACAGCGGCCCGCCGGCGGAGACGACGACATCGGCGGTGAACGTCGCGCCGTGCGCGGTCTCCAGCTCCCACCGCAGCTCGTCCTCGTCCCACCGGGCCAGCGTCACCTCATGGTTGAGCCGCAGATGCGGCCGAAGGCCGAAGGTGTCGGCGACGCGCTCCAGATACGCCCTGATGTGGCGCTGGCCGGAAAACGTGCGTGGCCAGTCGGGGTTGGGCGCGAAGGAGAACGAGTAGAGATGCGAGGGGACGTCACAGGCGCAACCGGGGTAGCTGTTGTCACGCCAGGTCCCGCCGACGGAGTCCGCCCGCTCCAGGACGACGAAGTCGGTGACCCCCTCGCGCCGAAGCCGGACCGCCGCCCCGAGGCCGCCGAATCCGGACCCGATCACCGCCACGCGTACGTGCTCGTGCTGACTCAAAATGCTTCGCCTCCCGCACTCCTGCCACCGGCGTCACCGGGCAGCCCACTCCCGAACCGCGCCAGTAATCACTGGCACTATCAGGAGACTAGAGCAGCTTCCTACCCATGGGTAGTGGGCGTGCCAAACAAGTTACCGGCGGTACGGCATAAGGTTGCCAAGTGGCAGGCGAACGCGAATACCGCATGGAGGAGCTGGCAGAGGCAGCCGGCATCACCGTCCGCACCGTGCGCTTCTACCGCGAGCGGGACCTGATCCCGCCCCCGCGCAAGGAAGGCCGTATCGCCTGGTACAACGACCACCACCTGGCCAGACTGCGCACGATCGCGGCCCTGCTGGAACGCGGCCACACCCTGACCGGCATCGCCGACCTCGCCTCCACGTTCGAAAGCGGACGCGACGTGGGCGAGGTGCTGGGCCTGGGCGAACCGACCGAGGAAACCCCGGTCCACCTCTCCCCCGAGGAGCTGGCCGACTACTTCGAGGGCGAGGTCACCCCGGAGAACCTGGCCACGGCCCTGGACCTCGGCTACCTCGCCACGGACGGCGACGAACTGGTCCACATCAGCCGCCGTCTCCTGGACGTCTCGGCGGCCCTGGTCCGCGAGGGCGTCCCCCTCGCCGCGGTCCTGGAAGCGGGCCGTCAGGTCCGCGCCCACGCCGACGCGCTGGCGTCGCTCTTCGCGACGACGCTGCAAGCCCACGCGGGCGACACGGACCCGGCCAAGCTCCGCCCGCTGGCGAAGAGCGTGGTGGAGGCGGAACTCTCGATGGCCCTGGACCGCCACCTACGCGCTACGCGCGACGACACCGGGACTTGAGGCCGCGGACGGCTGCGGACGGCTGCGTCGGAACTGTGCACAGGCAGCTCAGCGTCCATCCCTGACGTACAAGATCACGGATGACGACGGAGCCCGGACCATGACAGCAACAGCCGCTCGACACCTCTACCTCGCCCGGCACGGTGAGGCGTCGGCAGACGAGACAACCCTGACGGAAAACGGTCGGCGCCAAGCCGTTCTCCTCGGTGAACGGCTCCGCAGCACCCCGCTTTCCGCGATCCACCACGGACCGCTGCCTCGGGCGCGGCAGACGGCCCGGCTGATCGGCGCACAGCTCGACACCGTCCCCCTGCACGAAGCGGAGCCGGCCGGCGACTACGTCCCGTACGTGCCCACGAAGGAGGAGCTGCCGCCGGATTCAGCCGACGCCCTGCTCAGCTTCCTCGCTCAGGTACCGGAAGAGGAGCGCGACCGTGGGACGGCGCTGGCCCAGGAAGCACTGGCGGAGTTCACCGGCCCGGTCGCCGGAGACCGCCCCCGCCATGAACTCGTCGTCACCCACAACTTCCTCATCGGCTGGCTGGTCCGAGCCGCCCTCGACGCCCCCAAGTGGCGCTGGATGGCCCTCAACCACGGCAACGCGGCACTGACGGTCATCCGATACGCACCCGGCAGGCCGACCTCCGTGCTCGTCACCAACGACATGCGGCACCTGCCGACAGAACTGCGCTGGACAGGCTTCCCGCCTGAACTTCACATCTGACCGGGACCCGAAATGAACGCGCGCCAGACGTTGGGGGCGAAGATCAGGGCGGGACCGTGGGGGTCCTTGGAGTCACGGACGGCCATGGAGCCGTCCCCAAGGCGGGCGCCCTCGACGCACGCGCCGCCCTGGTCGTTGCTGTAGCTCGACTTGAACCAGTCGGCGCCGTCGACGGCCTTCCGCCACGCCTCAGCAGGGAAGAGCAGGGCGGGACCCTGCGGGTCCTTGGAATCACGGACAGCCAACGAGCCGTCCGCAAGGCGGGCGCCCTCGACGCATGCGCCGCCCTGGTTGTCGCTGTAGCTGGACTTGAACCAGTGGGCGGCGTCGAGGGCGTCAGCCTTGGTGGTCATCGGTCTCCGTGCTCCTTCGTGAAGGCGCGCCAGGCACTGGCGGGGAAGAGCAGGGCGGGTCCGTGGGGATCCTTGGAATCACGGACAGCCATCGAACCGTCCGCAAGGCGGGCACCCTCAACGCACTCGCCGCCCTGATTGTCGCTATAGCTCGACTTGAACCAGTCGGCGCCGCTCAGGGTTTCTGCCTTGGTGGTCATCTGTATCAATGCTCCTTGCTCGCTTCCTTGATCATGCTCAGGGACTCCTGGGGTCCCGGAGCAAGGGCTTGCAACTCGGAGAATGCATCCGTGTAACGCTCGACGTCACTGTCACTGCGCTTGACCACCGCATCCGTCAGGTTCTCCATGTAGACCATGGGCTTCAGTGCGGTTCTCTCCGGGAACTGCAGAACGAAGAACGATCCGCTCATGCCAGCGTGAACGCCGGCACGGAACGGTACGACCTGCACCCGCACATTTGGCCGAGCCTCCATCACCGCGACGATGTGGGCGAGTTGGTCACGCATAACCGACGGCTCCCCCACCTGCCGGCGCAGCACCGACTCGTTGATGATCGCCGTGAACTTCAACGGCGACTTCGGACGGCTGAGAACCTCTTGTCGCGTGGTCCGAATAGCTACCAGTCGATCGATACCCTCGGCCGACAGCCCCGGGTTCGGCTGGTAGAGCGCGTGAACGTATGCCTCGGTCTGCAACAGGCCGGGGACAAACTCCGACTGGTACGTCTGAGCCGATGAAGCCGTCGCCTCAAGGTCGAGGTACGCCTTGAACCCCGGCCGAATGACCGGCCGGTACTCAGGGCTGAGCCACCAGTCCTTCTTCGTCCGCGTGACGGCCGCGTACCCCTGCAACCGCGCCCGCGTCTCCGGATCCGCTCCGTAGATCTCACAGAGGGCCATCACGTCAGCGGTGTCGACCGCCGAATTCTCCCCCGTCTCAAGGCGGGTGAGCTTCGACGGGCTCCAAATCAGCCGCTTCACCACCTGCGCGCCCTTAAGCCCCGCCGTCAGGCGTAGTTGACGTAACTCGCTCCCCAACTGGAGACGGCAAAGCGCGGGCGTCGCCGCCTCTACGTCCGTAACCATCTGCTTCTCCTCCGCGCAGTGTTCCAGTGTGTGGGTGAAGGTTCCGCTGGTGCAAGCAACCTTCTCCGCCATAGCGGAAGCTACCGACCCCCGGTGCGAACTCCCCGATAAACCGCGAAAGTTCACGCGAAAAGTTGACGACAGAATTCCTCTGTGGCCATGTCACCGTACCGCGAGCGGTGTCACGATTACAGGCAGTCGCTCACACAGCGCTGCCAGCTCCTCGCCGAGCGTGGCCGACGTGAGCTGACCTCCCGACAGCGACAACTCCGGCTCCACGAGCCGACGGAGGGCACGCCCATGCACTCAGCGAATGCCACATCACCCGCGAACACCCCTCTCGTACGCAAGCTTTGGCCGCGCAACCGGCGCTCCGTGGGGCTCGCCCGGCATCTGTTGCTGGATGCTCTCGACGCCTGGGGACTGGCCGAACTCGGTGATGTGGCGGCGCTCGTCCTCTCCGAGCTGATGACCAACGCCGTGCTGCACGCACACGTGCCGGGCCGGATGGTCGAGACGTGGATCATCCGGCAGGACGACTCCGTACGGATCGAGGTCCACGACGCCAGCGACGAACTGCCACAGCGGCACAAGGCGGCGGACGACGACGAAGGGGGCCGCGGGCTCGCGTTGGTGGACGAGCTGACCAACCAGCGGTGGGGCGCGAGCGAGCGGCGTGGGGTCGGGAAGCTCGTCTGGGCGCAGGTGGGTGGCGAGGGGACGTGAGCCCGAAGGGCCAGCAGGTCGCCTGCGTACTCTCCGTCCTGACGCTGTGCGGCGCGCTCCTGTGGGCGCTCTTCGCTACCGGTGCTCGTTGACAGTGATCCGCCGCGGCGCATGTAATAGGCCCCGGTGCCGCGTGGTGCCGGCCAAAGAGCAGTGGGCAGGCCGGTGACTGGGCGGAGCACCCTTCACATCAGGGATCCGGCATGAGTTCTCACCCTTGCCCCCATCGCTGACGTAGCGCTTTCACGCTCGTCGCCCCCGGCCGCCGCGCGGCCCCACACCCTCCCCCGGAGAAGCGAAACCGCATGCCCACATCGTTCAACCAATCCGTCATCGCCGAGTTCCGAGCCAACGTGGGCAAGGTCGGCGGCCCGTTCGCGGGCGGCGATCTCCTGCTGCTGACGACCACCGGCGCCCGGTCGGGGCGCCCCCACACCACACCGCTCGGCTTCGCACGCGACGGCGAGCTGCTGTTGGTGGTCGGGTCGAACCTCGGCGGACCTCACCACCCCGGCTGGTACCACAACCTGCTCGCCCACCCCGTCGTACAGGTGGAAATCGGCACCGCCACCTACGACGCCCTCGCGGTCCCGGCCGAGGGAACGCACCGCGACCAGCTGTTCGACGTCTGCGTACGCGCGGCGCCCGGGTACGCCGACTACGCGGCCCGCACAGAGCGGCAGTTGCCGGTGGTCATCCTGCAACGCCCTGAACCCGACGGCTGGCAGCCACCCACCGAGGTCATGAGCCTCGCCGACAAGCTGATGGAGGTGCACACCTGGCTTCGTGCCCAGCTACTGCACGTCGGAGCGGAGGTGGACGCCCACTTCGCCGCGCGAGGAGCACACAACGGACTCGCCGAACCACCGCCCGCCCTCGGACTGCAGATCCGCCAGCGCTGCCTGGCGTTCTGCCAGGGACTGGAGTTCCACCACACCAGCGAGGACGCACACCTGTTCCCCGGAATCGCAGCCCACCACCCCGACCTGACCGATGTCTTCGCCCAACTGGCCGCAGAACACGCGACAGTGGCCCGGATCCAGGACGAACTCGCCGCCCTGCTGGCCGACATCACCCTCTCCGACCCCCACCGCTTCCGCGCCGAGGTGGCCCGCATGTCGGCCGAACTGAACGCGCACCTCGACCACGAGGAGGACCACCTGCTCCCCCTCCTGACCCACATCCCCTGGCCCCCGGGGCATGACCGGGCAAGCGGTGCTTGAGTCTCGAAACTGCCGCAAGCTCGGAGAGAAGTCTTCCGACATCAGCGGCTGACACCGACGATGCGCGTTCCGTCAGAGAAGGACGCCGCTGCGGGCCGCGAGGCCACGTAGTTCCGTCGAGGTATGCCCCGAGACCAACAGGCTGGAGATGAGCGATTTCGTCGCCGGGCGGGCGTGGGTCTCCTCGGGGGCGCAGTGTTCGGCGGCAAGGAGGGTGCGGACGCAGTCACCCCGGCGGCCGAGCCGGTCGTACGTGACGGCGATGTCACCGAGGGCACGGGAGCGCCGTTCCACGCTGGGCAGCGCCTTCAGCGGGATCGTCCGGGCGGCCGCAAGCGCGGCCAATGGGTCGCCGGCGTAGTTCTCCGCCGAGATGCGATGGAGTTGGACGGTGAGGGGGCTGAAACCGCCGCCGTGGTCGCGCAACAAGACTGTTCCGCCAAGCTCCTTGGCCACGGCGGCGGCCTCGTCGGTCAGCTCGCGCATGCCGTCCCGGTCGCCGCGACGGGCCACCGCGTAGGCGGCGGACTGGATGAGCAGCCCACGCTCGGCTGCGCCGGGCCGTCCGGCACCCCGCAGGTCGGGGTGGTCCGCGGCGGACAGCGCGATCGACAGAGCTTCCTGATGCCAGCCGGCTTTCCTCGCCAGCACGGCGAGTTGGCGAGCGGCTTCGGCCACGGCGAGCACGTCCCCGCCGAGAGGTTACAGAGGCGCCGACTCCACTCTGCCCGTGAACCGGCCGCCCACTTGACCGGCGAGCCAACGCACCCGCGAGATCCGGTCGCCGTCCCCGCGCGGCACGTGCACGTGGACGGTGTGGTCCTGCGACAGCTCATGCTGGTAGAGGTCCCGGGAATGCACTGTCAGCGTGAGGTAGGCGTACTTCTGCGAGACCCTTTCCAGTCCCGCTTCGGGGACCGCGGGCCATGCGTCCAGATCCCAGCGAACAGCCGCAGCATCCGGCCCCAGAGCGGCGATGAAGGGCTCGGCGCGGTCCAGCGGACGACCCCAGTCGAAGACCTGGACGGGCAGACACTCCGCAGGGTTGTCACCGCCTTCCGACGAGCCGTGCTCCTCGCCGGCCAACGCCCACCATCTGAGGTCGGGCAGTACGCGACGTACGTGCGTGAGGACATCCGGCGACCTGATCACGCCTTCGAAGTCGACCTCCGCCTGACCGGTGTCCGCGATGCCCAGCAACGTACGTACCGCGCGTATCGCCTCCGGCAGATGAGCGGTTGTGAGGACGGCAGCCGCTTCAGAGTTGCTCATGTCGGAACCCTAAGACAGTCAGGCCGTCGGCCAGCCGCGCAGTTTCTCCGGGTTTCGGACGACCCAGATGTGCTTGATCCGGTCGGCCGCGACGTCGAACGCGAACACCGTCACCGTCGCGCCGTCCTGTTCGGCCACCAGGCCCGGTTGGCCGTTGACCGTGCGTTCCAGGAAGGTCATGGTGGCGGGCTTGCGGCGGGCGATTTCGGTCCAGGCTTGGGCGATCTGTTCGGCGCCTTCGATGGGGTGGAGGAAGGTCAGGGCCAGGCCGCCGCCGTCCGCGGTTGCCGTGGCTTCGGGGTCGAGGAGGGCGATGAGCGCTTCGATGTCCTTGGCTTCCCAGGCCTGTTTGAAGTCCCGCACGACGGCGGCTCGTTGGGCCGCCGGAGTCGCCGAAGGGCGCGCGTCGCGGACGCGGCGGCGGGCCGAGGAGGCCAGTTGGCGGCAGGCGGCGGGGGTGCGGCCGACGATCTCGGCGACTTCGGCGAAGGAGTGGCAGAAGACGTCGTGGAGGATGAAGGCGACGCGTTCGGCCGGGGTCATCGCTTCGAGTACGACCAGGAAGGCCAGGTTGACCGACTCGTCCAGGGTGACCCGGTCCGCCGGATCGACGGCGGCGCCGCCCGGCCGGCCGGTGCTCCACTCGCCGCGTTCGGGCAGCGGCTCGGGGAGCCAGTCGCCCACGTACGTCTCCCGCCGGACCCGGGCCGAGCTGAGCAGGTTGAGGCAGACGCGGCTCGCGACCGTCGTCAACCAGGCGCCCGGGGACTCGATGGCGTCCCGCTGCCGCTGCGGCATGGCGTACCAGCGGGCGTACGTCTCCTGGACGGCGTCCTCCGCCTCGGCCAGGGAGCCCAGGAGCCGGTAGGCGACATTGATGAGCTGCCGCCGCTCGCTCATGATCACGTCCAGGCCCGGATCGGGCCGGTCGTCCGCGCCGTCTCCTTCGTCCGCCGCCCCGGTGGTCATGGTGCCGACAGCTCCCTCGCTCGCTTCCGTCCTCACCTATCCGACAAGACAGGCCGCCGGAATGTCAGGCCTGACATTCCCGGGCGCTGCGTTGTCGGACAGATGAGACGGACACATCATCCAGCGAACAGGAAGCTCAGAGACATCATGACGACCCCGATACCGGCCACCCGATTTGCCGCCCCGGCCCCCGCGCAGCGCCTGGAGCGGGCAGCCGCCGCGCTGACCGCACACGGTTTCACCGTGGAGATCCTCGACGACGTCGCCGCCGCGCGTACCCGCGTCGGAGAGCTGATCCCCGAACGCGCGAGCGTGTTCACCGGGGCCAGCGAGACCCTTCGGCTGTCCGGCATCGAGGAGGACATCAACGCCGGCGGGCGCTACCAGGCGATCAAGCCGCGCGTCCTGGCCATGGACCGCGTCACCGGCGCCGACGTCATCCGGCGGCTGCTGGCCAGCCCTGACGTGATCGTCGGCAGCGTCGCCGCGGTCACCGAGACCGGTTCGCTCGTGATCGCTTCGGGCAGCGGAAGCCAGTTGCCCGGGTACGCGGGCGGCGCGGCGCGGGCGATCTGGGTCGTCGGGGCGCAGAAGGTGGTGCCGGACCTCGACACCGCGCTGCGGCGCGTGGACGACCACTGCCTGCCGCTGGAGAGCGCCCGCACCGAGGAGGCGTACGGGTGGCCCAGCGCCGTCAACCGGCTGCTCGTCCTCAACGCGGAACACCAGCCCGGGCGCGGTACGGTCCTGCTGCTCCGCCAAGCCATCGGCTTCTGAGGGGCCTGAGGGGCCTCGGGGCAGCGCCTTACGGGCCGTAGACCACCGTCACCGGCGCGTGGTCGCTCCAGCGCTCGTCGTGGGTGGCCGCGCGCTCCACCCACGCCTTGACCGTCCGCCCGGCCAGACCGGGGGTGGCCACGTGGTAGTCGATGCGCCAGCCCGTGTCGTTGTCGAAGGCGCGCCCGCGGTACGACCACCACGAGTACGGCCCCTCCTGCTCCGGGTGCTGGGCGCGTACGACGTCCACGTACCCCGTCTCCTCGAAGACCCGGCTCAGCCAGGCCCGTTCGTCGGGGAGGAAGCCGGACGACTTCTGGTTGGCGCGCCAGTTCTTGAGGTCGGCCTGCTGGTGGGCGATGTTCCAGTCGCCGCAGACCAGCACCTCGCGGCCGTCGGCCGCCGCGCGCTTCTTGAGCTGTTCCAGGTAGCCGAGGAACTCGTCCATGAAGCGGACCTTCTCGTCCTGCCGTTCGGTGCCGACCTCACCGGACGGCAGGTAGAGGCTGGCGACCGTCACACCGGGCAGGTCGATCTCGACGTACCGGCCGCTCGCGTCGAACTCGGGGCAGCCGAAGCCGATCTGGGTACGCTCGGGCTCGCGCCGGGACAGCAGCGCGACACCGGCCCTGCCCTTCGCCGCCGCGGGCGCGTACACGGCGTGCCAGCCCTCGGGCTCGCGTACGCCGTCGGGCAGCTGGCCGGGCTCGGCCCGTACCTCCTGGAGGCAGACCACGTCGGCGGCGGTGTCGGCCAGCCACTCCACGAAGCCCTTCTTGGCGGCGGCGCGGAGGCCGTTCACATTCACGCTTGTCACGGTGAGCACCCCGACACACTACCCAGGAGTCACGACGGCATCAGCCACCACGGCCCCGGAACACCACCAGTCACTACGGCACCAGTCGCTACGGCACCAGCGGGCCGCTCAGCGTCTCCTCGGCCGCCGCCCGGTCGCCGTCCCACCCGAGCGCCCGGTCGTCGCGGGCCACCCGGCCCCACAGCACCAGCAGCAGCCGCTCCGCCGTCCCCGTGACCGTGGCGACGGGGTCGCCGGGACCGTACGCCCAGCTGCCGCCGGTGTCGGTCGACACGAGACGCAGCGCGTGGGGCGGCGGCGCCGCGCGGCCCTTGCGCACTTCGCGCGGGGCGAAGGTGTCGAACACCTCGCTGACGCCGTCGTGGGCGAGCGCGGGCTCGAAGGGCGCGGCGCCGCCGAGCGCGTTCTGCGCGTCCCACCGGTGGACGAGCGTCTCCAGGCAACGCCTGCGCTGCCAGAAGGCGACGGTACGGGGCAGGGCGAACGTCCACGCCTCGGCGTCCGGGTCGGTGTCGGTCAGCACGTCGAGGAGCGTGGTCGCCGTACCGTCGAACCACGGCCCCACCGCCGCCGGGTCCTTCGGCGCCCGCGCCGATCCGCCCCTGCCCCGCCGCTCGGTCACGGCGGTCGCCGCCCAGAGGTTCCCGCCGCCCAGATGCCCGGCCAGGTCGTGCACCGTCCAGCCGCCGCAGTGCGCGACGGGTACGGAGAGGTCGCCGTCGAGGCAGGCACGGAAGCCGTCGAGCTCGGCCCGCAGGTGGGTGAGGTAGAAGTCACGGTCCATGGGCAGGGAATCTAGTCCCGGCGCGGCACGGCGCGCCTCACACTTCGGGGCGGGACATCCGCACGACCGCCGTGCCACCGTCGAGATCCACCGTCGTCCGGTTCGGCGGCGCCCCGTCGTCCTCGTTGTCCGGCATGATCAGCGCCGACTGCCGTTCCTTCAGCTCGTTCTGCTTGCCCGGCGAGAAGCTGGCGTGCAGCTGCTCGAACCCGGTCGCCGATATCTGCCCCTGCCGCACGCTGTTCCGCCAGGGCAAGACCCCGGCCCGCCCGGCCCGCAACAGCAACTGGTCGGTGAAGGCCACGACCGTCAGCAGGATGACCAGACCGGGCAGCGTCATCAACACGACGAATTGCATGCCCCTCAGTATCCGGCGCCCGCCCCGGCGGTCAACCGTCGCGGCACCCGCTCAGCCCGCCGCCAAGTGGTAGGCGCGCAGGGTGACTTTCTGCTCCGGGCCCCACTGTTCCTCGGCCGTTCCCAGCAGCTCCCAGCCGAGGCGTTCGTACAGCGCCACCGCCGCGGTGTCCGTGGCCACCACGTCCAGCACCGGGCGCAGTTGGCGCGTTCGCGCCTCGGCCACGACCCGGGCCATCAGCAGCGCGCCGATGCGGTGTCCGCGAGCGCCGGGGGCGACGAACAGGCGGCTGACGACGCCGGTCGCCGCGACGAGGGGAGCGGCTGCCCGGTCGCTCAGCAGGCGGGGCGCGATGTCGTCCTCCGTGCCGCCGGACAGGCCGACATGGCCGACGACCCGGCCGTCCAGCTCCGCCACCCAGGCGCCGATCAGGGTTCGGGTGGTCAGCCAACCGGCCGGATCGGCCGGCCAGTTGACGGGGTAGCCGTCGCGGGCGTGTACGTCGGCCAGCGCCGCCGCGCAGGCGGGCAGATCGGAGTCGTGGCGTGCCCGCAGGACCACGGCGGGAGTTGGCTCGTTCATCCGGGCATCGAATCACGCCCCGCCGCACTACTCCGGCGGGGCCGGCGCGAGGCGGGTACGTGCGGGCGGGAACGACGAAGGCCCGGACCGGCATGAGCACGCCGGTCCGGGCCTTCGGGGCGATCAGCTGTTGCCGACGCCGTTGCCCGACAGGACCGGGATGTCGTCGAGGATGTGCGACAGCGCCTCGTCACCCTTGGCCTGGGTCGAGTTCTCGGTGCACTGCTGGTTCTGCGGCGACGACAGGACGTTGATGTCCTGGACGGCGATCGGCACGAGGCCCACGAGGGAGCCGACGTTCGCCTTGGCCGGCAGACCGATGCAGGGCTTGTTCAGGGAGCCCTGAACGAGACCCAGCTGGGGGCTCATGTCGCCCTTGGTCACCGAGTTGCCGAAGGACTGCTCGGCACCGTTGCCGCTGAACGACGTCGTGCCCGTGTCGTCGCCGATCGCCATCGCCGGCGTCGCGACGGCGGCCGTGGCTCCGACGAGCGAGGCCGCTACAGCAGCGGTTGCCCACAGCTTCTTCATTTTAATGCCTTTCCGGAAAGTCGGACTCCACCGGTGGAGTACCGAATTGTTCAACTCACGCATGGACGAATGGTTCCGGGAAGTCCCCCGAATGGCCCATCGCGATCAATAGGCAATACGGCCGGTCGCTCAGTTGTTGCCGGCACCGTTGCCGGACAGGACCGGGATGTTGTCGAGAATGTGCGACAGCGGCTCGTCACCCTTGGCCTGCGTCGAATTCTCGACACACTGCTGGTTCTGCGGGCTCGACAGGACGTTGACGTCCTGGACGGCGATCGGCACGAGACCGACCAGCGAGCCGGCGTTGACCTTGGCCGGCAGACCGATGCAGGGCTTGTTCAGCGAGCCCTGGATGAGCGCCATCTGCGGGCTCATGTTGCCGTAGGTCGCCGAGTTGCCGTACGTCTGGCTCGCGAAGTTTCCGCTGGCGGACGTGGTACCGGCGTCGTTGCCGGTGGCCATCGCCGGCGACGCGGCTGCGGCGCCCATACCGACGACGGACACGGCGACGGCTGCGCCGGCCATAACCTTCTTGATCACGATGAGTCCCCTTCCGAAGGATGCCCGGAAGTACCCGGGGCGCACTGAGCAACTGCGCAGAGCGGGTTTGGTTCTCTCACTTCACTCCAACGGCCTATTACCGGGGTTGAACAAGCCGATCGGGTGAAGCAGCGGAACCATTCACTCGTTACGCGGTTGGTACAGGACGCACGACACGCATTCTTGAGAAAAGGAACACACCGTGATCAAGAAGATTATGGCGGCCGCGGCGGTCACCGCCTCCGTGGTCGGCGCCTCCGCCATGGCGGCTCCTCAGGCGCTCGCCATCGGCAACGACGCCGGCACCACTTCGGCGAGTGGCAATGGCGCCAAGTCCGCCTTCGGTAACTCCGCCACGGGCGGAAACATGAGCCCGCAGTCGGAGCTCGTCCAGAGCTCGCTGAACGACCTGTGCGTCGGTCTGCCGGTGAAGGCCAACGTCGGTTCGCTCGTCGGCGTTCTCGTGCCGGTCGCGGTCCAGGACGTCAACGTCCTGGCCAACCCGCAGAACCAGCAGTGCGCCGAGGGCTCGACGCAGGCCAAGGGCGACGAGCCGCTGTCGCACATCGTGGACGACATCCCGGTGCTCTCCGGCAACGGTGTGGGCAACGAGTAAGTCCGCCCAGCGGGACCGGCGCGGGCCGGCGGAGGCAACGAAGCCTTGGCCGGCCCGCGCTGCCGTGTGCACCCTCGGCAATCGAGTGAACGAGCAAAAGCCTTAAACCAGGGCAGTTTCCTCGGTAGTGGCTACTCGTTGGAGTTCCCGCAGCGGACGTGCAGGGCCGGTGAACGCGGCCCGCGGACCACGACAGTCGTGCGGACGTGATGCCCGCTGCGGAAAGGGCTCAAGATGAAGTGCAAGAAGGCCGCCACCATCGTCGCCGGGCTGATCATGGCCATGGGCGCAGCTGCCCCCGCCGTCGCCGACTCGGGTGCCGAGGGCGCCGCCATCGGTTCGCCCGGTGTGCTGTCCGGCAACGTGATCCAGGTCCCGGTCCACGTGCCCGTGAACGTCTGCGGCAACAGCATCGGCGTGATCTCCCTGCTGAACCCCGCCTTCGGCAACGCCTGCGTCAACAGCTGACGTCGGAAAGGCACCCCTCGGGGTGCCACCGGGCCGGTCCCGGAGCGCGACACCCGCGCTCCGGGACCGGCCCGGTGTCGGTACGACCGCTATTACCAGCATCAGCAGGAGGAGAACCCAGATGCGAGACCTGATCAGCAAAGGGCTGCTCACAGCGGCGGCGGCGACGAGCGTGCTGTCCATGGGCGCCGGTTACGCGCAGGCCGCGGACAGCAACGGTGTGGCGGCCGAGTCGCCGGGGCTGCTGTCGGGCAACAACATTTCGGCGCCGCTGGAAGTCCCGGTGAACATCTGCGGGAACACCGTCGACCCGGTCGGCGTCGCCAACCCGTCGTTCGGCAACGGCTGCGGTTCGACGAGCCAGACGCACGTCGCGCCCCACCACGAGCCGGCCGTGCACCACGCGCCGGTCGGTCACGCGGCCCCGGCCGCGCACCACCAGCAGGCCCAGCACGAGCAGCACCAGCAGCCGCAGCACCACCAGGCCCAGCCGCACCAGGCCCCGCAGCACGAAGCCGCACCCCACTCCGCGCCCCAGTACCCGGCGCACCACCAGACCCCGCGTCACGAAACGCCGCGTCACGAGGCCCCGCGCCACGAGAGCCCGCGCCACGAGACCGGCGGTGCCACCGCCGAGAGCACCGTCGCCGGCTCCCCCGGCCTGCTGTCGGGCAACCTCCTCCAGGCTCCCCTCGACATCCCGCTGAACCTCTGCGGCGACACCGTCGACGTCGTCGGCCTGCTGAACCCGGCCTTCGGCAACCACTGCGCCAGCGGTACGCCCGAGGTCCCCCGGACGCTCCCCGCCCCCGAGCGTCCCGCGCCGCCGACCGAGCACCGCACGCTGCCCCCGACCCCCGTCGCCTTCCACACCCCGCAGACCCCCGTGGCCCCGGCCCCGGTCCTGGAGGACTCCTCCGTACCGCAGCTCGCGCACACCGGCGCCGAAGCCAACCTCTTCGCGGCCGCCGCGATGAGCGCCGCGCTGCTGCTCGGCGGCGGCATCCTGTACCGCCGCAGCACCGCGCCCGCGCGCGTCTGATTCCCCGCCACGGAACAACCCGACACGACAGGCCGGGAGAGTCGTCCGCAGGACTCTCCCGGCATCGCCTCAGACCTCAGGCCTCAGCGCCTCACGAAAGCCCCGGGCTGCCCAACGGCGTACGGGCCGGCTGTCGCGTACGGCTCTGCGCCCCGCGCCTGACGTCCCGCTGTCTGACCGTCACCGGCAGCCCGCCGCCCGTCCCCAGCCTGCGCCGCACCCCGGCCACCAGCCGCTCGGCCGTGTACGTCGCGCCGTACACGAACCGCATCGAGGGGCCGAACGACGGCGCGCTCAACAGCCCGGCCAGGAACAGCCCCGGGTACGAGGACTCGAAGACCGCGCTCGCCTCGGGACCCTGACTCGCGCCGACCGTCCGCAGCGCGCCGCGCAGGTCGCCGTCGAGCAGACCGAGCCGGTCGAGGCCGGGGGTGAACCCGGTCGCCGCGATGACATGGTCGGTCTCCACCGTCTCCGACCGCCCGTCGGTGGAGACCAGTTCGAGCCGTACGCGCCCGCCGCTCGGCACCGCGGCGGCCACGCTCTCGCCGAGCCGTACCCCCACGGCCGGTTCGAAGCGGTCCCGCAGCCACCACGCGCCCGCCGGGCCCAGCGCCGAGCTGAAGACCCGCGCCCGCGTCTGCGCGGGCAGCCGGCGGAAGATGCCGGGGGTCTCGGCGTACAGCCAGTTGCGCCACCCGCAGCCGAGCCCGGTGTGCGGCCGCCGGGCCGCCTCGACCACCGGGCGTTCCCTGGGCGGCGGAAGGGTGTTCCAGTTCAGCCGGTCCGCGCGGACGACGACCCGTACCGCCGTGCCCTGTTCGGCGAGGAGCGCCGCGGTCTCCAGGGCCGCCTGCCCGCCGCCGACGACGGTGACGTCCTGGCCCTCGAACCGGGCGAGGTCCGCGTGGTGGCTGCTGTGCGACACCTGCTCGGGCGGGAGTCCGCGCAGCGGCGCGGGGATGTCGATGAACGGCATCACGCCGAGGGCGAGCGCCACCGTCCTGGTCAGGACGGACTGACCGTCGTCGGTCGTGAGGTGGAAGCCGCCGGGGCAGGGGCGGACGGCCGTGATCAGCCGTTCGTCGACCGGTGGTACGGCGCGCTCGGCGAACCACAGGCCGTACGAGGCGAAGAAGCGGACCGGCAGGGGCACGCCGTGCCGTGACTCGGTGCCCTGGGACGCCGCGTAGGCGGCCAGGTCGAACTCACCCCGTGGAGCGGACAAGTTGGATGCCCAGGGCTCCGACTTGAGATACATCCCGGGCGGCATGTGATCCCGCCACGCGGCCATCGGCCTGCCGAACACCCGCAGATCGAGCCCTGCCGCCGCCGCATGGGCCGCGATGGACAGACCGTAGGGTCCCGCACCCACAACTACCAGGTCGTACATGGTGTGTGCCGCTCTCTGTGTGGTCACTGCACGGAATGGGGTTATTGCCGCCGGAACGGGGTCACTGCACCGAAGGGGTCCGGCCGGTGTCGGGTGCCGGGCCCGCGCGGGCGACCGGCGCCGTGCGCCCCGCCCCGCGCCCGGCGCGCCGCGTCGCGTGCCGGATCCAGGCGGTGGCCATGCCGTACGCGGGCATCGGGTCGTCCAGCGCGAACCAGGCGGCCTCCCGGCCCCCGCGCCCTCGCGCGCCGCCCCGGACGCCGGCCCGTGCGCCGCCCAACGCGCCGTCTCGCTCCCCCCGCACGCCCCCTGCGCCCCGCGCGCCCCGGGGCAGCCCGGACGACGTGAGCGACGACAGGAAGGACAGCAGCGCGTAGTTCTCCACCAGGAACGTCCTGCCGTGCGCCGCGCCCGACGCAGGGACCGTACGGCCGGTCAGATCCAGATGCAGCGCCCTTACGACATCGGTGCCCGCCCGGTCGGTGAACAGCCGGAACTGTGCGCCGGGCCTGGGGTTGAAGTCGAGCAGGTGGTAGCCGCCGGTCCCCGGGTCGAGCCGGAAGTCCAGGTCGAGGATGCCCCGGTAGCCGAGGGCCGCGACCACCTGACGCGCGGTCCGCTCCACCTCCGCATTGGGCAGCCACCGGCCGACGGCGGTGAGCCCCGCGCCCACCGGCCACGACCGCTCCTTGCGGCCCGCCGCCCCGACCAGACACGTACCGTCCGAGCCGCTGTAGCCGTGGAAGAACCAGTCGAGGTCGCGCCCCTGCGGCAGATACTCCTGGAGCAGCAGCTCGCTGCCCGCCTCCGGCCGCCGTGCGAACAGCTCCCTCGCCTCCCGCTTGGAGCGGACGACCTGGGTGCTGCGCAGCCCGGCCCCCGCGGGCAGCAGCCAGGGCCTGCTCCACTTCGCCACCACCGGAAGGCCCAGCGACCAGGCGGCGGCAGCCGCGCCCTCCGCGTCGGCCGGGATCACCGTCCGGGGGTGCGGCACGGACAGCGCGGCGCAGATGTCCACCAGCTCGGCCTTGTCGGCGACCCGCTCGGCCAGCCCTGACGGCTGTTCAGGCAGCAGATAACGCCCGCTCAGCTCGGCGGCGAGCCGTCCGACGGCGATGGCGCTCAGATCGTCCATCGCGATCAGCACGGCCGGAGTGGCGAGCTGGTCGGAGATCGACCGCAGCAGTCGGTGAATTTCCGCCAGATCCGGGCTGCCGTCGGGCCGTAGATGCACCCGGCGCAGATAACGGGAGCGTCCGACGGGGCTGCCCGCCGCCTCGACGACCGCGTGCACCTCGATGCCGGCCCGGCCGAGGGAGCGCACGGCGCCGAGCGTGCCGTGGTGGAACGGATTCCGGTCGAGCCTCATGAGTACGGCGGGGACGCGAATGTCAAAGCTCGGCACGGCTGTGTCCTTGGTTGATCGAGGGTTCTCTGACCCATGCGGGGGATCAAATGCACGAACGGGCTACTGGAACGTCAGGCCAGGTTCCCATTCGGCTCATTAGAAATACTTTTGGATCAGCGTGACCACGGCCCGCGAGGCCGCGGAACAGGGTCCAACTCCGAGGAGCAGACATGTCCCATCCACGTCGACGGCTGGCGAGCACCTGTGTGGGTGTCGTCACGGCCGGCCTCCTTGTCTCAGGTTCGGTGCTGCCCGTTCCGAGCTTCGCCGCCGGTCTTGACGGACCGGACGAACCAGGAAAGACCGGGAACCCGGCGCCGCCCGCAGCGGCGGCGCCGGCTTTCGGCGCGTATCTCGATTACGGCCCCGAGGGGGTGACCCGTATCGCCGAAATGCAGAAATGGCTCGGCGGCACGAATCTGCGGGTCGGGCACACCTATCTCCCCGGGGACGTGTGGTCCAACATCGAGGGCCAGCCGAGCTTCCTGCGCGACTGGGCCGAGTGGCGCAAGGCGCGCGACGACCGGGTGTTCGTGCTCAACGTGCCCATGCTGGAGGACAACGAAGGGCGGGTACCGGACCGGGACGTACGGCGTGAGCTGGTCAAAGGCGCCCGTGGCGCGTACGACAGCCACTTCGCCGCGCTGGCGAAGCACCTGGTCGACCTGGGCGCGAACGACACCGTCGTCGTGCTCGGCTGGGAGATGAACGGCACCACGTACACGAGCCGCTGCGGCCCGAATCCCGCCGCGTGGAAGAAGTACTGGAACCGCATCGTCACCACCATGCGTGCGGTGCCCGGGCAGAAGTTCCGTTTCGACTTCGCTCCGAACCGCGGACGTGACGCCGTCCCCTGGACCGAGTGCTATCCGGGCGACGACGTCGTGGACATCATCGGAATGGACTCCTACGACCAGCCGCCCGGCAGGACCTTCGAAGAACAGGTGAAGGAGCCCTTCGGACTTCAGCAGCATGTGGACTTCGCCGCTGCCCACCGGAAGGCTATCTCCTATCCGGAGTGGGGCCTCTTCCGCAACGGCGACAACCCCGCGTATATGCGGGGCATGCTGGACTGGATCGAGAAATACAAGCCGCTGTACAACACGCTGACGGATTACTGTCCGCACGGCGTATGGCAGTGCGACGAGAATCCGAAATCGTCGAAGGTGTTCCGCGCCGCGCTGTACGGAAAGGGCACAGGACAGCCGCAGCCCGATCCGACGCCGGTACCGACCACCCCGGTCCCGACTCCCGTCCCGACGACTCCGGTCCCGACTCCGGTTCCGACCGACCCGGTACCCGAGCCGACGACACCGGCGCACCCGCAGCACTGCACCCAGCTGAACCTCGGCTCGTGGGTGGAGTCGTGGCTCGGCGGCAAGATCTGCGTCCGCTTCGACTGGCTGCGGAAGTGAGCCGCGCGGAAGTGAGCTGAACCGACGCGCGTGGCGCGGGCGCCGGCAAGGGATCAGTCCTTGCCGGCGCCCGCGTCGTCGCGTACCCGTTTGACCAGCGTCGCCGCCAGGTCACGGCCGGCCGCACCCGCGGCGAGCGCCCGCAGCGAAGGGGCCAGCCAGCGGCGGGACAGCAGCATCCGCTGGTTGCGGACGGTCTCCGGGCGCCAGTGCCGCTTGTACGGTTCGTTGCCGCGCAGCATGCTCAGCGTGGCGCCGCCGGCCGCCGTGATGTGCTGCGCGCCGTTGCGCAGCAGCAGCGAGGCGACATCCACCTTCCGCTCCCGCAGGACGGGATCGGCGCCGTACAGATAGCCGCCGGACAGCTGGGCCGACATCAGCGTCAGGTCGGAGGCCACCAACGCGCCGTCCAGCCGGAACTCCGTCACCCGCGCGTCCCCGCAGCTGACCATGGCCCGCACCGACCTGGCCAGATGCTCGGAGAAGCGGGTGCTGAGGTGTTCCGGGGTGACCTTGCGGCCCTGCCACTGGAGCCGGTGCAGCGCCAGCAGCCGTTCGACGGCCGCCGGGATCTCGTCCTCGGGCACCTCGCGCTCGTCGATGCCGAGCTTGTCGGCCTTGCGGAGCTTGGCCCGTACCCGCTGCGCGCGCGAGGAGGGCAGCCGGGAGATCAGCTCCTCGATGGGCACGGCGGGCAGTTCGAGACACGGCGAGTCGGCCCGGCGCAGCCGTGGCCCGTCCCAGCAGCCGAAGACCCGCTCGGCGGCGGCGCCAGGACGTACCTCGCGCAGGTCGATCACCGCGGTACGGGCCGCTCCGGCGAGCGCCTTCGCCAGCGCCGACGCCGCAGCGTCCGCGCAGCTGTCGTCGAGCAGCACATCGGAGAAGTCGGAGATGGTGCCGCCGAGCTGCACGAGGACCGGCAGCGGGCGGCGCACCAGCATCAGGGGCGCGGCGGCGACCAGTTCGTCGCCCTTGCGTACGATCACGATCCGCAGTCGGCCAGGGGTGCCGTACGACAGCCACCAGGAGTGCAGCCAGGAGTGGCTCTGGAAGGGCGTCGCCGTCCTTGAGCGGCGGAACAGCGCGGTCCACTCGGCTTCGAGCGCGCCGAAGCGGTCGCTGTCCCGGCACACCTCGGAGGTGAAGACCGACCCCGAGACGGAGGCGGAGAGGGGCGCCGACGCGGGGTGGGCGTTCGTCTCGGCGGCCATCACACCGTTTCCGGCTGTGGCTGGGCGGACGCGGCGGGCGCGGCGGAAGCGGAGACGGGTGACGCGGACTGGGTCGGGTTCGGTACGGACACGTGCTGCTCGCCGCGCCCGCGCTTGGGCCTGACCAGCAGGGCGAGGCCGCCGAGCAGTCCGCCCGCGCAGCCGCCGACCAGGGCGGCCAGCGGCGTCGAGGGCGAGACGGGCGCGGTGGGTTTGACGGCGCGGGAGAACTGCAGCACCTTCACGTTCGTACTGCTCTGCAGATGACCGCCGTTGCTGACCAGCGCCTTGGCGACGCCGTCCGCCATGTTCACGGCCGTCGAGGCGCGGGTCGCCGTCGCGGTCACGGAGATCATCGGCGCGTCGGGCGACGTGGCCGTCTGTACGTGCTCCTTGAGGGTCTTCGCCGAGACACCGGCCCAGACCTGCGCGTCGCCGGTGAGGGCGACCTGCGGGGCGACCCGCCCGTAGGCGGTGGCGAAGCCGAGCGCCGCCGCCGGGTCGGCCTTGTCCGTCGGGACGACGAGCACGTAACTGGTCGCCGTGTACTCGGGGGTGCTGACCAGCCCGTAGGTGGCACCGGCCGCGGCGCCGAGCGCGGCGGCCACCGGCACGACGACCCAGGCGGGGAGCCGCTTCAGCCGGGCCCGGCCGGTACTCGCTCGCTGTGTACTCGGCTGCCGCGTACTCACTTGCTGGGCACTCGATTTCTGGGTCATGAGCCGCTCACTTCTCGGATGGGGTGCGGTCTGGGGTGGGGTGCGGGCCGCCGACGGTGTGCTCGTAGACGGCCATCAGCTGGTGTGCGCTGCGGGAGATGTCGTAGTGGTGTGCGGCGGCCGGCACCGGCAGCCGGTGCGCGTCGCGTCCCCTGAACCGCTTCTGCTCGGCGGCCAGTTCGGCGGTCAGCTCGGCGATCGAGCCGCTGATCCCGCGGGCGCCGGGCGCCGCCTGCGCCGGGAGGTCCTGGAGGGCGGGACAGGCGGCGTGCAGCACCGGAAGTCCTGCGGCGAGCGCTTCGACGACGGCGAGGCCGAACGCCTCCTCCGGGGACGTCGAGACGAAGACGTCCATGGCGGCGAGCAGCGACGGCAGGTCGGAGCCCGGCGCGGTGCCGCTGCCGGGCGGGTCCTCGCAGGCGCCGGGCAGCAGCGTCCTGTGCTCGGCTCCGCGCTGCGCGGCCAGCCGCAGCAGCCCGGCCCGTTCGGGTCCTTCGCCGACGAGCAGCAGGTGTGCGTCCGGCAGTCCGGCGACGGCCTGGACGAGCGTCCCGAAGCGTTTGGTCGCCGCCAGCCGTCCGACCCCGCCGACGACGAAGGCGTCCTGCGGCAGCCCCAGCCGGGCGCGTGCGGCGCGCCGGGCGCGTGGGTCGTAGCCGAAGCGGCCGACCTCGATGCCGTTGGGCACGACATGGATACGGTCGCCGCGCACCCCCCAGCGCTCCAGCCGGCGGGCGACGGTCGCGGAGACGGCCACGGTCGCGCTGCCGAGCCGCTCCCCCGCGAGATACAGCGCGCGGGCGCCCTGGGAGAGCGGGCGGCCCTCGATCTGGGCGTCGCCCAGCGAGTGTTCGGTGGCGACGACGGACCGTACGCCCGCGAGGCGCGCGGCGAACCGCCCGTACAGACAGGCCCGGTACAGATGCGTGTGCACCAGGTCGTAGCGGCCCTGCCGGACGAGCCGGGTCAGCCGGGGCAGCGCCCCGATGTCGCGGTTGCCGGTCATTGCGAGGTCGGTGACCCGCACCCCGTCGGCGACGATGCCCGCGGCGACCGCTCCGGGGTTGGTGAGGGTGACCACCTCGCTGTCGGTGGGCAGTTCCCGCAGCAGCAGCCGCAGTTGCTGCTCGGCGCCGCCGATCCCGAGCCCGGTGATGATGTGCAGGACCTTCACCCGTCCGCCTCCCCGCGGGCGCCCTCCGGGACGAGCGGTTCGTCGGCCGCCGCGTACGGCGGCTCCGGGTAGGGGCCGTACGCGACGGACTGGCGGCGCCGTGGGTGCAGTGCCCACTTGGCGTGCATCCGCCAGCCGGTGTCCCGCTCGCCGACATGGATGCGCGGCAGCGCGAACAGGCCGGTGAGCGGCCCCGGGCTGATCCCGACGGCGTACGAGTAGCCCGCGGCCCGCACGGCGTTGACGGCGCGCGCGTCGACCGAGCCGTACGGGTAGCAGAAGCCGGTCACCTCGCGGCCGCTGACGGCCCGCAGCAGGGCGCGGCTGCGGGCGGTCTCCGCGGCGAGGAGTTCGTCGTCGACGTCCGGTCCTGTGAGGTCCGTGTGCAGCAGGCCGTGCGAGCCGATCTCCATCCCGGCGTCCACGGCGGCGCGGATGCCGTCCTCGGTGAGGAGGGGCTTGCGCGGGCCGAGCCGGTCCCATTCGTTGCTGCCGCCGATCCGGCCCGGCAGGACGTAGACGGTGGCGGTGCAGCCGTAGTGCCGAAGCAGCGGCAGGGCGCCGGTGACGAAGTCGGCGTAGCCGTCGTCGAAGGTCAGGCCGACGAGTCCGGCGCCACGCCCGGCCGCGCGGGCGCGCAGCAGCCGTTCCATGGAGACGCCGGTCAGGCCCCGGCGGCGCAGCCAGTCGAGCTGCCTGGCGAGCCGGGCCGGGGAGACGGTGACCTGGTAGGGGTCGTCGGTGGGGTCGGCGACCGAGTGGTACATGACTGCCCACAGGGGGCCGGCGGACGTGTCGTCAACGGGCATGCGCGAGCCTTCGTGTGACGGGACGGAGGATGGTGTCGATCTCGGGTGCGCGCAGGGCGCGCGCGATGACGAGGAACACCGCGGCGACCGCGACGCAGGCGGCGCAGGCGCCGAGCAGGGGGGAGGGGACGAGCGCGCCGCACAGCCACCCGGAGCCGGTGGCAGCGGCCGCAGCGGCGCTGAGTTTCACCAGGCCGCCCGTGGTGTGTGCGATCCGGACGGGCACGCTGTGCCGGCCGACCCCGGCGAGCAGCAGGGCGGCGGTGACGGTGATGCCGAGCGCGTTGGAGGCCGCGATGCCGAGGACGCCCCAGACGTGCAGCAGCAGGGCGCCAGCGACGGCGTTGACGGCGAGCCCGGCCAGCATGGCGACGGCGGGGAACCACAGGGGGCGCGCCGCCGAGAAGTAGCAGCGTACGAGCGCGCCGACCAGGGTCTGGCCGAGCAGCCCGAGGGCGTACACGCGCATGACGGAGGCGGTCGCCGCGGTGTCGGCCTTGACGAAGGCGCCGCGCTGGAAGAGCACTTCGATGATCTGCGGTGCGCAGGAGATGACGGTGGCGGCGCCGATCAGCACGATGATCCCGGCCAGCGCCAGGTCGCGTTCGACGCGCCGCCGCGCCACATCGGTCTCGCCGGCCGCCATGGCGCGGGCCACGACGGGGAACGTGACGGTGCACAGCATCAGGGAGAGGGTCATCGGCATCTGGGCGACCTTCTGCGCGTAGTTCAGATGCGAGATGGCGCCTGCGGGCAGCGGGGCGGCGAGGAAGCGTTCCACGAGGACCTGCGACTGCCTGCTGAGGGCGAAGACGATGACGGGGGCGAGCAGTCCGAGCGCGACGGGCGGTCCGCTCTTGGCCTCGGACTGCGGCTGGTCGGCGGTGCCGGGCGCGCGTTCCTTGAGCCTGCGCCACAGGGCGGGTACCTGCACGAGCGCCATCAGGACACCGCCGACGGCGACGCCCGCAGCCGCCGCCCGTACGCCGATACGGTCGCGCAGCACCAGCATCGTCGTGACGATGCCGATGTTGTAGACGGCGTAGATCGTGGCGGGTGCCACGAACGAGCCGTGCGCGCGCAGCGCGGCGCTGAGGTACCCGGCGAGGCCGAAGCTGAAGGCGCAGGTCGCGGTCAGCCGGGTGCAGTCGACGGCGACCTGCGGTTCGGGCAGTCCCGGCGCGAGGACGGCGACGACCCAGGGCGCCGTGGCGACGAGCAGGGCGGCGCCCGCGCTGAGTACCAGGAAGAGCCGGGGCAGCGTGGAGCGGACGAGCGCGAGCACCGGGTCGGGTGAGAGCCGGTCGGCCCTGCGGGCGATGGCGAGGCTGAAGGCGGGGACGAGGATCAGCGCCATGGCGTCCTCGATGAGGAGCGTCGAGGCGACCTCGGGCACGGTCCAGGCGACGAGGAACGCGTCGGTGTCGGGGCCCGCTCCGTACAGATGCGCGATGGTCTGGTCGCGGAGCAGCCCGAGCAGCGCGCCCGCCGCGGTCAGCGCAGCGGTCAGGAAGGCGGCCCGCGCCAGGAACCGCCCGGAGGACGGGCCTGTGGTGTCCGTGCCGGGTGGGCCCGGCTGGGTGGGGACGGCGGGCAGCGACGGTACGGAGGGCGGGGACTGCCGGGTCTCGCTCACGCGTGGGCGGCCCCCTTGTCGGACTCGCCGTGCGCGGCTGACGGCCGGTCACGCATCGGGCCGAGCGCCCAGCAGGCGGCGAGTCCCAGCATCACGGCCGTCAGGACGGTCGAGGGGCCGCCGATGTCGGCGTAACTGAAGTCGATCAGCTGCCAGACCAGCAGTCCTACGACGGCGATGGCGCAGCCTGCGCCGGTACGGGAGCGGCGCGCGCCGGGCAGTCTGCGCAGCGCGCACACCAGCAGCGCGGCCCAGCTGCCGACCAGGGCGACGATCCCGAGCAGCCCCTGTTCGCTGAGGACGAGCAGGTACATATTGTGCGGGGACAGCAGCGGCTGGCGCTGGAAGCCCGCGCCCGCGCCGTCGGTGTCGCTGCCCGAGGACAGCGCGAGCGAGGCGTGGCTGTCGCGGTAGGCGGGGAAGCCCTTCAACCCGACGCCGGTGACGGGCTCTTCGCGCCACATGTCGGTGGCGGCCGCCCACATCGTGTACCGGTCGGTGACGGACTGGTCGGGCGCCGCGGTGACCTGGGTGATGGAGTCGAGCCTGTCGGTGATCATCTGCGAGCCGATGCCGAGCCCGCCGACCAGTACGACACCGAGGGCGCCGGCGACGAGCGCGATCCTGGCCGCCCTGCGCAGCCCGGACAGGGCCAGTTGCAGGACGAGCGCGACGGCGGTCGCGATCCACGCGCCCCGGCTGAAGGACAGCACGAGCGGCAGGAACAGCAGCCCGGCGCAGACCGTGGCGAGGGTGCGCTGTCCGCGCGGTACGTCGTGGTCGTCGCCGAGCGCGAAGCCGGCGCAGATGACCAGCCCGTAGGCGACGACGGTCGCCATGCCCATCACGTCGGTGGGGCCGAAGGTGCCGACGGCCCTGATGTCCTTGCCCATGTACGAGGCGCCGGTGGCGGTCAGGTACTGCACGACCCCGATCGCGCCCTGGACCAGGCCGAGGGCGACGACGGAGCCCGCGACGAACCGCAGGTCCCTGCGGTCGCGGACGAGCAGCAGCAGCGCGGCCGGTACGAGCACGAAGATCTGCAGATAGCGCGCGACACCGGGCAGGCTGACCGCCGGGTCGTACGAGGTGACGGCGGCGGCCGAGACACCGACCACGGGCAGTCCGAGGATCACGGCGGCCGTCCGGGTCAGCGGGCGGGCCCGCTGCCGCAGCAGCATGACGAAGCAGTGGACGACGAGCAGCCCGGACGCGGCGTCGGCGACCGTACCCGTACCTGACGCACCGTCATTTTCGGTCGGCGCGGGGACGGCGAGCAGGGCGACGACGGCGACGACGGGCAGCAGGGGCGCGTAGCGGCGCAGCGTCTCCCGCCAGGGAAAGGGTTGCTGACGGTCCGTCAGTACGAGTGCGTCGGCGGCGGCCATCAGCTGCCCGCCGGACGGACGAGGGAGACAGCGGTCCGCACCAGGATGCACACGTCCTGCCAGAGCGACCAGTGGTCGATGTAGTGGTTGTCGAAGCGCGACCGGTCCTCGATGGAGGTGTCACCGCGCAATCCGTTGACCTGGGCGAGCCCGGTGATGCCGACCGGCATCCGGTGCCTGGCGGCGTAACCGGGCAGCGTCTTGCTGAAGTTGGCGACGAAGAAGGGCCGTTCGGGGCGCGGCCCGACCAGGCTCATGTCGCCGCGCAGCACGTTCCACAGCTGCGGCAGCTCGTCCAGCGAGGTGCGGCGCAGCACCCGGCCGACCGGGCTCATCCGCAGGTCGCCCGCGACGTTCCAGCGGGTGGCGGCCTCGTGGTCGTCGGCGGGGCGCAGCGTACGGAACTTCAGCAGGGTGAAGGGGTGGCCGTCCTGCCCGATGCGCTCCTGCCGGAACAGCACGCCGGGGCCGTCGCCGAGCCGTACCGCGAGGGCGCAGACGAACAGCACCGGCGAGACGGCGAGCAGCGCCGGGGTCGCGACGGCGATGTCGAGCAGCCGCTTGGCGACGGTGCCGGAGCGGCGGACGGCGGGCGGGGCGACGCGGTGGCAGCCGAAGCCCCAGAGGTGCTCGGCCATCCGGCGGGGCTGTGTCCTGGCCGCGTCGCCGACGAACCAGGTGGCGCAGCCGTACTGGTGGAACAGCGCGACGAGCGAGGCGTGTCGGGCCGTGTCCCACGCGCCGCCCTCATCGGTGAAAACGGCCTCCCGCACACCGTTCTGGATGACGGCGCGGTGGATCTCCTCGGTGGAGGTGAGCACCGGCAGCGCGCCGTCCATGGCCGCTTCGCGCTCGGCGTCCCCGGCGTCCTCGTACCTGTCGTCCTCGTACCGCTCCGGCGTGGGTGCGGCGATCCCGACGGGCCGCAGGCCGTACTCGGGGTGCTGGGTGAGTACGGCGGCCAGCCGGCGCGCCGAGCCGCCCGTACCGACGACGAGCGTGGCGCGTACGGTGTTGCGGACGGCGGCCCGTCGCCGGGCGTGCACGAGGGCGCGGGCACAGCAGGCGAAGGCCAGTTGGACGCCGATGCCGGCGAGCAGGGTGGTCAGGCCCAGTACGTGGCCGGGCAGCAGGGCAGCGATGACGGCTGCGGCCGCGCACCACGCGACGGCGGCGCGTGCGGCGAGCGCGGGGAGCTGGTCGAGCGCGGAGGGGGCGACGGCGGGCCGGTAGAGCCCGGCGTGCGCGTTGAGCACGGTCACGCAGACGACGAGCTGGACGGCGAGGACGGCGCCGCGCTGCTCGTCGCTGAGGACGGCGGTGGCCAGCAGCGCCGCCGCGCAGTCCGTCGCGAGCAGCGGGAGCCCGTAGCGCAGCGGGGTCCCCGCGGGCCTGCGGGGTGGCAGTGCCACGCGGTCCGGTGTGTCACGGTCCCGGTCACGGGGCGGGGCGATCGAGACGCGCCCCCTGGCCTGTCCGCCCGCCTGCGCGGGCCCCGAAGGCGAAGGGACGCTGGTGCTTTCCGTGGTCACTGGGGGATCGGCTCCCTGCGCTCGGGGTGCGGCGCGGCGGCGACGTCGCGGTACACGCCCGCGACGGCCGCTGCGGTCTGCCGCACGTCAAAGGTGCTGAGTACGTGCTGTTGGCTCGCGCGGCCGAGGGCTTCGCGCAGGACCTTGTCACCGAGCAGAGCGCTCACAGCGGCGGCCAGCGCCCGGGAGTCCTCGGGCGGGACCAGACAGTGGTCCTCCCGTCCCGGCGGCAGGCTCTCGCGCGCGCCGTCCACATCGCTGAGGACGACGGGCCTGCCGCTCGCCATGGCTTCCAGCGGCGCCACCGCCATGCCCTCCCAGCGGGAGGGCAGGACGACCAGGTCGGCCGCCAGGTACCAGGGCGAGGTGTCGGCCACCGGCCCGGCGAAGAGCACCGACCGCGGTGCGGTGGCACGCAGCCGCGCCTCGTCGGGTCCGTCGCCGACGAGGACCAGCCTGGCCTGCGGCGACCGGTGGGCGATCAGCTCCCAGGCGCGCAGCAGGACGTCCTGGCCCTTCTGCCGGCAGAGCCGTCCGACACACACGACGACGGGGGCCGCGCGTGAGAGCCCGGCGAGCAGCGGCAGCGCGGCGCGGGCCGCCGCCGTACCGGCCGGATCGGCCGCTCCCGCCGCCGGACCGAACCGGGTGATGTCCACGCCGTTGCGTACGACGGTCCATTCGGCGTCGACACCGGCGCGTTCGCCGGTGCGCCGTTCGGCGTCGCTGACGCAGATGACGCGGTCGGTCCAGCGGGCGGCCCAGCGCTCCCAGCGCAGGGCGAGCCCCGCCGTCACCCCGCCGACGGCCTCGAAGGACCAGGCGTGCGGCTGGAAGACGGTGGGGACGCGGCCTCGGACGGCGAGCCGGCCGGCGAGCCCGGCCTTGGCGCTGTGCGCGTGGACGAGGTCGGGCCGTACCTCGTCCACCAGTCGGGAGACCTGACGCGTCTCGTCCAGCAGCCGGGGGCCGGGGCTGCGGACCGCGCGCCACACCCGCACGTCGGCGCCCAGCCGGGCCACCGCCTGCGGGAGAGGCCCCTCGTCGGGGCACGCGACGACGGCGCGTACCCCGCTGTCCAGCTGTGCCCGGACGAGATCGGTGACCACTCTGGCCACACCGCCGTCGACCGGCTGGACGAGATGGAGTGCCGTGAAGCCGGTCCCGGGCCGGTGCCGTTGTGGCTGCACGCGCGACTCTTTTCCGTGTCCGAATTCAGGGGTGCGCTTCCGGGCCAGGCCAGGGGCGCACGAAACTCAGTGCCGAGCTTCTGCTTCTACGAAAAACGCACCGAGCCAGACGGAGTCACGCCCCGTACCGAATCGAACGCCAAATCGATCTCCGCCACGCGAAAAGGCGGCTTTCAAATCGAACACATCTGAGTCGTAGCCAAGATTGTTCGCATAAGCTGGTTGTCTCTTGATCTGGCTCGAACCCGCGTCCGTAATGCTTGAGTTCATCACATCACCAGATTTATTTGACTTGTTGGTGAGCGACACACCCTTGTCGCGGCGGGAAGCGGAATTCGGCCCGGCAGCGTTCGTCACGACCTTCAGCGAGTCTCCGGTGATGCCGCTGTCACCGTCGTACGCGACGACGCCGAGCAGCCCCGAACCGCCGGCCGGGACCCGCATCTCGCCGAAGTCGACATGGCCGCTGTGGTGTTCGGCGTCGAAGGACTCG
Organism: Streptomyces sp. NBC_00370; assembly: GCF_036084755.1. Classification (NCBI taxonomy): domain Bacteria; kingdom Bacillati; phylum Actinomycetota; class Actinomycetes; order Kitasatosporales; family Streptomycetaceae; genus Streptomyces; species Streptomyces sp. NBC_00370. The sequence goes on from NZ_CP107968.1 coordinate 3,529,487, forward strand.
AAGCCGTCCCAGAGGGCAATCCTGCGCAGCGGCGCGTCGTCCTTCTCGTAGGCGACGACCAGCGTCCAGCCGCCCCAGGCGCCCACCCCCGACTTGCCCATGGCGACGTTGAGCTGCGCCACGGTGTACATGCCGGGACCGCTGGCGCGTACGAGCGGTGTCACGTCGGCCGACGCCTGGTACGCGTCCGCGCCGCCGACCACGCGGTGCCCGATCAGGCTGTCGGCCAGCACCTGCTTGTAGGCGCCGCCGGGCTCGGCGACCAGGACGCGGCCGTTGTCCTTCGACGGCTTCTGCTCGCCGACCCGGAGGTTGCCGCCCCAGTACAGCCGGGCGTAGCTGACGGTCGCGCCCTTCGGGACGCGCAGTTCGGCGCGGGTGGAATTGTAGGTGTTCGGGTCCTTGTCGACGTCCGTGTAGAACATGTCGAAGTCGTGGTTGGCTGCCCTGGCGCCGGTGCCGGAACCGGTACGCGCCGACGTGCACGCCGCGCCGTCGGCCGAGCGGCAGCTGATGGCCGAGTTGGCCGCCCGGACGATGCCGCCGTGCTGCACCGTCGAGTAGCGCTCGGCGAAGGGGATCCGGGACGCCTCGCGGGGCCCGGCGGCGGGAGCGGGCGTGGCGGGGGGTGTGGCAGCGGGTGTGGCAGTCGGAGCGGGCGGAGCCGCCGCCGACAGCAGATAAACCGTCAGGGCGCAGAGCACACCACGCCGTACAGCATGAACCGCGGAATTCCGCATAACAGGCTCTCCGTCCGAATGCCGAAACAAGAAGGCACCCTTACAGAGGGTGAGCTGAAAATCACGTCTAACGCGCGGAAACGCTCTGAACGTACAAAAGCACTCGGAACGGCCCGGAACCGCGTCGATGCACAACCGTTCGACCGGGCCGGAAAAGCGGTTCACTCATTCGGGGGCGCAACCGATCGACCCGTTCGGCGTTGATCGGTGTGTCGGGCAACTGCGCCCGTCGTGTCGTTTCTTTCACCACCGAGGAGCCCTCCCCCATGTCGCGTATCGCCAAGGCTGTTGTTCTGTCCACCGCGGCGGCTGCCGCTGTCGCCGGCGCGTCCGGCGTTGCCCTTGCCGACAGTGGCGCGCAGGGTGCGGCCGTCGGTTCCCCCGGCGTCCTGTCCGGCAACGTCCTCCAGGTTCCGGTCCACATCCCGGTCAACGTCTGCGGCAACACCGTCGACGTCATCGGCCTGCTGAACCCGACCTTCGGCAACACCTGCGTCAACAACTGACAGCTTTCCCTGTCGTTGCGACGTCCCAGCTGAGCCGCTCTCCCCTCACGGGCAGGGCGGCTCTTCTGCGTCCACGCGCCCTCCACCCTCGGGGCCTTGGGCCGAACGAGCACCCGACCGGCCCTGGGTGCGATCATCCGACCGATCGGGTCGTCGCAGGTCAGCGCAGGTAAGTCAGCCGGTTGGCGGTCAGCGCACAGGGTGAGGGAACGGTTGCGGGCTGTACACGCGGAACCCACGGTGAAAGCAACGTTCCCGACGCGTCCCTGAAAGGACCCTGCATGCGTCCCCTGGTTTCCCGCCGCGCCGCAACCGCCGCCGTCTGCGCAGCCCTCGTCCTCGGCACGGCAGGTCCCGCCGCAGCCACCTACTCCGCCCACCACGCCGCGCACAGCGCGGGCGCCGAGGCGCTGGCCCCGGTCCCCGGCGCCGACGCGCTCACCTCACAGACCAAGGCGCTCGGCGACGTCGGCGGCGTACTCGCGCCCGTCACCGACCTGCTCACCGCCGTACTGAAGGCCGACGGCGGCAAGCTCACGCCGGATCAGGTCACGAAGAACACCAAGGCGGTCAAGGACGCGCTGGACAAGCTCAAGGCCGCCGCACCGGCTGCGCCTGCCGCACCGGCCGCACCCGCCGTTCCCGCTGCCCCGGCCGTCCCCGCTGCCCCGGCCGCTCCGGCTGCCCCGGCCCTCCCCGCAGCGCCGGCGCTTCCCGGTGCGCAGGCCAGGACGGGTGAGGCCGGCGCCGCCGACGCCGCCGACCTCAAGAGCGACGCGGTCGCCTCCGTACAGAAGGCGACCGACGCGCTGCTGAAGGCCGCTCAGGCGGGCGACCCGGCGGCCGTGGCGACCCAGGTGAAGGCCGTGCTGACGTCCCTCGTCAACCTCGTCGTCGCGACCGTGCTCGGCAGTGGGCTGCCCGCGCCCGACCTGCCGGGCCTGCCGGCGCTCCCGGCCCTGCCCGCGGCGCCCGCGGTCCCGGGCGTTCCCGGCTGACCGAAGCCCCCGCGCGAGCGGCCCGGCCCCCGTCACGACGACGTGACGGGGGCCGGGCCGTTTCCGGTGCGGCCAATGTTCGTTACGAAAGAGAGAGTTGTTCCACACAGCACGCAACGCTGAAAGAAGGATTCGAAGAATGAAGCCCATGAAGGTCGCCGTCGTCGTCGCCGGTTCCGTGATGGCTCTCGGTGCCGCCGCCCCGGCGTTCGCCGCCGACGGACTGTCCCCGATGAGCCTGAACGGCGCTCTCGACACCGTGGCGTCCCAGGGGCTCCGTGAGGCGAAGCCGCTGAACACGAACGCGCTGGACACCGAGAACGACGGCTCTCTCGTCAACGCGGTGAAGGACACGGCGGACGGGCTCAACAAGTCGCAGAAGACCGGCTCGCTGCTCGGCGGACTGCCGCTCGGCAAGTAGTGCCATTACGCCGAATGACGGATTTCCCCGCGTCGCGGTGTCATCCCGCGAATTCGGCAACCGCCCGTCCCTACACTGAAACAAACCGTTGAGGAAGGCTATTCATATGAAGAACACCAAGAAGGTCGCACTCGTTATCGCCGCCGCCGGAATGGCCGCCGGTGCGGCTTCGGGCAGCGCCTTCGCCGACGCGGGCGCCGGCGCCGTCGCCGCGCACTCCCCCGGTGTGCTGTCGGGCAACATCGCCCAGGTTCCGCTGCACGTCCCGGTCAACGTGAGCGGCAACACCGTCAACGTCATCGGTCTGCTCAACCCGGCGTTCGGCAACACGGCCGTCAACAACTGACACCGTTGACCGGTCGTCTTTGACGTACCTGCCGAATGCTGAGCGGCTGCGCGGAGTTGGGGCTTCGCGCAGCCGCTCCATCATGCCCGGACCCGTACCGGGCCCGTGCCTGACGCAGCCCGGACGTATATCCGAAGAATCGCACGGTCCGCGCCCCGAGGTCGAAGAAGCGTTTCAGCCTTCCCTCGTGACAGCGCTTCTTGAGTGACCGTTGACCCGCTGTGTGCGTTCCTCTTGCATGAACTCCGTCCGCGTTCCCCGCTGGGAGCGCTCAGCGGCACCCGCAGAATTCCTCAACGACCCCGTCTTCCCGCCGGCGCCGACGCCGATCTATTCCGCGCTGGTACGGGAATGGCGTGCCGCGGGCCGCACGGTACCGGCGCAGGGCGAAGCACCGGAGAACGGCATCCGTTCCCGCTTGCAGTAGTGGAGACGTTCCCGGCGCGCCAAGTCCCCGCCGCCTGATGAGCGTCGTACACGTCCCTGCCCCCATGTAATTGAGGAGCTCGAACATGAAGACCATAATCGCGCGTGGTGTCGCTGCCGCCGCCCTGGCCGCCGCTGTCGTCGTCCCGCTGGCGGGCGTTGCCCAGGCCGCCCCGCAGCAGGACCGGTGCGACCACCACGAGAGCTGTGGCTGGCACCACCACGGTCACCACCACGACGATGACGACCTGCTCGGCCTGGGTCTTCATCTCCTCTGATCGCACAGCGCCGCGGGCCCCGGCCGACGGATCGATCCGTCGGCCGGGGCCCGCGCTGTTCTTCTCTTGCGTACCTGTCAGCCGGTCAGGCTGCGCACCGGGAGCAGGCAGTGCGCAGCGGTGGCGAGCATCGTGTCGTCGCCGACGAAGGCCCGCAGCTTCTCCTCGGTGACCGGCACACCCGGCGTCCCGTCCGTCCACGGCTTCGTGGCGACGATGAAGTAGACCTGCCCGCTCTCGCGCGCGTCCTGCTCCCACTCCGGCGGCACGGGGCACTGCGCGTTCAGGTAAGGCATCGTCAGTACGGCCCTGCCCGCCTCCACCAGCAGGGTGATCGCGACGCTGGGCTTCTTCGCCACGTCGACGATGTCGCCGCCCGGCTTGAGCCCGATCTCGGAGAGGACGGTACGCATCGTCTCCTCGCCCGCCTCGGCCCCCTCGCGGCCGTCACCGAGGGAGTAGGCGAGCAGGAACGGGGCGTCGCGTTCGCCTTCTGAGGGGTCGCTGGTCCAGGGAATCACCGAGAGGGTGCCCAGCAGCGGGGCGTGTGACGCGGTGTTGGTAGAGGTCATGTTGCGGACAGTACTGGCCTGCGGGTACTCCCTGTGAGCCCATGTCACCCATGTGGGCGACGGCGATCTCGGGTACGTTCGCCGGCGTGCGTAATCAACGGAACGTGACGGACGGGACGGGCTCCGGGGCCGGCGAGGAAGCGGCGACCCCGGAAGCGCCGGTGATCGTGAGCAGCGTGGCGGGCTCCTTCCCCTGGGGCGTGCTGACCCGCCGTCACCCCGCGCTCATCAAGCAGGTGCGGGACGCCTTTCCCTACGAGCCGTGGCAGCACAGCGCCCTGGACGCCCTGCTGGCCTCGGTCACCGACGGCGTGATCGAGCCGCTGCCGCCCGGCGCCCACGACGCCGCGCAGTGGGAGGCGTGGGGCGGCGGCGAGCAGTACGGGCGGCGGTGGGGCGACGCTCCGTTCCTGTGGGCGGAGAGTTACTTCTACCGGCTGCTGCTCGGCGCGGTGGGCTACTTCGGCGCGGGCCCCTGGCAGTCGGTCGATCCGTTCGCCCCGTTCAAGCGGGCCGAGTTGCGCGGCGACACCGTCGACAGCGAACTCGCCGCCCTCGACCTGCTCGTACCGCTCCCGGAGCGCGAGCGGGCCGACGCGCTGCTGCGCGCCTCCCTCTGGGGCAACCGCGCCGACCTCGGCTTCCGGCTCGACTCCGCCGACGGCGAGGCCGCGGAGAAGGACGACCGGCTGGTCGCCGACGACAGCGCGCGGCTGTGGTCCCTGCTGCCGCCCGACGGCGCCGCGACGGTCCAGCTGGTCGCGGACAACGCGGGACGCGAACTCATCCCCGATCTCGTCCTCGCCGACCACCTGCTGCACAGCGGCCGGGCCGGCCGGGTGGTCCTGCACGTCAAGCCGTGCCCGTACTACGTCTCCGACGCCACGACGGCGGACGTCGTGGACTGTCTGCGCCGGATCGCGGACGCGGACGGCAGCGCGGCGCTGACCGGCCGCAGGCTCTGGGCGGCCCTGGCCGACGGCAGTCTCCAGCTGCGCGCCCACGACTTCTTCCGCGCGCCGCTGCCGTACAGCGCGATGCCCGACGATCTGCGGGCCGAGCTGTCGGGCAGCGCGGTGACGCTGCTGAAGGGCGACCTCAACTACCGCCGCCTGGTCGGCGACCGGCTGTGGCCCGAAACGACACCGTTCGCCACCCTCACCACGTACTTCCCCACACCGGTAGCGGCGCTGCGCACCCTGAAGTCGGACGTGATCGTCGGCCTGGAGGCGCACACCCTCGCCGGACTCGAAGCGGAACGTGACGCGTGGCGCACGAGCGGCACCCACGCCCTCGTCCAGGTGCGGGACCGATCCTGACCCTCGCCGGGTGGGCCACCGCCGGATTGGCTGACAGCTCCCCGGTCTACTGTGCAAATGGTGTGGCCACGGAAGCGGCCACGCGTGACATCAGCCGATCGGAAAGGCATCTCATGTACGACGCGCTACTGGCGGAGACTGTCACCATCACCGGCCATGGCGGAGACGAAGTGGAGGCGTACGTCGCACGCCCGATGACCCCCGGGCCGATCGGCAGCGTCGTGGTCATCCACCACATGCCCGGCTACGACGGGCCGACGAAGGAAATCACCCGCCGCTTCGCCGCCGAAGGCTACGCGGCGATCTGTCCGAACCTCTACACCCGCGAGGCCCCCGGCGCTTCCCCGGACGACGCGGCGGCTGCGGCCCGCGCGCAGGGCGGTGTGCCCGACGAGCGCCTGGTCGGCGACGTGGCAGGCGCGGCCCGCTATCTGCGCGGTCTGCCGTCCAGCAACGGCCGCGTCGGCACGATCGGTTACTGCTCCGGCGGACGCCAGTCGTTCCTGGCCGCCGTCAGCCTGGACCTGCAGGCGGCCGTCGACTGCTACGGCGCGTTCGTCAGCGGCATCCCGCCGAAGGACTTCCCGCTCCAGCTGGAGCCGATCGCCCACCGCTCGAAGGACCTGTCCTGCCCGCTGCTCGGACTCTTCGGCGCCGACGACAAGTACCCGTCGCCCGAGCATGTCGCCGAGCTGGAGCAGGAGTTGAAGGCCCAGGGCAAGGAGTACGAGTTCCACTCGTACGAGGACGCGGGACACGCGTTCTTCGCCGTCGACCGGCCGAGCTACCGCCCGCAGGCGGCGGCGGACGGCTGGAACCGCATCCTCGGCTTCTACGGCCGCACGCTCGCGTCCTGAAGGGACAAACCCATGTGCACCTACCTCACCGTCAAGACCGAGATCGCGGGCAGCGGCAAGGGCCCGCAGGGGTACTTCCCGCTGACCGAGGCGATGGTCTACGTCGACCACCCGCAGCACGCCCCGTACGAGCACACCGTCAACATCGACTTCCTCAACCCCTCCCAGGGCCCGTCGGCGCGGGTCGCTGTGGAGCTGACCGAAGAGGCGGCGCTCGCCCTCATCGAGTCCATCCGCAGCGCCCTGGCCTCGGCCCCACCCGGCCTGGCCTCGTCGGCCGCCGCCTGACCGGCCGGGATCAGCCGATGTTCTGCTGAACCCCCCGTGTACGCCAAAGAGCCCCAGCCGGAGTGATCCGGCTGGGGCTCTGAGCTGCGGTGGACCTGTGGGGATTTGAACCCCAGACCCCCTCGATGCGAACGAGGTGCGCTACCAGACTGCGCCACAGGCCCTTGCAACGAGTGAAACTTTAGCACCCCGGTCGGGGTGCTCGGAAATCCGTTGGTTGCCTGGTCACTCGTTGGCGGCGCGGGGGCGGTCCGCTTCGTCGTACTGGTCGAACAGGGGGGTTCTGCCGTGGTCGCGGCTGCGGCGGGCCGGGGGGGCCGTCGGGGGCTGGGCCGGGTGCGGGGTCGGGTCGGAGGTGCTGGAGCGGGCCGCGCTCCAGGTTTCCGGGTCGCTGACGTCGACCCCGCTCGGGGCGCGCGGCGCCACCGGCGCTGTCACGTACGTCGGGAGCGGGACGGGGACCGGTTCCCAGCTGTCGCCGCCGGCCGGGCCGCGGTCGCGCTGCTGGTCCAGCCACTCCGCGTGGTCGGTCTGCTCGACCAGGGCGCGGCGGCCCGCCTCCTGCGGGGAGACCGAGGGGGTGGGCTCGGGGGCGGGGCCGGGTTCGGGTTCCTCGGCGGGCTCGCCCGGCGCGGCCGACGAGGGCTGGTGGCGGCGCGGGCGGTTCTCGCGCAGCCGCTGCGCCGCCGCCTCCGCCCTGCGCCGGTCCATGGTGAAGGCGAAGCGGCGCCGCTCCTTGGCCCGCAGGTGCACGATGTAGACGCTCAGCAGTATGGCGGGGACGGCGGGCACCCAGAGGAAGCCCAGGCCGCCGACGCCGGCGACGACAGCGCCCAGCGTGAAGGCGAGGAAGAGGACCACGGTGGTACGCCGGCGGCGCGCGAGGAGTTTCGAGCGCCGGGCGCGTTCGGCCGCGGCGCCGCCGTCCGCCGGGCGGGTACGCCGCCGGCGCGCCGGGGCGGGCGCGGGTCTGGCGGGGGGCGACGGGGCCGGGATCTCCAGCCGGGCTTCCGTGCGCGCCTTGGGCGCGGCGAAGGACCGGACGTCGACGGAACTCATCGATTCCGTCCGGCCGCCCGTCTCGGTGTCGGGACCCGCCTCCTCAGCGGTGCGCTCCTGCAGCTCCTTGGCGTAACGGCGCTCCATCGCCGCCCTTCCGGACAGCAGCCGGATGGCGGTACTGAAGCGTTCCGTCGGACGTGCCTCGTTGAGCTCGTCCTGCCTGCGGAGCCACATCGGCACCAAGTAGGCGGCCCAGGCCCCGACAATGACTGCGTAGATGAGGCCGCTGCTGCTCACGGTTCACACCGTAGAGGGGTTCGCGCGAGGGCATCGGCCAATTGAGCCGGTGTGTCGCACGATCTGGCTGATATCACGGACTTTTTTTGTGATTGTTCGGATCGACTCATGGTCACATGGCAGTCAATTTCGAACATACATTTTATTTTTGTGTCGTTCCGCGCCTTGCCTGATGCCAGCGGCGGACCAGTCCGTCGGGCACCTCTTCGGACGTGAGTACGAATACGAGATGGTCCCGCCAGGCTCCGTCGATGTGGAGATAGCGGGGGCGCAGCCCTTCCTCGCGGAATCCGAGCTTTTCCACGACACGGCGGCTCGGCCCGTTCTCGGGGCGAATGCAGACCTCCAGACGATGCAGTCCGACCATCCGGAAACAGTGGTCGACGGCGAGCGCGACCGCGGTCGGCATCACGCCGCGTCCCGCGACCTCGCGGTCGACCCAGTACCCGACATGGCCCGAGCACATCGAGCCCCAGGTGATCCCGGCGACGGTCAACTGGCCGACGAGCCGGCCCCGGTACTCGATGACGAACGGCAGCATCCGGCCCGCGTTCGCCTCCCTGCGCAGATGACGGACCATCTGGCGGTAGGTGGGCCGCTGCGTGACCGGAGCGCCGGGCGCGGGCGGCGGGATGGTCGCCTCCCAGGGGCGCAGCCAGTCGCGGTTGCGCCGGTTCACCTCACGCCACGCGCGCTGGTCGCGCAGCCTTATCGGGCGGAGGGCGATGTCGCCGTCCACCAGGATCACGGGCCAGGCGGGGTTCATCCGGAGGTACGGGGGTGATCGCCGCCGTGGAGCTGGTCGACGGCGTGGACGAGGAGTCTGCCGAGCACGGCGAGGCCGTCGCGTACGCCGCCGGTCGAGCCCGGCAGGTTCACGATCAGCGTCCGGCCTGCCACCCCGGCGACTCCCCGGGAGAGGGCCGCTGTCGGGACCTTGGCGAGGCCTTCGGCGCGGATCGCCTCGGCGATGCCGCGGATCTCGTAGTCGATGACGCGCCCGGTCGCCTCCGGCGTACGGTCCGTCGGCGAGATGCCCGTACCGCCGGTGGTGACGATCACGTCGTACCCGGCGGTGACGCCGGCGCGCAGCGCCTCTTCGACGGGGTCGCCGTCGGGGACGGCGCGCGGGCCCTCGATTGTGAAGCCGAGCGCGGTGAGGCCTTCGGCGACGAGCGGGCCGCCGGTGTCGGCGTAGACGCCCGCTGCGGCCCGGTTGGACGCCGTGACGACAAGCGCGCGGTAGCCGGTCATGCGCTCTCTCCGTCCGGAGCGGGCAAGGCGCCTGGGGTGGCCGGGGTCTCGGCGGCGGCGGTCGTGCGCGACCAGGTCCCCGACTTGCCGCCGCGCTTCTCCTCCACCCGTACGTCCGTGATGACCGCGCCCTTGTCGACCGCCTTCACCATGTCGACGACGGTGAGCGCGGCGACCGAGACGGCGGTCAGCGCCTCCATCTCGACGCCGGTGCGGTCGGTCGTCTTCACCGTCGCCAGGATCTGTACGGCGTCGTCGGCGACCGACAGATCGACGGTGACGCCCGAGACGGCGAGCGGATGGCACAGCGGGATCAGCTCCGGGGTCCGCTTGGCGCCCATGATGCCCGCGATCCGCGCCGTGGCCAGGGCGTCGCCCTTCGGCACTCCCCCGCCGCGCAGCAGCTCGACCACGCGCGGCGAGACCAGCACCCGGCCGCTGGCGCTCGCGCTGCGGGACGTGACGTCCTTCGCCGACACGTCGACCATCCTGGCGGCGCCCGACTCGTCGAGATGCGTCAGGCGGCCCTGCCCGGGCGGCTCTTGCTCGGCTCCGGGGGATTCCCCCCGGGAAAACACAGTCATTCGGTGTGGTGCTCCCGGTCCGGGCCCGACCGGGCCTGTGTGGGCAGATACGGTACCGCCACCGCCACGGGATCAGCCGAGCAGGACCACGTCGAGTTCCGTGCCGGGCTCGACCGACGTCGTCTCCTCGGGGACGACGATCAGCGAGTCGGCGTGGGCGAGGGCCGCGATCAGATGGGATCCCGCCCCGCCGACCGGCCTGACGGAGGCCGACCGCGCGTCGTACACACCGCGCATGAACTGGCGGCGCCCGGCGGGGGACGACAGGGGCTTGTCGCTCTCAAGACGCGCGCGCACCGTCGGGCGGTTGACGTCCTCACGGCCCATCAGGGCGCGGATGGCCGGGCGGACGAACAGCTCGAACGACACGTACGACGAGACGGGGTTGCCCGGCAGGGCCAGCAGCGGGGTGTGCTCGGGACCGATCGAACCGAAGCCCTGCGGCTTGCCCGGCTGCATGGCGAGCTTGCGGAAGTCGATGCCGCTGCCCGGCTCGTCCTCGTCGCCGACCGAGGACAGCGCCTCCTTCACGACGTCGTACGCCCCGACGCTGACGCCGCCCGTCGTGATGACCAGGTCGGCGCGGACCAACTGGTCCTCGACGGTCGCCCGGAGGCTGTCCGCGTCGTCGCTGACCGCGCCGACCCGGTAGGCGATGGCGCCCGCCTCGCGGACGGCGGCGGTGAGCGCGAAGCTGTTCGAGTCGAAGATCTGGCCGTCGCCGAGATCCTCGCCCGGCTGGACCAGCTCGCTGCCGGTGGAGATGACGACCACGCGCGGGCGCGGGCGTACCTTCACCGTGCCGCGGCCGATGGCGGCCAGCAGCGCGATCTGCGGCGCCCCGATGACCGTGCCGGCCTCCAGCGCCAGGTCGCCCGCGTGGACGTCGCTGCCGGCGGCGCGGACGTGGGCGCGCGGCTCCGCCGGCCGGTACACCCGCACCTCGCCGGAGGCGCCGTCCGGGGCCTCGGCCGCCGGGCGCATCGACGTGACGGCGCCGCCGCCCGCGCCGCCGTCGGTCCACTCGACCGGGACGACGGCCTCGGCGCCCGGCGGCAGCGGCGCGCCCGTCATGATGCGGGCGGCCTCCCCCGGGCCGACCTGCGGCAGCACGCCGCTGCCCGCCGCCACCTCGCCGACGACGGTCAGCACGGCGGGGAACTCGTCGGTGGCGCCCACGAGATCCGCCGTCCGGACCGCGTAACCGTCCATGGAGCTGTTGTCGAAGGGCGGCAGCGACACCGTCACCACGACGTCCTCGACGAGCACACAGCCCAGAGTGTCGAGCAGGCGCAGATCCGTGGCGTCGAGCGGGCGCACCGTGGCGAGGATGTCCGCCAGATGCTCCTCCACCGACCACAGGTGCTCGTGGTGAGCCGCGGGTGCCGATTCTGCCGTGCTGGTCAAGGCGCTACATCTCCTCGCTGACATAACTGCGGAGCCAGGCCCGGAAGTCCGGGCCCAGGTCTTCACGTTCGCATGCGAGTCTGACAATGGCACGCAAAAAGTCGCCACGGTCACCAGTGTCATAGCGGCGGCCCGTGAAGATGACGCCGTGCACGGGCCCGCCGGCCTTCTCGTCGGCCGACAACTGCTGCAGGGCGTCGGTCAGCTGGATCTCGCCGCCGCGCCCCGGCGCGGTGCCGCGCAGTATCCCGAAGACGGCCGGATCCAGGACGTACCGGCCGATGATGGCGTAGTGGCTGGGCGCGTCGGCCGGCTCGGGCTTCTCGACCAGGTCGTGCACCTTGACCACGTCGGCGTCGGCCGTCGGCTCGACGGCGGCGCAGCCGTAGAGATGGATCTGCTCGGGTGCGACCTCCATCAGCGCGACGACGCTGCCGCCTTCCCGCTTCTGGATCTCGATCATCCGGGCGAGCAGCGGGTCGCGCGGGTCGATCAGGTCGTCGCCGAGCAGGACGGCGAACGGCTGGTCGCCGACGTGCGGCGCCGCGCACAGCACGGCGTGGCCGAGGCCGCGGGGGTCGCCCTGGCGCACGTAGTGCATCGTGGCGAGGTCGCTGGACTCCTGGACCTTGGCGAGGCGTTCGGTGTCTCCCTTGCGGGTGAGCGCCTCTTCCAGTTCGTAGTTGCGGTCGAAGTGGTCCTCAAGGGGGCGCTTGTTGCGACCGGTGATCATCAGGACGTCGGAGAGCCCCGCCGCCACCGCCTCCTCGACCACGTACTGGATCGCCGGTTTGTCGACGACCGGCAGCATCTCCTTCGGAGTGGCCTTGGTCGCCGGCAGGAAGCGGGTGCCGAGCCCGGCGGCCGGGATGACAGCTTTGGTGATGCCTGGGGGTGGCGAGTGCGTCATGCCTGGCACAGTACAGACGCATATGAACACATACGAGAGGGTTATGACACCGGTGAGTAACAAAGCCGCCAAAGCCGCCGTGCGGCGTGAACTGCTCGCCGCGCGGGCCCTGCTGTCCTATGAGGACGCGGCCGAGGCGGCCGCGGTTCTCGCCGGGCGCGCCCTGGACCTGCCGGAGCTGGCGGCGGCCCGTACCGTCGCCGGCTATGTGTCGGTGGGCCGGGAGCCCGGCACGCGCGTGCTGCTCGACGCGCTCCACGCGCGTGGCGTGCGGGTGCTGCTGCCGGTGCTGCTCGCCGACAACGACCTGGACTGGGCCGCGTACGAGGGCGCCGACCGGCTGCTGAAGGCCGGGCGCGGGCTGCTGGAGCCCGACGGGCCACGGCTCGGCCCGGACGCCGTACTGGCGGCCGACGTGGTCCTGCTGCCGGGACTCGCCGTGGACGGGCACGGTATGCGCCTGGGGCGCGGCGGCGGCTCGTACGACCGGGTCCTCGCCCGGCTGGCGCGTGCGGGCGCGGCGCCGGCGCTCGCGGTGCTGCTCTACGACGACGAGGTGGTCACGCGGGTCCCTGCGGAACCGCACGACCACCCCGTGCGGGCGGTGGTGACACCCGGCGGCGTCAGGCGGTTCGACCGCCCGGAGCCGGGTGTCTGAGAGTGGCTGACGGACCCACTGACGGCCTCACTGCCGTGCTCATGGGGTGAGCCGCAGCGTGTCGGAGGTGGAACCCTCCACCGCGTTGGGCGTGAAGGACCAGTCGAGCAGCTCGCCCTCGGCCCACTTGTCCGTCTGGTCGGTGTAGTGCGCGCTGTACGCGTGCCCTGAGGCGCCCGTGAGGTTGATCCAGCGTGACTTGTCCCAGTCGCCGACGTTGACGACCATCCGCATCGACGGCACCCAGATGACGTTGTAGCCGCCTGCCGCGTTCCAGCCGGTCGCGTCGACCGCCGCCTCGCCGCCGCCCAGGTTGTACGGACCGCGGTTGAGCATCGTCTTCAGGAAGCCGGGACCGCTGGTGCCGAGCGTCTGGTTCTTGAGCTGGAGCTGGTGCAGCCGGCCCCAGCTCCAGGTGGAGACGTCCTTGCCGAGCTTGGCGGTCAGCTCCCAGCGCGCGTCCTTCATGGCGCGCAGCAGCAGGCCGTCGCGGGTCGTGGTGGCCTTGTCCCGCTGGTTGGGCGCCTCGGCACTGGTCCACCAGGGGTTGTCGTTGTCCTTGATGATGTTGGACACCACCTCGAACCAGCGGTCGCCGCCGTCCGGCTGCGCCGCGTCGGGCGCGCGCTGGCCGCACTCCCGTACCAGCTTCTCCAGATCGTCCGGCGGGCCCGTGCTGTCGGCCGGACGGACGTTCAGGCACTGGCCCTTGACGCGCACTTCCTTGGGAAGCTTGTCGCCGAAGGCGAGCATAAGCACATTGCGCCAGACCCCGTTGAAGTACGCGGCGGCGGCCGAGTCGGGCTCCTGGGTGAAGTCCCAGCCCTCCAGCAGCTTCTGCGCCTCACGCACGGACGGGTCCGAGACATCGATCTTGAGCAGCAGGGGCACCAGCAGCTTGGCGATCTGGCTGGTGTTGTCCATCTGCATGGTCTGCATGTCGTCGGTCGAGATCTTCCCGCCGTCCTTGGTCTTGGACGCGATGAGGTCGTTGATCCGCTGGCTGCGGGTGCCGTAGCCCCAGTCCTTCGTCAGCAGGTACGGGTACTTCTTCGCGTCGATGACGGCCTGGTTGGCGGTGACGATGTAGCCGCGCTTGGGGTTGTACTCGTACGGCATCTGGTCGAAGGGGATCGGCTTCTCCCACTTGTAGCGCGGGTCCCAGCCGGGCGCGGGCATCGAGCCGTCGCCCTTGGCGCGCGTCGGGATCTTCCCCGGGGCCTGGTAGCCGATGTTGCCCTTGGTGTCGGCGTAGATCAGGTTCTGCGACGGCACCTCGAAGTTCGAGGCGGCGGCGCGGAACTCGGTGAAGTCCTTCGCCTTGTTGAGCGCGAAGACCGAGTCCATGGTCTTGCCGGGCTCCAGGGCCGTCCACTCCAGCGACACGGCGTAGCCGTCGCCCCGGTCGGGGGCCGCGTTGTCGACAGGTGCCTTGTCGCCGACCTTCGCCAGCTCGCTGTCCCGGTCCGAGACCACGGGCCCGTGGACGGTCGAGCGGACGGTGATCTTCTTGCTGGGGCCGCCGGCGACCTTGATGGTCTCCTTGCGGGTGGTGAACTTCTTCTCCTCGTCGCCGTACTGGTACGAATCGCCCTCGACCTTCTCCAGGTAGAGGTCGGTCACATCGGCGCCGAGGTTGGTGAAGCCCCAGGCGATGTCCTGGTTGTGGCCGATGATCACACCCGGCATGCCGGAGAAGGTGTAGCCGGCGACGTCGTACTGGCAGGTCTCGCTGACGCTGCGGCAGTGCAGCCCCATCTGGTACCAGAGGGAGGGCAGCTGGGGCGCCAGGTGCGGGTCGTTGGCGAGCAGCGGCCGGCCGGTCGTGGTGAGGGAGCCGGAGACGACCCAGGAGTTGGAGCCGATGCCGCTGCCGCTCGGGCCGAGCAGCTGCGGGATCTCGTCGAGGGTGCCGGAGAGCGAGCTGAGCTGCGAGCTCAGGCCCTCGGTCGCTTCGGCGGGGGTGTGCGCCGCGGCGTTGGTCGCGGTGTTGGTACCGGTACCGGTACCCGTGCCGTCGCCGGTGCCCGTGCCGTCGCCGATCCCGCTGCCTGTGCCGTCCCCCGTGCCGTCGCCGATGCCGCTGCCTGTGCCGTCCCCCGTGCCCGCGCCGTCCCCTGCGTCGTCAGTCGGCTCCGCCTTCGGGTCGAACTTGCCCGTGACGGGGTCGATCCCGCCCTCGCTGACGATCGGGGCGTTCTTCTCGGTCGGGTACGCCGGGTACAGCTGGTCGATCTGCTTCTGGCTGAGCCTGCTCGTCAGCAGCGAGCGGTCGATCTCGTCCTGCATGTTGCCGCGCAGGTCCCACGCCATCGCCTTCAGCCAGGCCACCGAGTCGACGGGGGTCCACTTGGCCGGCTTGTAGTCGTTGGTGAAGCTCAGCGCCGCGTACTCGACGGAGATGTCCTTGTTGTCGCGGCCCTTGAGGTAGGCGTTGACGCCGTCCGCGTACGACTGGAGGTTCTTCTTCGTGTCGGCGGAGAGCTGGGTGTCGTACTCCTTCTGCGCCACCCCGTGCCAGTCGAGGGTGCGCAGGAACTCGTCCGTCTTCACCTGGCTCTTGCCGAACATCTCGGAGAGCCTGCCCGACGTCATGTGGCGGCGGACGTCCATCTCGTAGAAGCGGTCCTGCGCCTGGACGTACCCCTGTGCGCGGAACAGGTCGGCGTCACTGTTCGCGTAGATCTGCGGGACGCCGTAGCTGTCCCGTCTGACGTCGACGGGGCCCGCGAGGCCCTGGAGCTTGAGCGTGCCTGTCGTCTGCGGGAACGACGAGCGCACAGTGCTCACGCCCCAGTACGCCCCGTAGCCGACACCCGCGACAAGTGCCAGCACCAGGACGATCACGATCAGACGGGCGCGTCGCCCCTTCTTTTTGACGGAAGAGGGAGCTGTGTTGGCGGGCATCGCTGTCCTTCGAGGGGCAGGGTGGTCCTGGAAATGCTGGAGCAACCATAGGCGCAGCGCTTCACCCGCCTGGACGCGGTGTCAGGAAGTGCTCCCGATCACGCCACCCGTCGGACGATCACACAAGGATTCCGGGAGTGATCGCACAGACGCCCGAACGCGTCAAGAAAACGTTAAAGATTAGGTAAGGTAACGAAGTACCGGCCGCCGGAGGAACGATCCGGCGAGCGCGAGTGGAAGGATCGGCCGCTGACTGTCCACCAGCTCAATGAACTCCTGCTCATCTGCTCGCTCGTGCTGTTGATCGCGGTCGTGGCCGTGCGGATCTCGTCCCGGAGCGGGCTGCCCAGTCTGTTGCTCTATCTCGGCATCGGGATCGGGATAGGCCAGGACGGGATCTTCAACGTCAAGTTCGACAACGCCGAGCTGACCCAGGTCATCGGGTACGCGGCGCTGGTCGTGATCCTGGCCGAGGGCGGCCTCGGCACGAAGTGGAAAGAGGTCAAACAGTCGCTGCCGGCGGCTGTCGCCCTCTCGACCGTGGGTGTCGGCGTGAGCGTGGGTGTGACGGCGACAGCCGCGCATTACCTGGTGGGACTCGACTGGCGGCAGGCCCTGATCGTCGGCGCCGTCGTCTCGTCGACGGACGCGGCCGCCGTCTTCTCCGTACTGCGCAGGGTGCCGCTGCCGACCCGGGTGACCGGGGCGCTGGAGGCCGAGTCGGGGTTCAACGACGCCCCTGTGGTGATCATCGTGGTCGCGCTCTCCGCATCGGGGCACGTCGAACACTGGTACGTGCTGGTGGGTGAGATCGCGCTGGAGCTGGCCATCGGCGCGTGCGTCGGGCTCGTGGTGGGCTATCTCGGCGCGTTCGGACTGCGGCATGTGGCGCTGCCGGCCTCCGGCCTCTACCCGATCGCCGTCATGGCCATCGCGGTCTCCGCGTACGCCGTCGGCGCCACCGCGCACGGCAGCGGCTTCCTCGCCGTCTACCTGGCGTCGATGATCCTCGGGAACTCCAGACTGCCGCACGCGCCGGCCAACCGCGGCTTCGCCGAGGGGCTCGGCTGGATCGCCCAGATCGGCATGTTCGTCCTGCTCGGACTGCTGGTGACCCCGCACGAGCTGGGCGACGACTTCTGGCCCGCGGTGATCGTGGGGCTGATTCTCACCGCCGTGGCACGACCGCTCTCGGTCTTCCTCAGCCTGCTCCCCTTCCGCCTCCCCTGGCAGGAACAGGCCCTGATGTCCTGGGCGGGGCTGCGCGGCGCCGTGCCCATCATCCTGGCGACCATCCCGATGGTGTCGGACATCGAGGGCAGCCGGCGGATCTTCAACATCGTGTTCGTGCTGGTCGTCGTCTACACCCTGGTGCAGGGGCCGACGCTGCCCTGGCTGGCGAAGGCACTGCGGCTCGGCGCCGCGTCGGACGCCTCCGACCTGGGCATCGAGTCGGCGCCGCTGGAACGGCTGCGCGGCCATCTGCTCTCGCTGTCGATCCCCGCACACTCGAAGATGCACGGTGTGGAGGTCTCCGAGCTGCGGCTGCCGGCCGGGGCGGCGGTCACCCTGGTCGTACGGGACGACCGCAGCTTCGTACCGCTGCCCTCGACCCTGCTGCACCGGGGCGACGAGCTGCTGGTCGTGGCGACGGATCCGGTACGGGACGCCGCCGAACGACGGCTGCGGGCGGTCGGGCAGGGCGGCAAGCTCGCGGGCTGGCTGGGGACGGACGCACGGTACGATAACGGTGCCGATCGACCATGACCGGCCGATGACGAACAGATTGATCACCACAGATTGACCACCTCTGTCTGACGCAGAGCTGGCGCGACCGTAAGGCGGCCGCGGCGCCCCCTCCCGGCGGGCCCCGGTATCTACCGCAGTTCCGCGCAAGAGGACAGCTCTCGGCCGCTCGCGTGGAGCGCGTCACCAGACAGCAGAAAGGCAAGGACCGTGTCATACACGGTCAAAAGCGCTGCCGACGCACGACCGGGCTACGGGCGGCTGCTGCGTACCCCCTCCGCCTGGACGTTCCTGCTCCCCGGCTTCGCCGCCCGCCAGCCCTTCGCGATGCTGACGATCGGCATCGTCCTGCTGGTCGAGCACACGTCAGGCTCGTACGGCACGGCGGGCGCGGTGGCCGCCGTCACCGGCGTCTCCATGGCCCTCTTCGCGCCGCAGAGCGGCAAGCTGGCCGACCGTTACGGGCAGCGTGCCGTGCTCGTGCCCGGCGTACTGGCGCACACCGTGTCCGTGCTGGCGCTGCTGACGCTCGCGCTGGCCGGTGCCCCGCTGTGGGCGCTGTTCCTGGCGGCCGTGCCGACCGGCGCCTCCGTACCGCAGATCGGTCCGATGGTGCGGGCGCGGTGGACGACGGCACTTGGCGAGACCTCGCCACTGATGCCGACGGCCGCCGCCTTCGAATCGGTGACCGACGAATTCACGTTCGTCATCGGTCCCGTGCTCACCACGGCGCTGTGCGCCGGCGTGCACCCGGCGGCGGGGCTGATCGCCGAGGCGGCGCTAACCCTGGCCGGCGGGCTGCTGTTCGCCGCCCGGCGCGGCACGCAGCCGCAGCCGAGCCGCGGCCGTACGGCGGGGGCCGCCCGTGGTCGTGCGGCTGCGACGACCGGCGGTCGTACGCGTACGTCGGCGCTGCCCGTGCCCGGTGTGCGGGTGCTCGCGGTCGCCTTCCTCGGCATCGGCTCGGTCTTCGGCGGCATGCAGGTGTCGCTGACGGCGTTCGCCGAGGAGATCGGCGAACCCGGCGTCAACGGAGTGCTCTACGGGATCTTCGCCGCGGGCAACATGCTCGCCGGGATCGTCTGCGGCGCCGTCGCCTGGAAGACCGGCCCGCGCGGCAGGCTGCTGGCCGGCTACACCGGGCTCACCCTGTTCGCCTCGGCGCTGTGGGCGGTGCACTCCGTGCCGCTGCTCGCCGGGCTGGGGCTGCTGATCGGGCTCTGCATCGCGCCCGCGTTGATCAGCGGCTACACGCTGGTCGAGCGGCTGGTGCCGGCCGAAGGCCGCACCGAGGCGTTCACCTGGCTCACCGGCGCCGTGGCGCTGGGCCAGGCGGCGGCCGTCACGGTCGCAGGACAGCTCGCTGACACGCACGGCGCGAGCGCCGGGTTCGTGGTGCCGCTGGCCGGTACGGCACTGGCGCTGATCACCCTGTTCGTCCTGCGGTCACGGCTCACGGTGAAGACCACGGGCCTTGTCGCGGCGCGTGGGATGAGTCACCGCGAGCCGGTGGCAGTGGACTGATCGCTCGGAATACGTCACTATGGAGCGTCGTTAGCACTCATTGAGTGAGAGTGCCAGGAGGAGCAAGTGCCGACCTACCAGTACCAGTGCACCGAATGTGGCGAGGGCCTTGAGGCGGTGCAGAAGTTCACCGATGACGCCCTCACCGTGTGCCCCAATTGCCAGGGACGCCTGAAGAAGGTGTTCTCGGCGGTCGGCATTGTCTTCAAGGGTTCCGGTTTCTACCGGAACGACAGCCGGGGCTCGTCCACGAGCAGCGCGCCCGCCGCGGCCAAGTCGGCCTCCGGTGGCGAGTCGAAGTCGGACTCCAAGGCGACGGCCGGTTCGTCGGCGTCCGCCTCGGGCTCCAGTTCCGGTTCCGGTTCTTCGAGTTCGGACTCCGGTTCGGGTTCGAAGTCGGGTTCAGGCTCGAAGTCGAACTCGTCGAGCAGTTCCAGCGGCTCGTCAGCCGCCTGATCCGTCGCCCGGATTCGTCCGCCCGGATTCGTCCGCCCGGATTCGTCCGCCCGGATTTTTCGCTTTCGAGGACCCCGCCGTTTCGCACGGCGGGGTCTTCGGCGTGTCCCCGGCCACTTTGGCCGCTCAGCCGCTCGGCCTGACTGTCGGTGGGTGCCGATAGTGTGACGGGCATGGCGAACGCAGAGATCGGTGTGATCGGTGGCTCGGGCTTCTACTCCTTCCTGGAGGATGTGACCGAGCTGCCCGTCGAGACCCCGTACGGACCGCCCAGCGACTCCCTCTTCCTCGGCGAGATCGCCGGCCGCCGGGTCGCCTTCCTGCCGCGGCACGGCCGCGACCACGACCTGCCGCCGCACCGCATCAACTACCGCGCCAACCTGTGGGCGTTGCGCTCCGTCGGCGTACGGCAGGTGCTCGGCCCGTGCGCCGTCGGCGGGCTGCGCCCGGAGTACGGCCCTGGCACCCTGCTCGTACCGGACCAGCTCGTGGACCGTACGAAGGCCCGCGCCCAGACGTACTACGACGGGGTGCCGCTGCCGGACGGCAGCGCGTCCAAGGTCGTCCACATCTCGCTGGCCGACCCCTACTGCCCCGACGGCCGCGCTGCCGCGCTCGCCGCCGCCCGCACCCACGACTGGGAGCCGGTGGACGGGGGGACGCTCGTCGTCATCGAGGGGCCCCGGTTCTCCACCCGCGCCGAGTCGGTGTTCCACGCGGCGATGGGCTGGTCGGTCGTCGGGATGACCGGCCACCCCGAAGCGGTCCTCGCCCGCGAACTGGGCCTCTGCTACACGTCGATGACGCTCGTGACGGACCTGGACGCGGGCGCCGAGACGGGCGAGGGCGTGTCGCACGAAGAGGTGCTGAAGGTCTTCGCGGCCAATGTGGGCCGGCTGCGTACGGTCCTGTTCGACGCGGTGGGCGGGTTGCCTGCGAGCGAGGAGCGGGACTGCCTGTGCTCGCACGCGCTGGACGGTATCGACACCGGCCTCAAGCTGCCGTAGCCGTCCCGAACCAGTCGGCCAGGGCCTCGCGCAGCCCCTCGTGCGGTGGCCCGGCGGCCGGCGCCGACCAGGCCACGTAGCCGTCGGGCCGGATCAGCACGGCGGAGCCCGCCGCCGAAGGACGCTCTTCCGGTCGGCCGGTGACGAGATCGACCCGGTCGGGCAGGGCTGCCGCGATGTCGGCGACGGCACTGTGGCCGCCGAGGTCGAGCAGTACGGCGCGGCCTGCCCGCAGCCGTTCGGCGACGGCGGGCCACGCGACTCCGGACGGCCGCGTGTCGGGGAACCACGGGCCGTACGCCGTCTCGGGCCCCGCCAGCAGCGCCGCGATCCGCCGCCGGTTGCCGAGGTCGTCGAACAGCTCGGTGAGCAGTTCGCGCGCCGCCGTGATGTCATCGCCGGGCCGCATCAGCGCCATCTGGGCGCGCGTCTGTATGAGGACCCGCCTGCTGACGGGCGCGCGCTCGGTCTCGTACGTGTCGAGCAGCCCGCGCGGCGCCACGCCCCGTACCTCGGCGGCGAGTTTCCAGCCGAGGTTGACGGCGTCCTGGAGCCCGAGATTGAGCCCGGGGCCACCGACGGCTGAATGCACGTGGGCGGCGTCCCCGAGCAGCAGGACGCGCCCTGCCCGGTAGGTCTCCGCCTGCCGCGAGCTGACGCCGGTGAGCCGGCTCAGCCGGTGTGGCCCCTCGGTGGTCGGTGGCGTCAACGCCAGGTCCGTACCGAGCACGCGCCGTACGCCGGCGGTGAGTTCGCCGAACGTCACGGCGGGCGCGGTGTTGTCGCCCGCCCCGGACGGCGGGCGGTGCCACTCCATGACGGAGACCAGATGGACACCGGAGCCCGGCGGCATCTCGGCGAACGTGAACACCCCGCCCGGCAGCCGGTTCTGGGCGTACGGGCGCAGCGGCGGCGCGCCGGGCAGGGTGAGTTCGCCGGTGCCTGCGCGGAGGAGGCCCGGCGGGACGACGGCATGTCCCGTGAGGGACGAGAAGGTGTCGTCGGTGGTGCCGGGGAAGCCGATGCCGGACTGTTTGCGGACCAGGCTGTGGCCGCCGTCGGCGCCGACCAGATAGCGGGTGCGCATCCGGTACGGGCCGTCGGGGGCGCGTACGTCGAGGGTGACGCCCGCGCCGTCACCGGCCGCGCCCTGATCCGCGCCCCTCACCGCGCCCTGGTCGTGCGCGGTGAGTTCGTGGCCCCTGCGGATCTCCACGCCGAGTTCCCGGGCGCGTTCCTCCAGGACCTGTTCGATACGGGCCTGCGGGACCAGCAGGGTGTGCAGCGGGTTCGGGTCGAGTGCGCGCAGGTCCAGGGGGATGCCGCCGAACTGGAAGAAGGGCGTGGCCTCCGGCGGTCCTGCCCGGCCCGCCAGCCGTTCGTACAGGCCGCGCAGGTCCAGCATCCGCACCACCTGCCCGACCAGCCCGTTGGCCCTGGGCGCCGCGCCGCGCGCCGGCAGCCGCTCCAGCACCACGGGGCGTACGCCGGCCAGGCGCAGCTCACAGGCGAGCAGCAGCCCGTTGGGGCCGCCGCCCGCGATCACGACCTCGGCAGTGTTCATCGGGGATCCCTTCGGCATGTCAGTCTGGATTGACGATGTCAGTCTGGGTTGACAATCGCACGCCTGTCAATCCAGGCTGACGGCATGGAATCGGATGACCTCTCAGCACGACTCAGGTCGCGGGAACCGGCCGTGGGGCTACGGGCGGTGAGCGCCCTGCACCGGCTGGCGGAACAGGTCGAGTCGGCCGCCGTGGCGCGGGCCAGGGAGCAGGGCTGGACCTGGGAGCAGATCGGGGACGCCCTCGGCGTCTCGCGACAGTCGGTGCACACCAAGCACGGGAAGTGAGACAACCATGTTCGAACAGTTCACCGCGGACGCCCGTACGACCGTCACCTCGGCGCTGGAGGCCGCGCGGCAGCGCGGCGACCGCCGCATCGGCACCGAACATCTGCTGCTGGGGCTGCTGGACGCGCCCGAGTCACCGGCCGTCCGGGCCCTCGACATCGATCTGGAGACCGCGCGCGGCGCTCTCGACGCCCTCGACCAGGACGCGCTGGCGATGCTCGGTATCGACGTCAAGGGCGTCGCCCGGCCGCCGGTACCGCTCTCCCGCAAGCGCACCCCGTTCACGTCGGGTGCCCGTGCGGTGCTGCCGCGCGCGCTGGCGGAGGTACGGAAGACGGGCGGCCGGCGCATCACGCGCGAGCATCTGCTGCTGTCGCTGCTGAAGTGCGAGCGGCCGGATCCGGCGGCCGAGCTGCTGGACCGGTTGGGCGTGGACCGCGACGCCGTACGGGAACGCGTCCGCCAGGCCGAGTGACTCATCCATGGCCGGGTGATTCACCCCTAACGGCAGGGGAGTTATCCACAATCGTCCGCTTGTCCACAGCCTTGAGCGGGATCTGGCGGAACCGTGGATCGTGAGGAGCGACCGCACAACTTCTCACGTCGGACGGTGGTTGCCATGTCCCGTGTCCCTCTTCCCCTGCCTCCCCTGCCCTCTCCCCCGCGCGGCGTGCCGCCCTTCGAGCCGCTGCTGGTACGCCGTCGTGGTCAGCGGCTGCACAGGGCGCTGGTCCGGCGGCGGCGTGCCGTGGCGGCCGGTCTCGCCGTGACGGCGGCGGCCCTGGCCGCGAGCGGGCCGGGCGGTGCGGCGGCCGACGGCGACAGCCGCGCGAGCGCCGCGGCGGCGGCCGTGGCCCGGACGCCGGGCAGGGCCGAAGCACCGCTGCCGAGGTCCAGGGCAAGGGAGTTGGTGTCGGCGCCGGTCCGGATCGCCGACGCGGCGACGGTCCGCCTGCTGCGGCGCGGCGACCGGGTCGATGTGATCGCGACGGGCGGGCCCGAGGCAGGGACGGAGGCGCGGACCGAGGCGCGGGTGGTCGCCGCAGGCGCCCGGGTGACCGAGATTCCAGAAATGCCGGAGATGTCAGAGTCGTACGGTGGCGGGCAACTCGCCCCTGACGGTGGCGCTTTGCTCGTCCTGTCCGTACCGCGGGCCACGGCGACTGCGCTCGCCGGGGCCGCCGCCGGCTCCGAACTGGCGGTGACGCTGTGCTGATTCGTACTGACGAACCGGCGGGTCAGCAGATCGCGTGTGCGGATTGGACAGCGTGGGCACGCGCTGCCGTAGGTTGCGGTGCAGTGTGCGACCCCTACCCCACAGGCGAAGAAAGGCTCACTCGTGAGCGAGCAGAAGGACAGCGTGCTGGCGGGCTTCAAAGCCTTCCTGATGCGCGGCAATGTGATCGACCTCGCGGTCGCCGTCGTCATCGGCGCCGCGTTCACCAACATCGTGAACGCGGTCGTCAAGGGCGTCATCAATCCCGTGGTCGGCGCGTTCGGCACGAAGGATCTGGACAAGTACAGCTCGTGCCTCAAGGCACCCTGCAGGACGAACGGCGCCGGGGAGGCCGAAGGCATTCAGATCATGTGGGGGACGGTGCTCAGCGCGACGCTCACCTTCCTGATCACCGCGGCCGTCGTGTACTTCCTGATGGTGCTGCCGATGTCCAGGTACCTCGCCCGGCGGGCCAGGCACGACGAGGTCAAGGAAGAGCAGCAGGAGATCATCGAGGTCAGCGAGCTGGAGGTGCTGAAGGAGATCAGGGACACCCTGGTCACCCAGCGCGGCCCCGGGCGCGACGGCTAGTCACGATGCTCGTGACCGCCGTCCTGGCCGCCCTCACTCAGATGTGGTGCGGGGGCTTCTCGTCGAGGAACCGGGCCAGGTCGGCGGCGCTGTCGCCGCCGGAGGGCCGCTCGCCCCAGCCGCTGTCCGTGTCGTCCGACGACTGCTGGTCCAGCGGATCGTCGAAGATCAGGCCGGGGTGCGGGCGCGGCGGCCGGCCGTGGTCGGCCGGCTGCGGGTCGGGTGCGGGGACACTGCTCATACGGCAAGCGTACGGCGGTGCGCGTCGCGCCGCGTCGGAGCACTCTGCTGTGCTGGTCCCATGACGCCGACCGACGCAGCGCATGACGCAGCGGTGAGCCCGCACCGCCGGATGACCGCCCGCAGCCGGGACGAGGCACACCGCGCCTCGACCCCGCTGGAACTCTTCTTCGACCTGTGTTTCGTGGTCGCCGTCGCCCAGGCCGGGGGCCGCCTGGTGCACGCGCTCGCCGAGGGGCATGTGGGCACCGGCGTCATCGGGTATCTGTTCATCTTCTGGGGCGTGTGGTGGGCCTGGATGAACTTCACCTGGTTCGCCTCGGCGTACGACACCGACGACGTGCCGTACCGGATCGCGACCCTGGTGCAGATCTGCGGTGTGCTGATCTTCGCCGCCGGGGTGCCGCGCGCCTTCGACGACAACAACTGGACCGTCGCCGTCGTGGGCTATGTCGTGATGCGGCTGGCGCTGACGACACAGTGGCTGCGGGCGACGGCCGCCGAACCTGCGGGCAGTCCCGGGCGGCGGACCAATGTGACCTACGCCGTGGGGCTGGTGATCTGCCAGGCGGCCTGGCTCGGTCTGCTGGCGGTGCCCGGAGGGATGAAGCACTGGCTGTTCCTGATCGTCGGGGCGGCCGAGATGCTGGTGCCGGTGGTGGCCGAGCGCCGGCATGCGACGCCGTGGCATCCGCACCACATCGCCGAGCGCTACGGGCTGTTCACGCTGATCGTCCTCGGCGAGACGATGTCGGCGGCCACCGTGGCCGTCCAGTCGGCCCTCGACGAGCATGACGTCCTGCACCGGCTGCTGCCCATCGCCGGTGGCGGTGTCCTCATCGTCTTCTCCGCCTGGTGGATCTACTTCGCCGTCCCGGCGCAGCGGCGGTTGAGCAGCAACCGGCAGGCCATTCCCTGGGGTTACGGCCACTTCGTCATCTTCGGTTCGGCCGCGGCGATCGGTGCGGGCCTTGAGGTCGCGGTGGAGCAGGCCACGGGCGAGGCGCATATCTCCACCCTGGCGGCGTCCGCGGCCGTCACCGTCCCGGCGGCGGTCTTCCTGCTGACCGTCTGGCTGCTGCACGCGCGCCACTTCAAGTCCGGCCCGGCCCAGCAGATCGTGCTGCCGGGCGCGGCGGTGGCCATCGCCGCCGTCACGTTCGCCGGTACGTGGGCGGTGCTCGTCGCCGGTCTGGTGGCGGCAGCGGCGGTGGCCGTCGGGGTGGCACTCGTCAGGGGCGGCACGGACAGCGAGACGGAGGGTGATCATGACAGCGAATGACGCACTGACCGATGTGGCCGGACTGCGGGTCGGCCACGCACAGGTCGACGGGGAGCATGCCCTGACCGGGACGACGGTCGTCCTCGCCCCGGAGGGCGGGGTGGTCGCCGCCGTCGACGTACGGGGCGGCGGGCCCGCCACCCGGGAGACCGACGCCCTCGACCCGCGCAATCTCGTGCAGCGCGTCGAGGCGGTCGTCCTGACGGGCGGCAGCGCGTACGGCCTGGACTCGGCGTCCGGGGTGATGGCGTGGCTGGAGGAGCGCGGCCGTGGCGTACGGGTCTCGGCCGACCCGGCCCAGGTGGTGCCGGTCGTGCCGGCCGCCGGGATCTTCGACCTCGGGCGCGGCGGGGACTGGCAGGTGCGTCCCGACGCGGCGACGGGCCGGGCCGCCGTCGAGGCCGCCGCGGCGACCCCTGCCGGGGCGCCGGTAACCGAGGGCGGGGTCGGCGCCGGTACGGGGGCGGTGGTGGGGTCGCTCAAGGGCGGGGTCGGTACGGCGAGTCAGCGGCTGGAGTCGGGCATCACCGTCGCCGCGCTGGTCGTCGCCAACGCGGCCGGATCGGCGGTCGATCCACTCACAGGGGTGCTGTACGGGCAGTACTACGACGGACGTACGGACCATCCCGCCACGGAGGTCCACGAGGCGGCGCTGCGAAGACTGGCAGAGGTACGAGCGCAGGGGGCTTCCGCTCCGCTCAACACCACGCTCGCCGTCGTGGCCACCGACGCCCAACTGACCCGCGCCCAGGCCCAGAAGCTCGCCGGCACGGCACACGACGGCATCGCGCGGGCGGTGCGCCCGGTGCACCTGCTCAACGACGGCGACACCGTCTTCACCCTCGCGACCGGCCAACTCCCCCTCGCCGAAGGCGATCCGCTCGCCCTGAACGAGGTACTGGCCGCCGGTGCGGACGTGGTGACCCGTGCGATCGTGCGCGCGGTTCTCACGGCGCGCGGAATGACGGGCCCCGGCGGGACGTTCCCCTCGTACACGGATCTCTACGGCAGCGGCGGACGGAAACGGGTGTGAAAAACTTCCGCTACGAACGTCTACCTTTCTCCAAATTACGGACCCGATGTCAGCCCCAGGGGCTACGTTATGCAATCACCAAGTGACATGTGGCGACGTCCTGGAGAGCCAACTTGAACGGTCCGTATGAGACGACCGAGCCGACCGAGAGGCAGATCGAACGCCTCTTAGGCCGTGCGCTGAACTCCTTCGATCTGCCCGACACCCTGATCGAGCGGCTCCACGGCGCACTGGCCCACGCCAGTACGCTCACGTCGGCACACCACGGCGCCGGCCTGCACCGCGAGTTGTACCGGCACACGTATCTGCTCACGGACAGCAGCGCGCTCACCGTGTGGGAGCTGGTGCACAACGCCTGCCGGGACGGCGCGCAGGTGCACGAGCTGTACACGGAAGAGGCGGACGCCCGGCTCGCCGCCTCCCGGCTGGCCCCCGGCGGGAAAGCCGGTACGGGACCCGGCGGTGACAGCACGGCAGATTTCGGGGCGGGCGGTTTCGGCGCCGAGTTCACCCTGCTCGGCAGTCTGCTGGTGACGCCCGCCGCCACCCCGCAGCGGATGTACGTCGCGGACAACTCCCCCGACCACGCCCGCCGGGTGCTGCGCCGCGCGGAGAACCCGGACCGGCCGGGCGAGGGGACGGCGCGCCAGCTGCGTACCGCCTTCGCCCACCACATCGCGCAGGTCTACGGCAAGCAGTGCCAGATCGACGGCAAGAGCGTCGGATTCACCCTCTACGAGCACGCGTTCCTGCTGATCGACGGCTCGGAGACCAGCCTCTGGGAAGTCGAGCACACGGCCACCCCGGACCGCCGTCATATGTGTGAGGTCTACGAAGAGGAGAGCGCGGCCCGCGAGGCGATGCGGGTACGTTCCCGGGTCGGCCCCCAGGGCTGAGCGGCGGCCCAGGGCACCACGCGGGCACCCGGGCCGCCCTCCCCCGCACGGCTCAGTGGTCGACGGCCGCCGCCCGCGCCCTGGCCGGCAGGGCGAACATGACCGCGAAGATCACCGCCAGTACCGCGACGACCCACCACAGCGCGTGCTGGAAGCCGTCCACGAACGCCGGACCCACCGGACCCTTCGCCCCGTCGATCACGCCGAAGAACACCACCGACACCAGCCCGAGCCCCAGTGCGTTGCCCATCTGCTGCGTCGTGTTGATGAGACCCGACGCCGAACCCGAGTGCTCGCGCGGTACGTCCGACAGCACGGCGTCCGTCAGCGGCGCGACGATCAGCCCCATCCCGAGGCCCATCACCACCAGCGGCAGGATCATCTGCCAGGTGTGGATCCCGGTGCCGTACCGGGCCGACTCACCGATGTACAGCAGCAGTCCGGCGATCATCAGCAGCGCGCCCGCCTGCAGCACCTTGCGGCCGAAGCGCGGCACGAGCTTCTGCACGGAGAGCCCGGCCGCCGTGGAGACGGCGATCGAGAACGGCAGTCCGGTCAGCCCGGCCCGCAGCGGTGTCCAGCCGAGCCCTATCTGCATGTAGAGCGTCCAGACCAGGAAGAAGATGCCGAGCGCGATGCCGAAGGTCAACTGCACGGCGATACCGGCGGCGAAGCTCTTCACCTTGAACAACGACAGCTCCACCAGCGGCGATCCGTCCTTGCGCGTCTTGTACCGCTCGTACGCCACGAAGCCGGCGAAGACCACCGCGCTGCCGGCCATGAGCAGATGTCCCCAGAGCGGCCAGCCCAGTTCACGGCCGCGGGTCAGCGGATAGATCAGCATCAGCAGACCGAGCGTCACCAGCACGACGCCCACCAGGTCGAGGCGCAACGCCGTGGGCGCCTTGGACTCGGTGATGAACCTCCGGCCGAGGATCACCCCGGCGATCCCGACCGGCAGGTTGATCAGGAAGATCGGCCGCCACTCCAGGCCCGCGACGTTCCACTGCGTCAGCAGCGCGCCCAACAGCGGTCCCGAGACGGCGCCGAGGCCGACGATCGCGCCGAACATCCCGAAGACCTTGCCGCGTTCGTGCGCGGGGAAGGTCGCGTGGATGATGGCGAGCACCTGCGGCACCATCATCGCCGCCATGGCGCCCTGGAGCAGCCGGGAGGCGACCAGCATCTCCGGATTCGCCGCGAAGCCGCACAGCGCGGACGCGAGGGTGAAACCGGTGATGCCGACGAGGAAGAGCCGCTTGCGGCCGTAGATGTCACCGAGCCTGCCGCCGGTGATCAGACCGGCAGCGAAGGCCAGCGCGTACCCGGCGGTGATCCACTGGATCGAGCCGAACGAGGCCTTCATGTCGCGCTCGATGCTGGGGATCGCGATGTTGACGATGGTGACGTCGACCAGATCCATGAAGGCCGCCGTCATGATGACGGCCAGGGCGAGCCAGCGCCTGCGGTCCCCCGGGGCGGGGGCGACCGGCGCGGAGGCACCGGGCGGGCGGCCCTCGGGCGCGGGGTCGGAAGCCGTATCCAGTACGGCGGTTCGGGAACTCATGGGGCACACGCTAGAAGTCATCTAGGACAGTTCATGTCCTATACGGACCGCATCATGGGAACCATGACGGACACCCCGGCACGACTCCTCAGCCTGCTGTCCCTGCTCCAGACCCCGCGCGAGTGGCCGGGCAGTGAGCTGGCCGAGCGGCTCGGCGTCAGCCCGCGCACCATCCGCCGCGACATCGACCGGCTGCGCGACCTCGGCTATCCCGTCGAGGCGTCCAAGGGCGCCGTCGGCGGCTACCGGCTGGTCGCGGGGAGCGCCATGCCGCCCCTGCTGCTCGACGACGAGGAGGCCGTCGCGATAGCCGTGGGACTGCGGGCGGGAGCGGGCCACGCCATCGAGGGCATCGAGGAGGCGTCCGTACGGGCTCTCGCCAAGCTGGAGCAGGTCCTGCCGTCCCGGCTGCGTCGCCGGGTGTCGACGCTCCAGGCGGCCACCATGCCGCTCACCCGGGGCGACGGAGGAACGGTCGCCCCGCGCACCCTGACCACGATCGCGTCCGCCGTCACCGGCAAGGAGCGGCTGCGCTTCGGCTACCGCTCGGGCGACGGTACGCGCACGAAGCGGCAGGTCGAGCCGTACCGGCTGGTCTCCACCGGCTGGCGCTGGTATCTCGTCGCGTACGACCTGGGGCGGGCCGACTGGCGTACGTTCCGGGTCGACCGGGTCAGCGACCCCTTCGCCACCGGCTCGCGGTTCACCCCGCGCGAGCTGCCGGCGGGTGACGCGGCCGAGCTGCTGGGGAAGTCGATGGCCGCCCGGACGCGGGCGCGGTTCGAGGTCGACGTGAGCTTCGCGGCGCCCGCCGACTTCGTGGCGGGCCGGCTGCCGTCGTTCCTCGGCGCACCGGCCCCGACCGGGCCCGACTCCTGCCGGCTGCGGACCGAGTCGAACGACTCGCCGGAGTGGCTGGCGCTGCGACTGGCCCTGGTGGACTGCGAGTTCACCGTCCACGCGCCCACGTCGCTGACGGACCATCTGAAGGACCTGGGCGCCAGGCTCACCCGCGCGGCCGGCCGTGCCGGGCATGGGTGAGCCCCGGCACCTGGGGGGGGTTGGTGCCGGGGCTCGTCTCAGGGGGCCGACGAATCGGCCGACGCGCACAAGCGCACTGTGCGGATACGGGTGACACTACGGCTGCGGAGCGGCTGCGTCACGCCGCCGCGTCGAAACCTGTGTCCCTGGCCATTTTCTTCAGCTCCAGAAGCGCGTGCTTCTCGATCTGACGGATCCTCTCGCGGGTCAGCCCGTGCTCCTTGCCGACCTCGGTCAGCGTGCGCTCGCGGCCGTCCTCGATGCCGTACCTCATCTTGATGATGGAGGCCGTGCGCTGGTCGAGCTTGCCGATGAGGTCTTCCAGCTCCTCGCTGCGCAGCAGCGTCATCACGGACTGCTCCGGCGAGACCGCCGAGGTGTCCTCCAGCAGGTCGCCGAACTGGGTGTCGCCCTCGTCGTCCACCGACATGTTCAGGCTGACCGGGTCACGCGCCCAGTCCAGCACGTCCGTCACGCGCTCGGGCGTGGAGTCCAGCTCCTTGGCCACCTCGGCATGCTCCGGGTCGCGGCCGTGCTCGCGGTTGAACTCGCGCTGCACGCGCCGGATCCTGCCCAGCTCCTCCACCAGGTGGACGGGGAGCCGGATCGTACGGGACTGGTCGGCTATGGAGCGGGTGATGGCCTGACGGATCCACCACGTCGCGTACGTCGAGAACTTGAAGCCCTTGGCGTAGTCGAACTTCTCCACGGCGCGCACCAGGCCCGCGTTGCCCTCCTGGATCAGATCCAGCAGGGGCAGGCCGCTGCGCGGGTAGCGCCGCGCGACGGCGACGACCAGGCGGAGGTTGGACTTGATGAAGATGTCCTTGGCGCGCTCGCCCTCGGCTATCAGCGCTTCGAGCTCTTCGCGCGAGGCTCCGCCGGCCTCGCTCTGGACGTCTCCTTCGAGGATCTGCCGGGCGAACACGCCGGCCTCGATGGTCTGGGACAGCTCGACTTCCTTTGCGGCGTCGAGCAGCGGTGTGCGAGCGATCTCGTCGAGGTACATGCCGACCAGGTCGCGGTCGGCGATCTCCCCGCCCACAGCGCGAACACTGCTTGCCGCGTTCGTTCCGCGGGTGGCGGTACGACGGGCGACGGCACGGGTTGCCATGCGAGCTCCCTTACTTGACTGAGTAGGTCGCGACACCCTCCCGGGTGCCCTGCATCTGTCGGTAAGAACGACTGGAATCCGGACAGAATTCCCCTGCGTGCCTGGATTTTTGTGATCATGCAGTACCCTGTCCCGCCGCAGGGAGGTACCGAATGGCGCCCAGGGCCCGAGAAGTGCAGGTCAGGTCAGGAACGGAGGCCGACATCGGCCCGCTGACCGACATCTACAACCACTACGTCCGCGAGACCGCCGTCACGTTCGACACCGTTCCCTTCACCCCGCAGGAGCGGCTGCCATGGCTGCGCTCCCACCCTGAAGACGGCCCGCACCGGCTTTTGGTTGCTCAGGATGTCCCGTATGCCCGCATTCTGGGTTATGTAACCAGCAGCCCCTTCCGGGCGAAGCCCGCTTACTCCACCTCCGTGGAGGTCAGCGTCTACTGCGCGCCGGACGCCGCGGGGGGCGGCGTCGGCACGCTGCTGTACGAGGCGCTCTTCGCGGCGCTGGAGTCCGAGGACGTCCACCGCGCCTACGCGGGCATCGCGCAGCCCAACGAGGCCTCCGGGCGGCTGCACGCGCGCTTCGGCTTCCGGTACGTGGGGACGTACCAGGAGGTCGGCCGGAAGTTCGGCCGCTACTGGGACGTGGCCTGGTACGAGAAGCCGCTCGGCCGAGAGACCGGGGCACGGCGGCTCAGCCCGCCCATCAGTCGCTCAGCCGAACTGGAGTGATCTCTTCGCCAGGCCCATCCAGAAGCCGTCGATGATGCTCCGGCCCTCACCCAGCTCGCCCTCCGCCGCTCCCAGCGTCACGAACAGCGGGGCGAAGTGCTCCGTGCGGGGGTGGGCCAGCCGCCCCGCGGGGGCCTTGTGCTCGAAGTCCAGCAGCGCGTCGACGTCCTGTGCGAGCAGCGCCCGCTGCCCCCAGTCGTCGAACTCCGCCGACCAGCCGGGCACCCCCGGACCGCTGTGCCGCAGCGCGGCGAGGTTGTGGGTGAAGAAGCCGCTGCCGACGATCAGCACGCCCTCGTCCCGCAGCGGCGCCAGCTTGCGGCCGATCTCCAGCAGCCGCTGCGGGTCGAGCGTCGGCATGGAGACCTGGAGGACGGGGATGTCGGCCCGCGGGAACATCTCGACCAGCGGCACGTACGCGCCGTGGTCGAGGCCGCGGTCCGGCACGTCCTGCACCGGCGTGCCCGCGCCGCGCAGCAATTTCCGTACGGAGTCGGCGAGTTCCGGGGCGCCGGGGGCCGCGTACCGCACCTGGTAGTAGTGCTCGGGGAAGCCCCAGAAGTCGTACACGAGCGGTATCGTCTCGACCGCGCCGAGCGCGAGCGGCGCCTCCTCCCAGTGGGCGGAGACCATCAGGATCGCCTTGGGGCGCGGCAGGTCCGCCGACCAGGCGGCGAGTTCCGCGGGCCACAGCGGGTCGTCGGCGAGCGGCGGGGCGCCGTGGGAGAGGTAGAGGGTGGGCATGCGCTCGGCGACTGCGTTCACGGCTCTTCACTCCCAGGTACTTGAGACCTCAAGCGTTCTCGGTCCTGAGACTAACCGAATCTAGTTAAACTTTCAATAACAGATAGGGTGCCTTCATGACCACGTCACCCACGGAGCCCCGCTGGCTCAGCGACGAGGAGCAGCGGGTCTGGCAGGCCTATCTGCATGCCACGACCCTGCTGGAGGACCATCTCGACCGGCAGCTCCAGCGCGACGCCGGGATGCCGCACATCTACTACGCCCTGCTCGTCCAGCTCTCCAGGGCGCCCGCGCAGGGGATACGGATGACCCAGCTGGCCAAGGACGCCAAGATCACCCGGTCCCGGCTCTCCCACGCGGTCGCCCGCCTGGAGAAGCACGGCTGGGTACGGCGCGAGGACTGCGCGTCCGACAAGCGCGGACAGAACGCGTTCCTGACCGAGGCGGGCGGTGAGGTGCTGCGGCGCTCGGCGCCCGGCCATGTCGCCGCCGTACGGGAGGCCATCTTCGACCGGCTGAGCCCGGCGCAGGTGGGCCAGCTCGGCGAGATCATGCGGGTGCTGGCCGAAGGGCTGCAGGCCGAGAGCCGCGCGGGCGCGGACGCGGATCTGCCCTGGCGCCGCTGAAACACCGCGACACCAGGGCAGATCCGTCGTACGTGTTCACCTGATCGCCTTCACGACCGGCTCAAGCCGGCGGGGGCGACCGTCAGTGCATCGCCACCGGGATCTTGACCTCGTCCTCGGAGCCGGCGTCCTTCGTACCGCCGCTGACCGTGCTCGCGCTCGGCCGTCCGGCGTTGATGAAGGTGAACGCGATGGCGGAGGCGACGGCGAGGATGCCGACGGCCCACCAGATGGCGTTCGTGTAGCCGTGCACAAGACCCTGCGCCTGGACCAGCTTCGCGTTGGCACCGGCGCCCGCGAGGTGCGCGGCGAGGTACGACGTGGTGGCCGAGGCGGCGATCGTGTTCAGCAGCGCCGTACCGATGGCGCCGCCGACCTGCTGCGAGGTGTTGACCATCGCGGAGGCGACACCGGCGTCACGCGGCTCGATGCCGTGCGTGGCCAGCGACATGGCCGGCATGAACGCCGTACCCATACCGAGGCCCAGCAGGACCATGCCCGGCAGGATCACGGCCGGGTAGGACGAGCCGACCTCAAGCCGGGTCAGCAGCAGCATGCCCACGGCGCCCAGCGCGAAGCCGGGACCCATCAGCAGCCGGGCCGGGACCCGGGTCATCAGCCGCGCGCCGATCTGGGTGGAGCCCGTGATCATGGCGACGACCATCGGCAGGAACGCGAACCCGGTCTTGACCGAGGAGTAGCCCTGCACGACCTGGAGGTAGTACGTCAGGAAGAGGAAGAGACCGAACATCCCGATGATGGCGAGGCCCAGCGAGGCGTAGACACCACCGCGGTTGCGGTCGGCGACCACACGCAGCGGCAGCAGCGGGGCCTTGACCTTCGACTCGACGAAGACGAACGCCGAGAGCAGGACCACGGTCGCCACGAACAGGCCGACCGTCATCGGGTCGGACCAGCCGTCGGAAGCGGCGCGGGTGAAGCCGTAGACCAGCGAGACCAGGCCCAGCGTGGAGAGCACGACACCGGGAACGTCGAGCGGCGAGCGGTTGCGCTGGCCCTCGGGCTCACGGATGACGAAGTACGCGCCGAGCGCGGCGACAGCGGCGAACGGGATGTTGACGAAGAACGTCCAGCGCCAGTTCAGGTACTCGGTGAGGAAGCCGCCGAGCAGCAGGCCGACGGCGCCACCGCCACCGGCGATCGCACCGAAGATGCCGAACGCCTTGGCGCGCTCCTTGGCCTCGGTGAAGGTCACGGCGAGCAGCGACAGGGCGGCCGGCGCGAGCAGGGCGCCGAAGAGGCCCTGAGCGGCGCGCGAGCTGAACAGCATCGCCTCGTTGACGGCGGCGCCGCCGACCGCGGAAGCGGCGGCGAATCCGGTCAGACCGATGACGAAGGCGCGCTTGCGGCCCCAGAGGTCACCGATACGTCCGCCGAAGAGCAGCAGTCCGCCGAAGGCGAGTGCGTAGGCGGTGATGATCCATTGCTTGTTGGCGTCGGATATGTCGAGGTCGGCCTGTGCGTGCGGCAGCGCGATGTTCACGATGGTCGCGTCGAGGACCACCATCAACTGGGCCAGGGCGATGAAGACGAGTGCCGTCCAGCGCCTGGGATCGGGAAGCCGGGTGTCGGCTGTTTGAGACATGGAGGTATCCACCTAAGGGTGCGAAAAGGCGAAAACGTGCGTAAGTACAGGCGACGCTGCCGGTCTTACGAGGTCGTTGAGTCACCCGGGTCATGAGGTGACGGTGTGATGGACAGGCGGGGTCGAGCGCCTGCCGCTGGTCTACGTGACGGCCTAGGGCCGAGGGTCAAATACGTGGAATGGGTTCAGGGCGCGTCACGGAGCGGCGCGGCGCAGATCCTCCAGAGTCGCGGCCTTGCCGGGGAGTTCCGACCGGGCGGGCGCCTCAAGGCCGTCCAGGAACAGCTGCAGATGCCGGTGGGTGAACCGGTCCATGTTGACGCAGCCGGTGCCGGGCAGCGGGCGGGTGAGCTGGGACAGCGCGACCATCAGGTCGCCGACGGCGACGTCGGTGCGCAGTCGTCCGGCCTGCCGTGCCCGTTCCATCAGCGCTTCTACGGCGCCTTCGAGGCGCATGCGCGCCGCGTCGAGGTCGGGGCGGGCTCGGTCGAAATCACCGGAGAGCAGGGGGCACAGGGCCCCCACCCGCTCGTCTGCCGCCGCGTGCACGAAGCGGCGGAGCGCGAACGAGGGGTCGGACTCCCGCATCGCGACTTCTTCGGCCAGGTCCGCCGTGCGGGCCAGGACGGAGAGCACGACGTCGTGGATGAGGGAGGTGCGGTCGGGGAAGTGCCGGTACAGCGTGGCGTTGCCGATGCCCGCGCGGCGGGCGATCTCGTCGAGCGGGGCCTCGGGCCCGTACTCCACGAACATCTCCCGGGCCGCTGCGACGATCCGCTCCCTGTTGCGCAGAGCGTCCGCGCGCGGTCGGGGAACCCGGCGCGCTTCGGTTTCGACGGCGGCTGTGGCGGTCACGTCGGCCTTCCCTCGTAGTGGGCGGTAACTCGGCCGTAACCGGGGATGGCTTCCCCGTTTGGCTCGGACACAGGTGCAAACGGGGAAGAGATCCCCGGTTATTTCACTCGATCGCGTGACCTGGCTCACACCATCGGAAGAACCCGCGACCGGCACCGGAAGTACCCACGATCGGCGCACCCAGCGAGCGCCGACACGCCGGGCGACGCAGGGTGATCGAACAGAGCGCAGTCGGCCCGGGCGCTCCCGTTCGGCCCGGGCAGTCAGGACGGCCGGCTGCCGGTGACCCGAAGGCGGCGACCGTATGCAGCACACGCGCGGGATACGTGGAGGCTCTCACGGCAGGCACCGCAGGCCCCGTCGGGTCGGCGCGCTCGCCGGACTGGCCGCCCTCACCCTCGCGGCGCTGACGACGGCGAGCGGCACGCTCCCCAACGCCAGTCGCGCCTCCGCAGGGCCCGCCGTGGACAACGACGCGGTGCTCGGCCCGTGCCGGATCGCCTCCACCACGACGACCGTACAGATGTCCGAGGGGCTGCCGACTCCGCCCGGCTACTCGCCCTCCACCGGTACGGTGCACGCCCTCAACCTGATGATCGACTTCCCGGACGCGCCGGGCAAGGGGCGGGCGCTCGACCGGCTCGCGGAATTCTTCCCGCAGACCACGAAGTGGTTCAGGACCAGCTCCTACGGGCGGCTCGACTACCACCCCGAGGCCCCGCTGAAGGACTGGCTGCGCATGCCGAAGGCGTTCTCCGCCTACGGGATCGAGCGCGGCTCACCGTACGAACCCGGCTACCACGACCTCGTCAAGGACATCGTGCGCGAGGCCGACTCACGGGTGGACTTCAGCGCGTACGACCTGGTGAACATCCTGGTCACCCCGAACGCGGGGCCCTCGGCGCTGGACACCGTCCTGTCCGTGACGTTCTCGGGGAACGACGACGCCCCGCACGCGGACGGGGTGCCGCTGTCCAACACGTCCTTCGTCTACAGCCGCCAGGACGACGGGTCGGGGTCGTACGCGGAGACCGGCTTTCGGGTGCTGCCGCACGAGAACGGCCATGTCTTCGGCCTGCCCGACCTGTACACCACGGACGGCGGCGGGGCCGTCGGGCACTGGGACATCATGTCCGAGGACTGGGGCGCCGACAACGACCTGCTGGGCTGGCACAAGTGGAAGCTCGGCTGGCTCGACGACAACCAGATCAACTGCGCCTCGTCGCCGGGCACCAGCGAGTACACACTGAAGCCGCTGGCCACCCCCGGCGGCTCCAAGCTGATCTTCATACCCGTGTCGGGCCAGTCCGGGTACGCGGCGGAGGTGCGCACGCGTGCGGGCAACGACGAGGCGGTGTGTGAGCCGGGGGTGCTGATCTACCACGTGGACTCGACCGTGGACACCGGCAGGGGCCCGGTGAGTATCGAGGACAGCAAGAAGGACAGCGGCGGCTGCACGCGGCTGCCGAACGTGCAGGCGGAACTGTCGGACGCGCCGTACCAGGCGGGCGAGTCGTTCACGGACGACGACAACCACATCAAGATCACGGTCCTGGCGCAGGAACCGAGCGGGAACTACCGGGTACGTGTGACCCGCTCCTGAGGCCGGTGCGGCGGCTCGGCGGCTTTGCGACTCGGCGGCTTTGCGGCTTGGCGGCTCGGCCGGGTCAGGTGGCGCCCGGCCCGCCCAGGGGCCCGGTCGCGGCGCGTGACGCGGCGCGCAACTCGCGCTTGAGCACCTTGCCCGTCGCGTTGCGCGGCAGTGGGTCCGCCCGCAGCAGTACGTGCGCCGGCACCTTGAACGGGGCGAGGCTCAGGGCGCAGTACGCGCGCAGTTCGTCCACCCCCGCCGTGGCGGCCGGCCTGAGCTGCACCACGGCCACGACCTCCTCGCCGAGCACCGGGTGCGGTACGCCGACCACGGCCGCTTCGAGGACGTCCGGATGGTCGTACAGCGCGGCCTCGACCTCCACGCAGTACACGTTCTCGCCGCCCCGTACGACCATGTCCTTGATCCGGTCCACGATGCTGACGCGCCCCTCGCGCACCGTCGCGAGATCGCCCGTCCTGAACCATCCGTCGGGGGTGACCGCCTCCACCGTCGCCTCCGGGTCGCCCCAGTAGCCCCGTACCAGCGACTGGCCCCTCAGCCACAGCTCCCCCACCTCGCCCGCCTCCAGCGGCGCGCCCGTCGGGTCGACGACGCGGGTCTCCGTGACCGGGGTGGGCCGGCCCACGCTGCCGGGAAAGGCGCGGTAGGCGGCGCCGAAGTTGGCCGTCACCCCGCCGCAGGTCTCGGTGAGGCCGTAGCCGTTGCGCGGTTCGACGCGCTCGCCGTAACGGTCGGTGATCCGGCCCACGAGGCCGGGCGGGGCTGCGGCGCCGCCGGTGTTCAGCATGGCGAGCGTCGGCAGGTCGTCGTCGGCCGCGACAGCCGCGTCCAGCAGCTGGAGAGCGGTGGACGGGACGCCGGCGAAGTAGGTCACCCGGTGTTCACGGATCAGTTCCAGGGCGCGCCCCGCGTCCCACTTGCGCATCAGGACGAGCGTCCCGCCCGCCGCCATCACCGAGTAGACGCTGGTGAAGGCCGCCACATGGAAGAAGGGGAACGTCATCAGGCCGACCGGCGCGGGCCCCTGGCCCGGGATCTCGCCGCGGCCGAGCGCGGCGACGGCGGCGAGGTAGCGGGGGTTCGTCGCCGCGCCCGCCTGGGCGAGCTGCGTGGCGACCGCGCCCTTCGGCCGGCCCGTCGTGCCGGACGTGTAGATGATCGTGGCGTCGTCCTCGGCCCGTACCTCTACGTCGGGCGGGGCGGCGGCCGGATCGGGGGCCGGCAGGTCCTCGTACCGCTCGACGCCGTCCTGCGCCTCGTCGTCACGTAGGGCGTGGAAGACCACCGTCCGCGCCCCGGCACTCCGCGCCCAGCCGCTGACGCGCGGCAGCCGCTCCCCGTCCACCAGCAGCACGCGCGGCTCGCAGTCGGCCAGGGCGTAGCGGAACTCGTCCTCGGTCCACCAGGCGTTGAGCGGTACGGCGACGAGACCGGCGAGCTGCGTCGCCCAGAAGGCGATCTGCCACTCGGGGTGGTTGCGCATCGCGATGGCGGCGCGGTCGCCGGGGCGCAGCCCGTACGGGCCGGCGAAGCGGTTGGCGAGCGCGGTGGCGGCGGCGAAGAACTCGCCGTAGGTGTACGTGCGGCTCTCGCCGACGAGGAACGGCCGGTCGCCGTACGCCCACGTGGCCTCGACGAACTCGCGCAGGGTGCGCGGGCCGCTCTCGTAGATCAGCGAGCCGTCCTCGGCGCGTACGACGGCGAAGGGCGCGCCGGGTGCGGTCAGCGCGGCGCCGGCCTCGGCTTCGGTGTGGGGCACGGGCACCTGGAGCACCTTCCTAGGCCTAAGCGCTTGCTCAGTGACCCGGTGACGCTATGCCCGCGCCCG
The DNA here is from genome assembly GCF_036084755.1 of Streptomyces sp. NBC_00370. Taxonomy (NCBI): domain Bacteria; kingdom Bacillati; phylum Actinomycetota; class Actinomycetes; order Kitasatosporales; family Streptomycetaceae; genus Streptomyces; species Streptomyces sp. NBC_00370. Next base: position 3,568,824 of record NZ_CP107968.1, read on the forward strand.
GTACGCGGTCAACCGGGCACGGGCACGGCGTCACAGCCCCTTACCTACCGATCACTTGCACTTGCCGGTCACACTTGCCGATCACTGCCGATCACTGCCGATCACTTGCCGACGGTCGCGACCCACTCGTCCACCGTCACGACGTCCGCCTGGCGCGGGAACACCTTGTCGGTGAGCACCCGGTGCACCTCGGGGTCGGAGTCGAGGCAGCCGTCCTCCAGCACCGTGAGGCCGAAGTCGAGGTCGGAGGCCTGGCGGAGGGTCGACAGGACGACACCGCTGGTCGCGATGCCGGTGAGGACGAGCTGGTCGATCTCCCCGGCGCGCAGCACGAGATCGAGATCGCTGCCCGCGAAGGCGCTGACCCGCTTCTTCGTGACGACGACGTCACCCGGGCGCGGCGCGACATCGGGGTGGATCTGCGCCTGCGGATCGTCGTCCGTGAAACCGCCCGGCGCACCGGAGGCCGCGACGTGCGCGGCGACCGCCCCGAACGTCTTGTTGCGGGCGCTGACCTCGGGGTGCCCCTGCCGGAAGCCGACCACGACGTACACCACCGGGATGTCGGCGGCGCGGGCCGCGTCGACGGCCCGGCGCAGCCGTGGCAGATAGCCGGCGTCCCCGTCGAACCGGTCCGTGATGCCGCGCTGGACGTCCATCACGAGGAGGGCGCTTTTCGCCATTTGGGCTGTCCTTTCTCATTCTTGCCCGGGTCCTTGCCCGGGTTCTGGTCCGGGCCCTGGTCCGGGCCCTGGTCCGGGCCCTGGCCCGAGGGAGGCTGCTGGTCGGCACGCTGGTGCCCACCGCGCAGCAGGGAGGCGACCGCGGCGACCAGAGCCATGCCCGCGGCCACGCTGAAGACGATCACGAGTCCGTCGTGGAAAGGACCCGAGACCAGTTGGGGGAAGAAGCTGTGCCCGGTCAGCTTGGTGACCTGGGCGTGCGAGAGCTTGTCCAGCACTCCGCTCGGCGCCAGCAGATGTCCGATCGGGTTGTCGCCGAGGAAGGTCGCGAAGAGGGTGCTCACCGGTGGCAGCGACGCGACCTGGTCCGCCGTCGCCGCCGGTACCCCCTGGGCCTGGAGGCCTGAGTTGAGGGTGTGCGGCAACGAGGAGGCGAGGCCGGAGATCATCAGCGAGAAGAACACACCGATCGACAGCGCCGTACCGGAGTTCTGGAACGTGGAGCGCATCCCGGAGGCGACCCCGCGGTACTCCGGCTGGACACTGCCCATGATCGCCGAGGTGTTGGGCGAGGAGAACATCCCCTGCCCGAGCCCGTTGAGCAGCAACAGCGCGGCGAACAGGTAGTAGTTGAAGTTCACCGGCAGGGTGAGCAGCCCCCCGAACGAGGCCGCGACCAGCAGCAGCCCGCCGGTCGAGAACAGCCGGGCGCCGAAGCGGTCCGACAGGTAGCCGCTCACCGGGCCCGCGATCAGGAACCCGACCGTGAGCGGCAGCATCGCGACGCCGGCCCACAGCGGGGTGTCCTCGAAGTCGTAGCCGTGCAGCGGCAGCCAGATGCCCTGGAGCCAGATGATCAGCATGAACTGGAGCCCGCCGCGGGCGATGGCGGTCAGCAGCGCGGCGAGGTTGCCGGCGGCGAACGCCCGCACCCGGAACAGCGCGAGCTGGAACATCGGCTCCTTGACCCGCGTCTCCACGAAGCAGAACACGATCAGCAGGAAGATCCCGCCGAAGATCCCGCCCAGCACCATGGGGTTGGACCAGCCGGTCGCGTTCCCGCCGTACGGCTGGATGCCGTACGTGATCGCGGCGAGCAGGATGCCCGTGCCCGCGGTGAAGGTGACATTGCCGAACCAGTCGATCCGGCCCGGTTTGCGGGTGCCGGTCTCGCGCAGGCTGCGGTACGACCAGATGGAGCCGATCACACTGATCGGGACGCTGACCCAGAACACCGCACGCCAGTCGACGACGGCGAGCAGCCCGCCGGCGAGCAAACCGAGGAACTGTCCCGCCAGTGCGGTGACCTGGTTGATGCCGAGCGCCATGCCGCGCTGCCCGGACGGGAAGGCGTCCGTGAGGATGGCGGCGGAGTTCGCCGTCAGCATCGAGCCGCCGACGGCCTGCACCACCCGCCACAGGATCAGCCAGAGCGCGCCGCTGCCGCCTTTGAACGGGTCGAGCGACAGGGCGATCGAGGCGCAGGCGAAGATCACGAAGCCGAGGTTGTACATCTTGACGCGGCCGAACATGTCCCCGAGCCGGCCCAGTACGACGACGAGCACGGCCGAGACGAGCAGATAGCCCAGGATCATCCAGAGCAGATAGCCGATGTTCCCCGGCGCGAGCGGGTCGAGGTCGATCCCCCGGAAGATCGCCGGCAGCGAGATGATCACGATGGAGCTGTCCATCGTGGCGATCAGGACGCCGAGGGTGGTGTTGGACAGCGCCACCCACTTGTAGCGGTCGGTGACGGGCCCCCGGGCCGCTTCCCTGGCGGCGCGGCCCTTCGGCCGGGGGCCCTTGCCCTCGGGGCCCTCGCTGCCGGGGCTCTTGCCGTCGGGGCCCTTGCCGCCGGGGCCCTTGCGCTCGGCCGTCACAGCCGCTCCGCCAGCCGGTCGAGCAACGGCAGTACGCCCCGCAGCGCAGCGCGCTCGTCGTCGGTGAACTCCTCGTTCAGGACGGTGGTGAGCCGCTGGACGGACTCGGAGCGCCGGTCGATCAGCACCTTGCGGCCCTGGTCGGTCACCGTCATCACGGCGCGGCGGCCGTCGGCGGCGTCCGGGGTGCGCAGGACGAGCCCGCGCTCCTCCAGTGCGGCGAGCGTCGTCGCCATCGCCTGCGGACGTACCCGTTCGAGGTCGGCGAGGGAGCCGGGGGAATCGGCGCCGTCCCGGCTGAGCCGGGAGAGCACGGACACCTCGGAGAGGGTCACGTCGCCGACGGCGTGCTTCTGGCGCAGCCGCCGGGCGATCCGGGCGACGGACAGGCGGAGCGCCGCTCCAATCTCTTCATCCATAAGTAGTAACAATAGGCTTATCAAGAGAACGTAACTACCTCGACACCACCGAAGCGGCGCCGAGGTCAGCTACGTGCGGCGATACGTCCCCCGTTACGACTGCTGGAGCAGCTTGAACGACTGGGCCGCCGAGCCGTCACAGGCACGCTGGACGAGCTGCACACCGTCCGCCGCGCTCGCCGGGGCGCTGAGGCACTTGCCCGTGGCGCGGGTGGTGAAGTGGTAGGCGCCGGAGGACTCGGCCACCGCCTTCCACTGCTGGTTGGTGCCGCCGGAGTAACTCCACAGCTGGAGCGGCGCGTTGTCGGCCGTGGACACGTTGGTGACGTCGATGACCTGCTGCGGGTCGGCCCGGACACCGATCCGCGAGAAGCCGCCGTCCGTGGCGCGCACCTGGTACTGCTGCGCCTGGGTGCCGTTGCAGGCGTACTGCTGGACGGGGGTGCCGTTGGCGGTGGCGGCGGCCTTCGCGTCCACGCACTTGCCGTTGCCGCTGTTCACCAGCGAGTACCAGGCGGTCTCGGATATCGGCCCGGACGGCGGCGTCGTACCGCCGTCGCCCACCGATCCCGTACCGAGCCACTTGAGGCTGTCGACGAGGAACTTGTTCTGGGTGGCGCTGGCGAACGTGGACGAGAGCCGTTGGTTGGTGCTGTAGTTCATGTCGTTGTGCCCGAAGTTGGCGTACACCATCTTGTAGTTGGTGTTGGTCCACAGGATCGGGTAGTAGCCGCTGGTCCAGTCCTGGTTGGGGTCGGTGCCGAGCGGGAAGCTCACCGGGTCGACGGACGCCAGGATCTTGATGTTCGGGTTCTGCCTGAGGTCGTTGCTCCAGCTGTACCACTCGCTGACGGCGGAGGTGAACGTCGCGGGCAGCCCGGCGGTGTTGGGCAGCGAGTGGTCCTCGACCTTCAGCGTCGCGGCCTCCGGGCCCCAGGTGTTGGTCTGGAAGTTGCCCGAGCCGAGGAACTCGTTGTAGTACCAGGGCCACTCGCCGGCGTCGGTGGTGAAGGCGGAGACGTGGAAGCCCATCCAGCCGCCGCCGTTACGCATGTACTGCTCGAACCCGGCGCGCTGGGCGGCGGTGTGCGGGGCGTTGTCGAGGAACAGCACGACCTGGTACTGGGCGAGGGTGCTCGCGTTGGTGAGCTGGTCCCAGTTGTTGGTGGCGGTGTACGAGAAGTTGTTGGCGGCCGCCGTCTGCGGGAACCACGCGTTGGCTTCCTTGACGAAGTCGATGTGGGCGGCGTCGTACGTACCGTCGTAGAAGGCCAGCACCTTGAACGCGGGTGCGGCCGGGGCGGCTTGCGCCGCGACGGCCCCGCCGCCGGTGGTGGCGGTGGCGACCAGGCCGAGCAGCCCGGCCAGCAGTGCGAGCAGCAGCGGGCGGGCCTTCCTGGGGCGAGGTCTGTTCCAGCTGTTCCTGATCATCGGGCGACGACCCTTCTTCACACATGGGGGGTGTGTCATGCCCATGCCAATCACTGACGGAGTGACATGGCTCACTCGTGATTTAAGAAGTGAAGGCATCGCGTGTCAAGGCTTTGGTATGGACCAATAAGTCGAAGACGCTGGTCACCCGCGCGCGCCGGTCACGCGGCGGCCAGCAGCGCCGCGTACCGGTCGAGGTCGATGTTGCCGCCGCTGATCACCACACCGACCCGCTGCCCACGCAACTCGTCGGCCGCCCCGCGCACGGCGGCGAACCCGAGACAGCCGGTGGGCTCCACGACGAGCTTCATGTACGTGGCGAAGGCCCGCATGGCGTCGACGAGTTCGTCGTCGGTCACGGTGCGGATGTCGGTGACCGCATGGCGGATGATCTCGAAGGTGTGCTCGCCCAGATGCTGGGTCTGCGCGCCGTCCGCGATGGTCTTCGGCGTCTCGATCCGCACGAGACGCCCCTGCCGCAACGACTGCCGCCCGTCGTCGCCGGCCGCCGGCTCGACCCCGTACAACCGGCACCCCGGCGCGACCTCGCGCGCCACCAGCGCCGTACCCGACAGCAGCCCGCCACCGCCGAGCGGCACGAACAGCGCGTCCAACTCACCGACCTCGGCGAACAGTTCACGGGCGACGGTGCCCTGCCCCGCGATCACATGCGGATGGTCGAACGGCGGGACGAACGTCAGCCCGCGCTCATCGGCGAGCGCGCGCGTGATCTCCACGACGTCCTCGGTGTACCGGTCGTACGGGACGACCTGGCCGCCGTACGCCTTGGTCGCGGCGATCTTCGACGCGGGGCCGTCGTGCGGCATGACGATGGTCGCGGGAATGCCCAGCAGCTGCGCGGAGAGCGCGACCGCCTGGGCGTGGTTCCCCGACGAATAGGCCACCACCCCGGCCTTCCGCTGCTCGGGGCTGAACTGCGCGAGCGCGTTGTACGCCCCACGGAACTTGAACGCGCCGACGCGCTGGAAGTTCTCACACTTGAACACCACGTCGGCGCCGAGCTGTTCGTTGAGCAGCCGCGACCGCAACACGGGCGTCCGGTGCACCACGGAAGCCCCGCGCACCGCCGCGGCCTCCACGTCCCGAAAGGTCGGTGCCTGCACCATCGCCGCCACACTCCTCGCACTCCGCCCCACCGGCCTCCGACCCTACCGACCCCCCGGGCCAGCGCCCGGACCCCCCAGCCACCCCCGAACATCCGCTAACCTGTCCCCGGAGGCTTCCACGAAGCCCCGCCTTCGTAGCTCAGGGGATAGAGCACCGCTCTCCTAAAGCGGGTGTCGCAGGTTCGAATCCTGCCGGGGGCACAACGTATTACCGCTCTGACCTGGGGTTTCTCCCCCAGGGAGGGGTCTTACTCGGCCTCGGACTTCTCGTCCGGGGCCGTTTGCGTGAGCGGTGCGTGAGCGGACGGGGGAGTTGCCGCCCCAATTTGGCCCCACGGAGCAGCACCGGTCGGCACGCACTCGTCGGCCTCACCGGGCTGTGCGCCCGCCCCGGAACGGGTGTCTCGGCAGTGAATCGCGCTCGCGACACGAGCGGGGCCGCGGCCTCCGCGATCGTCAGGTCCGCCTCGGGGAGCAAGCTCGTGCCAACTTCGCACTGTCGGCCCCCAGAACCTTCCTCACCCACCTCCGCCAGCTCACCGTGACCACGGTCTGCACACGCGCCACCCGTCGCTGGAAGACGCCTACAGGACGGAGCCGACGGTCTCCCCCTACGCGATCGGAAGGATCCCGCTGCGCTGGCCCTGCTTGCCGCGAGCCGCCCTGCTACAAACCCGGCCATCAGCCCATGCTGATCTACCGGCCTCACCTGAATGATGGCCGGCGTGACGGGCGCAAGAACCTCACCTGGCGCGAATATCGGGACCTGCTGACCGCAGCCCACCAGCAACTTAACGGCCCGATCGTGCTCATCTGGGACACCTCAACGTCCACAAGGCCCCCAGCCTGGGCGACGTCACGAGTTCAACCTCAGTTGACAGCCCGAGTGTGCGAATTGGTCGGAGAGGCACGAGGAAGTCACGATGCCCCCGATCCATACCTACGACGAGGCCGTAGCTGTGCGACGAGTCCGCCAGTAGCTGGCGGCGTCTTGGCCTCCCTGCATCGCAGTGAACTCCTCCGACTCTTGCCTGAGTGCGGCAGCGGGCGCCGTGCCCTGAACGTAAGACTCGAGACCACGGTTGAGCGCGCTGCGGCTCAGGAACTCGGCGTACTCGTGCACGGACGCGACAATCGGAAAGCTGGCGGGATTCCCGTGCACCAAGGCGTTGCGAACACGGCTCCGCCTGGCCTTCAACACCGCACTCTCGGCGGTGTAGTTCGCAATCAGGGCGCTGTACTCGGCATGGTCGCTCACGCTGCCGAACATTCGCCTGATCCAGGCGCGCTCGGACTCGATGCGGCACAGCGAGAGGAGATCACCGCAGCGGTCGGCGACGAAGAGAATCCACGGGCGCGACGGTTTGTCCGCAAGCCATTCTCGGGTCAGCTCGTTGCGCAGTGCACTCTGGTTCCCACCGCCGAGCAGGCACATACCAACGGCTTGCTGCACGTCGGTAAGCCACCGAATGTGGGGCCAGCGCTCGCCGAGGAGGTTGAACAGGTCGTTAGGGGCGAGCGCAGCGTGTGCCGCGACGTGTTGCACCACACGGTCCGTGAGGGGGATCACGCTGCTGATATCTGCTTCGGACGGCTTGCGCATCGCCATGGCACGGCTGAACGGGTGGTCGGCGGCAGTCTGCACCTCGAGTGCGGCCGCGAGGAACCGGGGAAGTTCCTCGCGGGCCAGCGCCGAGGCGATGCGCGGCCCATGCTTCTTGACCGCGTCCGCGGTAATACTTTCACCGTAACGATCATCTGGGAAGGCAGCCTGACGTTGGGAGACAAGCCAGCTGAGAGGACCCGCCTTGCCGGAACGCAGGACCCCGTACTGAGCGAGGTGCGGGCGGACACCACCGGAGTTGTGGATCGAGACGTTGAGGATCGTGTTCACCACATGAACGGCACGCTCCAACGCACCAGATAGCGTGGTATTGCCGAGGTCAACACGCACCAGGAAGTCGACGTCGGACTCCTCGTCGACCTTCTTCGCGACCTCAAAGATGCCACCGTGCTGCACCAGCTCCCAGAGCTCCGCCTTGTGCTCGAAGTCTTGGCGCTCGGGCATGGCGTTGGGAACCGCCCAGTGGGCATTGATGAAGGACACCCGCCCGGCAGAGAGGTGCATGAAAGCCTCGCCCTGGTAGCCGAGCCACACCACGATCGGCTCGACCGGGGCCGGAGTGCCGATGTGGGTTCGGGCCCTCGCGATCCGTTGCGGCAGCGGCACATTCTGCTGGCCGATGGGGATGTCGTTGGGGTCACGACCGAATCCGACTATCGAGACCAGATCGCGGAAGATTCCCTCTGCACTGAGACCGCGCCTGCGCAGCTGATCGAAGAGCAGTTCGGCGATCTGCCGGTATTCCCGGCCCTCCAAGGTGCGGTCCTGCGCGGTGGCCACAAGGTCATCCCAGCTGATGCGGACAGCTTCGTCTGCCTCGAGCGCTTCGAGGAGGCCCTTCGCAGTCTCGATGACGTTGGTCCAGGAGGCGGCGGTGCGGGTACCCGGCGCCTGCTTCAAGGTCTCTGCAGTGCTTCCGGTGAGCTGTGAGAAGACGGTTTGGAATCGCTGGAGCGGTGTGTCAATGCGCGCTCGGAGCGAGGTTCCGAGCGCACGGATCGACTCGTCGAGGTCGAGCTGGAGCGACCTTCGGTTAGCGGAGTTCTTCCAGGCATCGACGCCGCTGGCAAGCTCCACCCACTGCAGGACTTCCTCTACAAGCACGGTGAGCGGTACGACAGTGCTGCCGCCGTGGCGGCGATCGAGCGATGAGACGAGGGACTTCAGCCAGTCTGGATCGTCGGCGGACCAGTGGTCGCTGACGTTGTAATCGGTCATCACCATGGGCCGCCAGCCTCTCGTGCAAGCCTCGCAGCAAGCCGGATGGCTGCTTCATCACGTCCTTGTGAGGATACGGGGCACGTTCACCCCTATAAGTAAGAAGGGCCGAGGCATCTCCTCCCCGGGGCACGCATCGTCCCGGCCGCAAAGCATGGGACGACCAGCGGCCCAATGTTAGAGCGGCGGCGTCGCTCCTGTGGGCCCGGGCGTCGGACAGGCAACTTCCCCTCGACCGCGCCCCTACAGGGCACCCCCACTCCTGACATGCATGAGCGACGTGTGAACGGACAGCTCCAGCACCAGGTGTCACGAGCAGGACCGAGTGCATAGCCGCATGGCGCTGACCAGGCCGAGGACAGCACCACGCGGCAGACTCGGGCACTACTCGGCGAGGATTCGATCCCAGCTCATAGAGCGGGTGTCGCAGTTTCGAAGCCTGTGGGGGGCACGAGGCGTTACCGCTCTGTGATGCGTTCTCTCCCCCAGAGTGGGGGCCTTACTCGGCCTCGAACTCCTACTCCGCACCGTCGGGCTCGGCCTCCGCTTCGGGAGCGGTGTTCTCAGGGGCTGTGCGCGCTCGCGGCACAAGCCGGGCCGCAGCCTCTGCGATTGCCAGATCCGCTTCGGGGAGCAGGCTCGTGTACGTGTCCGACGTGATGGTGATCGAGGAGTGGCCGAGCATTTCCTGGATGTCCTTCAGGCCGGCACCGGCTGCGTGAGCCAGGGTGGCGGCACCGTGACGGAGGTCGTGGAGCCGGATCGGCGGTAGACCGAGTTCCTCGTGCAGTTCGATGAACCGCCGTGTGACGTTGGCAGGGTGGAGCAGTTCTCCGTTCTCGCGGGTGAAGACCCTTCCGGTCTCCACCCAGGCGCTCTCCCACTCCTTGCGGTCCTTGTCCTGCTGGGCACGGTGCCGTGTGAGGGCCTGGACCGTGTCGGAGTCGAGGGCGATGGTGCGCGCTCCGGCGTCCGTCTTCGGGTCGTCCTCGTACACCTCCCAGCCGTTCACCACGAGTTGCTTGGCGACCGTGAGGAGCCCGGCGTCCAGGTGGGTGTCGGTCCACCTCTGACCGCACGCCTCGCCTCGCCGAAGTCCGCGGAAGGCGACCAGGTGAAACAGCGCGTACAGCCGGTCCTCGGCTACATGGTCGAGGAAAAGGCCGGTGTGTTCCGGCGTCCAGACCATCACCGGCGAGGGCTTCTCGCCGGTGCGCTTCCAATGGAGGATGCGCTCCTCGGTCCACACAAGCGCCTTGGGGCGCCTGCCGGCCTCCAACTCGACGTGGGAGGCCGGGTTGAATGTGATCAGCTGCTGAGCGATCGCCGCGTTCAACGCGGCCCGCAGCGTCGAGCGAACACGTTGCCGCGTCGCCGGACCGACGATGCGACGGTAGGGATCCATCTCGGCGATGGCCGCCTTCATGGCCTTGCGTCGGGATCGGGGATCGCGTCCCTTCCATGGGATCTGTGCAAGGTCCTCGAACGCCTTGCGTCGTGCGGCGTTCCCCTCGGCGATCTCGACGTTGGCCTCGGCTATGGCCTCGAACATCTCCGAGAGGTGAGTGACCCGAAGGCGGTCGAGCCGTACGTGCCCGATGCGCGGCTGAAGGTGGACGCGAATATTGCTCTCGTCGCGGCTGATTGCACTCTGCCGCCCCTTCTTGCCCGCCAGCCAGATGTCCAGCCACTCGCCGACCGTGAGGCGGCTGGTGAGGTCCAGGCCGTGGCTCAGGCGCCGACGGGTCGCCTCGATGTCCGGTAGCGGAGCCTTCTCGTCTGCCACCTTCTCCAGCAACTCGGCAATCTGATCTAGACCTTCGGAGTCATCAGAGTCGGCGAGGCCGAGAAGCGCCCGTATGTGGTCGAGGTCGACTTGGGCAGCCTTGATGCTCTCGTAGCCGGCACGGCTGAAGGATCGGCGGATTCCATCGGCTCGGGGTGGGAGCTCCTGGCGTATGGAGTAGGAGCCGTGCTTGCGGCTGGTGAGCTTGGGGCACTTCTTGCCGAGCGGCTTGCCGGTCTCGGCGTCGCGGCAGTAGCAGCGGCGGTGGGTGGATCCCTTCAAGGGCGTTCCTCCGTGGTGGTATCGGGGGCCCATTCGGGCGGGTCGACGTCGTGGAGTGCGGGTGGGAGATCGGGCGGGGTGGCCCCGTCGTCGAGGAGGTCTCGGCGGAGGTAGCGAAGGTTGTACTTCGCGGAGACGGCTCGGTCGGCGTACTCGGTCCGCTTGCGTTCGGCTTCTTCCTGCTGGGCGCGGCTGGTTGCCGTCTTGGCGGCGAACCGTGCCTGCTCTTCTTCGTCGAGCGCAGCGAGGGCGGTGCTCACGAGGCTGGCGTGAATTTCGAAGTCGGGCACGAGGCCGGCGTCGTGCCCCGGTACTTCCTGCTCGCCGGTGAAGCGCCGCAGGGCGTCCCAGGTCGGCACGAGGTGCTCGAAGGGGAGTTCCTGGGTCTGTTCGACGTAGCCGACCGGGAAGATCAGGCAGGCCGGGTATGTGTCCAGGGCAGCGGCCAGGACCAGGACATCCACCAATGGCAGGCCGGCCCTGCGGCCGGACTCCATGTTGGCGATCACGTTGCGTGGGATCGGGTGCCCGAGCTGCTCGCACCGGTCGGCGAGTTCCTGCGCGCTCCATCCCATCTCCTTTCGTCTGCGGCGGACTTCGCCGGCCACGTTCGCCTGGACACGGTCCACCCACTCCGGGAAGTCGTCCGCTTCATCATCTACACCGCGTTGTGTCATACAGACACATTAGCTTGTGGATTCTTATTGGTGGCTGCCTGGAGCCGGACGTGATGCCCGCGTTCGCCGACGGCTGTACCGAAGGGGATGGCGCATGCGCGAAAACACCACGGCGGGGTTGGCGAAGGGGATGAGCCGTGAGGACCTGCTGGCCCTACCGGTGGCCGTTGACCTCGAAACCAGCAACCGCGCCCTTGGGCTCGGGCGGAGCAAGGGGTATGAGTTGGCGAAGCGCGGGGCGTACCCGTGCAAGGTCCTGCGGCTGGGCAACGCCTATCGGGTCGTGACCGCGGATCTGCTGATCCTGTTGGGTCTGGCCGCGTGAGAGGGCGGGAGCGTAGCAGACGATTCTGCGCTGAGCTGACACAGAAATGCTGGACTGTGGCCGGGCGTGACCGTACTGTCCGTGGTCCCTCGCGGTACCTCAGTGCCTGCGGGAAGGGGGAGAGCCCCCGGCGGTGCAACGCCGGAGGCCCCGTAGCTCCCCAGCGATCCGATGAGAACCGACCCGGCGGAAAGGGCGGGCGAGCCCGCCACCGCCAGACGAGGAGCTGCCCAGTGGAACCCGAGGACCCCAAGGACTATTCCGAGCCCGTCAAGGCGAGCTGGCCCACGACCGCCATCCCTGGCCGGCCGGGTGCCCACCTGAGCGCTGCTCAGCCCGTGGACACCGATCCGGGCCTGACCGCCGGTTCGGCCGCCGACAGCGCCGCCGAGGCGCAGGCTCCGAGCGGGCTGGAGGACATGCCCGATGCTGAGCCGACGCAGGGCTCCGTGCTGCTGGAGGAACTGCATGCCCAGATAGCGCAGTTCGTGATCCTGCCGTCAGCGGAGGCGCTCGATGCGATCACCTTGTGGGTGGTGGCCACGCACCTGCAGCCCGCGTGGCAGCACGCGCCGCGTCTGGCGGTGGTGGGGCCGGCGAAGCGGTGCGGCAAGTCGCGGCTCCTGGACGTGCTGACCGAGACGGTTCACGAGCCGATGCTGACGATCAACACCACGCCGGCGGCGATCTTCCGCTCGATCACCGAGGAGGAGCCGCCGACCCTTCTCGTGGACGAGGCGGACACCATCTTCGGTACGCCGAAGCAGGCGGAGCGGAACGAGGAGACGCGTGGCCTGCTCAACGCCGGTCATCAGCGTGGGCGTTACGTGACTCGGGTCGTCGGTAACGACCACACGCCGCACAAGTTCGCCACCTTCGCCATGGCGGCCATCGCGGGGATCGGCGACCTGCCCGACACGATCATGGACCGGTCGGTCGTGATCCGGATGCGTCGGCGGGCCGAAGGGGAGAGGGTGAAGCCATTCCGCTCTCGTCGTGACATTCCTGCCCTGCACGAGCTGCGCGACCGGATAGACGCGTGGGCCCGCCCGCTTCTGGAGGAGGCCGCGATCCTTGAGCCGGACATGCCGGTCGAGGACCGTGCAGCCGACACCTGGGAGCCCTTGGTGATCGTCGCCGAGCTGGCCGGGGGGTCCTGGCCGCGCCGAGCCCGAGTGGCGTGCGCGCGGATGGTTGCTGCCGAAGTGGTCGCCGAGGAGGACAATCCCGGCGGCGCACGGATCCTCGCCGACATCCGTCGGATCTTCGCCGCCCAGAGGGAAGTGGACAGTCTCTCCACCGAGGAACTCCTCCATCACCTGCGCCAGGACCCCGAGGGCCCGTGGGCGGAGTGGGGACGCGGCGGGCTGAACGCCCGCGAGCTGGGCAGGCTGCTGCGGAGCTTCGGTGTGGGGCCGGGCAACGTCCGGATGGCCGACGGAACGCAGCGCAAGGGCTACACGCGCAACAAGTTCCTCGACAGCTGGCGGCGGTACTGCCCCACCGTCCACCCCCTCGACACCCACCCCGCCCCCGACAGGGGCTGAGGCCCACCGCCCTGGCTGCCGTCCCTGCCGTCCCTGCCGTGATCTCGCAGGTCAAACGGCCTGCAGGCGAGACGGCGACCGGGGGCAAGACGGCAACGCGATCACGACTACCGGCGGGGCCGCCCAAGACGCTGCCGAGATCCGTCTTTCACCGTCTTGTGCGTCCTTGCCGTATCAGTGCAGGTCACAGCCATGGGCGGCGAGACGGAAGACGCAATGCGCTGTCCCGACTCGGGACAGACACCCCTGTCCCGCCAGCCGGGTGCTGGCACGGCGAACCGCCTCCGCCGTACTTCGACAGAGCTGAAGACGCTGGTGGTACCACCGAGACGGAGAGCCGGAGCCGCTGCCGTACCGCCCTGACCTGCACTTGCAACGGCCAAGACGCCAAAGACGCACCACACCACCCCCAGGAGCACCTGCTTGTCCACCCCTCCCCTCTCACCCCTGCACCACGACCAGCCGAGCAATCGGACGGCCGAAGGACGGCCAGCAGCGTCCCAGGGTGCTGCCGAGCGATACGCGCTCATCGCGGCCGGCATCGTCATCGTCGCCCTGACCGCCGGAGCGTTCTGTCTCTCCTACGCGCACCTGGCCGATGTCGCCGGGCAGCATGGCCTGGGAGGTTCACCGGTCCGCCGCTGGGCATGGCCCGCGACCCTGGACGCGTTCATCGTCGCGGGTGAGCTGCTCATGCTCCGCGCAGGGCTGCGCCGGGTCACCGACCGATGGGCCATCGCCGTGACCGCCATCGGTTCTGTGGGCTCCATCGCCTTGAACGTTGCCGGGGTCAGCGGCACACGCGATACCGGTGACGTTCCGTTCCTCGATTACGTGGTGGCCGCGGTTCCACCGGCAGCCGCAATGGTGGCCTTCGCCGTACTGATGCGGCAGATCCACCAGCTCGTGGACCAGCACCCGACCGCAGGTTCCGGGCAGGTGTTGAGGGCATCGGCCACCACACCCTTCCGCTCCGCCGGAATACCAGCGGAGCCAGCAGAACCCAGCGAGCTCACCGAGCCACCGGTCGCCGTGCCCGCTTGGTCTCCGCAACCTCCTGCGGAGGTTGCGGAGACCAAGGCCCGCGGTGGCCGCCCGCCCGGCGCCCCGCTCGGGGATCTCGTGGAGATCGGCAGGGCTGCCTGTGCTGAGCAGGGAAAAGCCACCCGGTCCATTGTCCGGAAGGCAGTTGAGGACAAGGGCCTTCCCATTTCCAGCGAGCGGCTGACCGAGGTGACGAACGTCCTCCGGAACGAACTCACAGCCTCCGCCGAAAGCGGTCCAGCCAGCGGCTGACCAGGAACCTGCCGGGTGACCGGAACCCGTTCCGGTCACCCGGCCCAGCCGGTCACTACTGGCTCATCACACCTATGGACGGGTCCGTGTGACCGCTCGTAGCTCGCGGGCCCAAGAGCCCGCCCCACCTTCGTCTGGAGCATCACTCATGACGCACGACCCACACCGCAGTAAGGAACCGATACCGCTGACGAAGTCGCCTGTGCTGACGGAACGTGTGCGGCAGGCATTCGGACGGGCTGCTTCCGACGGAGCAAGTTGTCGGGTAAGGAGTCCTTACCCGTCCTCCGCCCCAGGGGAGGCGGAGGCATCCGGCGCCGAGGCGGCACCGGAGTCGGCCGGCCCCGGGGAGCCGGCCGGGTCAGGAGGCACCAAGCCATCGTCGAGCGTGCCGCAGCAGCCAGCGCCGCGTCGCCGTCTGCGTGACAAGCAGTTGCGCGAGCGCCGCGTCCACCCCCGCTACAACGACCACGAGTTCGTCCTCGTCAAGAACGCCGCTGCTCTGAGCGGCATGGCGACCGGTGGCTACGTGGCCGAGTGCTCGCTCGCCGCTGCCCGTGCCGGCGACCCCACCGCAGCTGTTGCCGACTATCGCGCCATGGTGAAGACGCTCATGGCCGCCAACGGACAGCTCGGCAAGATCGGCAGCAACCTCAATCAGCTCACCCATCACCTCAACAAGGACGGCGCATGGCCCCACCCCGCCACCGTCCAAAAGCTCCTGGCCCGCGTCGAGGCGTCCATCGACGAACTGGACACCGCCATCGCCCAGGTCACTGAAGCCCGGTGAGCCAGTGATACCCAAGATCATCCTCAGCGCGGGCCCGAAAGCCACACAACGCACCATCGCCTACCTCTTCGGCAAGGGACGGGCCAACGAGCACACCGACCCACACCTGGTGGCCTCCTGGAACGGCTTCGCCCCCGACCCCGGCCGCAGCCCCCACCGCGACCCGAAGGATGTGGAGGCCCAGCTCGTCGCACAACTGGATCAGCCCGTGAAGATACTGGGCGACAAGGCACCCAGGGACACCGTGTGGCACTGCCCCGTCCGCGCCGCGCCCGAAGACCCGATCCTCAGCGACGGGCAGTGGGCGGACATCGCCCGCCGGATGGTGGCCGCCGCCGGCATAGCCCCCAACGGGGATGAGGAAGCCTGCCGCTGGGTGGCCGTCCGTCACGCCGACGACCACATCCACATCGCCGCCACCCTCGTACGCCACGACGGCCGCCGTCCCGAGCGCGGCTACGACCAGCGCGCAGTCCAGCGTGAGGCCCGCTCGATCGAGGCCGACTACGGGCTCCGGCGGTTGAAGCCGGGAGACGGCACCGGCGCCATGCGCCACACCAGCAAGGAGCACTTCAAGGCCAAGCGCCTGGGCCAGGGCGCCGCCGCCCGCGACGTCCTGCGTCTGCGGGTACGCCGCGCGGTTGCCGCCGCGTCCGACGAGGCCGAGTTCTTCGCACTGCTGGAGAACACAGGAGTGGCTGTGCGCTTCAAGCGCGGCCCCTCCGGTGATGCGCTCGGCTGCAACTTCGCCCTGCCCCACGACACCAACGACAAGGGCGAGCCAGTCTTCTACGCGGGCTCCACCCTCGCCCCCGACCTGTCTCTGCCCAAGATCCGCAAGAGCCTCGCCACCACCAGCCCCGAACCGGTCACCATCCGGCCGGGCAACCCATGGCACCAAGCCACCGCCGCCGCGGAACGCATCCCCCACCACCTCACCCACGGCGACGACCAGACCGCCCAAGGCCAACTGGTCCTACTCGGCGCAACGCTGGATCTACTGCCGATCAACGCACCGACCGCGGTGAAGGCCGAACTGGAACGAGCCGCTGCCGCCTTCGAGCGCGCCACCCGCTCCCGCATCGCGGCCGACCTCGCCAGCACCCACGCTCTGCGGCGCGGAATCCAAACGATCTGGCGAGACCGGCCCTCGGACGGCGACGGGTCCGGAATCGCCATGCTGCTGGACACCGTGCTCACGGCAGTAGTGCTCGCCATGCACTGGCACCGCACCCACCAGCACGCCCAGCAGGAAGCGGCAGCAGAACAGGCTCTCGTACACCTTCAGCTCGCGTACGCCCAGGTCGCCGAGCCGGTCCTGACCGGCCTCGCGCAACGCGCCCCCAGCCCCCAGATGAAGCACCGCTACGCCCACCACCTCCAGCAGGCCGTGCCGGAGCACGCCGAGCGCATCCTCAACGACCCCGCCTGGGACGCACTCACCGCCGTGCTCGCCGAAGCCGAGGCTGCCGGACACAACGCGACGACCGTGCTCGTTCAGGCCCTCGGGCAGCGCACCCTGGACGACGCCCGCAGCCCCGCCCGCACGCTGACCTGGCGCATCCGCCGCCTCGGCGACCGTCACGCCCCTGGCCCCCGCGCCCAGGCGGCCAGGCACGCAGCACCACACAACGCGCCGCTGCTCCCGTCTACCCGGTAGCAGCCCCTCCGCCGCCGCAGGCACCGCCAGCACGGCGGCGCTGATCAGGCTGGTGCGGACAGCTTGGGAGTAAGCAGTTCCAGCGCCTCTTCTCAGCGGTACTGGTCCGCGCCACCGCCGGCCTTCGGCTTGTGGGGCTCGTACGAACCGATCAGGACGCCCATCTCGCGCAGCAGCTCCAGGCTCTGGCTGTATGCGGGATGGGCGGCCTGCGCCGAGTTCAGGTAGGGCATGACGGAGGTAGGGATGCCGAAGCCGTCGCCTGGCAGTCCGTGAGCTGGTGGTCGACATATCCGCCCGCGATCGCCGCCGGAACTGCACTCAATCTCTCGATAGCAACCCAGTCCGGTCGAGAGTTCCTGACCGATGAAAGAAGGCGTTAGGAACCGCTTGGAGGCGTTTCATCCGTTGGCGAGGACTCAGTGTTCGCGCCAACGGCTTCATCCGGGCTATCGGCCGCCACCGACGCGTCTAGTTGACCACCAACAAGTTGCAGAGCCATCTGGGCCCGCACCTGGTTGCGAAGAGGTTCTTCGCTGATGTTGTCGGATAGCACACCGGCGGCCTTCAGCCGACGGTCGAACCGGCCGTCATCACGGAGCATCACGCCTTGCGCACCCATGTCTCGACGCGTGCGGTTGGACTGCAGGAAGAAGACTCCTGCCAGAAGATCGATGACTGCTCCAGCGGTCTGCGTCACGATCGCTGCGTACCGGCTGCCGTTGCTGTCGGCGTGCACGATTGCCAGTCCGACCCCAGTCAGGAGAACCGCTGAACCGACCATGCCGAAGACAATGCTGACGAAGAAGCTGACCTTGGCCTGGGCGAGTCCGTGGGAGTAGATCTGGGTCAGCATCGACGACTGCGCGTCCGGGCCCAGGAGCGGTGCGGTATTGCCGTTCTTGGCACCTGCGTGAGACGCCCCGGGCTGGATGTAGACCTGGGACTCAGCGCCATAGACGTGGACGTGGGGAAGGTCGGGGTCTTCTACGTGGCGACGTGCACTTTCTGCCTCGCTGGCGAAGGAGCGGCTCGCCGCCCATAGCAACGACAAGATCACCCCGGATACTCCGAGGAGGACGGAAGCGGTCGTGGTAGCGGTATCAAGCCAAGCACGCTTCTCAAGGTCGTCGTAGGAGGGGCCGTTGGCCTTTAAGAATGCCCAAGAAGCGAAGGCGACCACCACCGACAGCACAATCCCGAGGGCGGCAACCAGGGGCGTGCGCACTCTACGCACGAGTCGTTCCGTGGTCGCAGGTGAAGGAGACGGGGCTTCTTCACCTGTCTCTGGTTCTGTCCCGGCCAAGGTCTGTTGTGCCTTTCTCGGAGATGCACTGCACGCATTGTGCGGGCTGGCGGACATTGATTCTGCGGTTCCCGCCCGGTCTCCGCCATACCAATGTTCGTTTCGTTGCCCGCTCTCACTCCTGGGAGCGAGGCCAAGGAGGCTGGCCCCAAGGCGATCACGGGTGTCATGGTCAACGGCCAGCCGTTCCGACGTATGGCTGGGCGGCTCTGGCCTGGGGCAACGTGGTTTGACGGCAAGGGCCAGCGCCGACTGGGCCGCCGTCGAAGGGCGACTGTCTGCCTGAGCAGCGCTTCCGATCCCCGGGACTTGCCCGCCCCGGCCGCCCCGCGCAACTCGTTCGGCAGAGCTGGCGAAACGAACGGCGCTGAAGGAGCGCAACATCTCGCTGTAGCGTCGTCGTTGAGTTCGACGGAGAGGAACCCCGCAGCATGCCGCAGCCCAAAGACACCGCCCATCACGACGCCCCGCGCGGGCTCATCCTGGACTTCGCCGGCGTACTGACCGGGGATCCCCGCCCCGTGCATCGCGCCTGGTGCGAGTCCGAAGGGCTCCTCGCCGAAGCATGGCGGGCGACCCTGAACGACCATCCCGAGGGACGACGGCTGTACACCGCCCTGGAGATCGGCCAAATCGGCCAGGCCGAGTGGAACGAGGGGACTGCCACCCTGCTCGGCGCACACGTTCCCCCGGAGAACCTGATGGGACGCGCCTGGGCGAACGTACCGCCGGCCCGGCGCATGGCCGCGCTCGCCCGCGCCGCCAAGGATGCCGGATACCGGCTGGCGCTCCTGTCGAACAGCTTCGGACTGGAGCCCTTCAACCCTTACGCGCATGCGGGCGTTTGGGACCTGTTCGATGTCCACGTGGTTTCGGAAGTGGTCGGTCTCGCGAAGCCTGACCCGGCGATCTACCAGCTCACCCTGGACCGCCTCGGCCTGCCGGGGCCGGCCTGCGTCTTCGTCGACGACCACCCGGTCAACCTTCCGCCCGCCGAGGCCCTCGGCATCACCTCCGTCCTCGCGACGACGGAGAACGAGACGGTCGACGAGCTAGAGGACCTACTCGGGGTGAACGCGGTCCTTCCCGTGTAGTCACTTTCCAGCCACCCCGCCAACTCGCCGTCATGCAAAGGGTGCACGCTCCTGTGGTGAAGTGGGTACGGTCCAAGCCTGGCTTGATCGGCCCGGGGAGTTACTGCCATGCAATGGTCGGAATACACCACCGCTGAACGCCTCAAGACCCTCCGCAGCGGGATGACGCAAGAACAGCTGGCGGAGGCGGCCGAGGTATCGGTTGGTGTCGTGCGGAAGCTGGAACGTGGCGGCACCGCTTCTCTTCCCTCCCTGCTGGCCATCGCTTCCACGCTCGGCACCGACATCGCCGTACTTCTCGGGCAGCAGGCACCTCGCCGCTCGATGGATCGTGACGAGCGGGCAGCCCTGCGAACTCTCTCGGCTGCCACGCACGACGCCGCGATCGGCATCCCCGCCGACACCGAACCGGGCACCGTCACCGAGCTGCGTGCCGTCGTCCAGCACGCGGACACCGCCTACTGGGCTGGCCGGTACACCGAACTCGGCACCCTGCTGGCGGCCCTGCTGCCAGAGGCTCGTGCTCGGTACGACGCCGTCGGCACCGGCGAGAGAGAAGCCGCGGCCGGTCTGCTGGCCGACGTCTTCCAGACTGCGGGCATGGCCGCGAACGTCTGGGGTTCGCGCGACCTCGCCTACGCCGCCCTCACCTACGGGCGCCAGATCGCTGTCCAGGCCGGCGACGACCTGCGCGAGGCGCACCTCGCCGCCACGACGGCGTGGGTGAACCTCCGTGACGGGCGTACGGCGCAGGGCTTCGCGCTCGCCGCCGCCCGAGCGGAGCGGATCGAGCCCAGGATGTCCGAGCACGACCCCGACCGCCTGTCGGTGTACGGGCAGCTCGTCACCAATGCAGCCGTGGCCGCGTCGCGGGGAGGGGCTTCCGCCGACACGGCACGCGAGTACCTGTCCCAGGCCCACGCGGTCGGCGCCCGCCTCGGCAGCGAGTACGCGCGCGGTGGCCACGCCCAGCCGTACGGTCCGCTGTACGCCGCCACCCAGGCCATGAGCATCGCCGTTGCCCTGGGCGATACGGCGGGGGCGCTGCGGCTCATGGACACCGTCCGACTGGACGAAACGGTCCCGCTCGCGACCCGAGCCCGCTATGGGCTCGACGTCGCCCTGACCCACGTGGAGTGCCGTCGGTGGGACCGGGCTGCTGACACCCTGGAGGCGGTCTGCACCATGGCACCGGGATGGGTTCAGCACCAGATGCTGCCCGGCGTGATCATCTCGCGGCTGGCAGGTGTGTCCGTGGGCCGACTTCGCGGACTCGCGCACGCAGCCGGCGTCCCTTTGGGCGTGCGCTGACCACCCACCACCACGACCCGTAGCAGTTCGGCGGTCAGGAGTTCGCCGACTGCCACGCTCCGTGACAGTCCGAACCCCGCTTGCGAGCTCTACCGGTACGGGGTGTGGCAGCCCAACCGGTCCCGAACCTCCGCTGTAGCAACGGCCCGTGTCTGTTGACCAACGGTCCGTCCCAGCACGCTTGTGGCATGCCGAACTCCTCGTCCGGCGGCCTCGGACACGTTCCCGTCGCCGTCTACTCCTGCGCTGTCGAGCCCCCTGCAGTACGCGAGGCCGAACTTCGTGCTCGCCACTACTCCGACGCACGCCACTGGCACGTCGCCGGTGTCTGGTCCGACGACGACCCCACCGTGCCCCTGGACACCCGGTTGGGCTGGTCGGCCATCACGGGGTCTCTGTCGTCCGGCCTGGTCCGCGGCATCGTCGTCGCCGGAGCCACACACGTCGCCGACGACGCCGCCCAGTTCGCCGCACTCGGCGTCCTCATCCGCGATCGTGGCGGATTCCTGGCCGAGGCGACGAACAGCCCCTCCCGCCACACGCCCGGCCAGCACAACCGTCGCCGGATCCTCTTCGAGGCGGCGGCCGGCTGGACGCCGTGGAGGCGCCTCGTCCCTGGGAGCGTCCAGTGAGTCGCGTACGTGCGGAGATAGGCGATCTCGTCCGGGACGGCACCGGACCGCAGGCGATCGTGACCGACATCAAGCAAGGGCGGACCTGGGTCCTGCGTCGACCGGCTGGCGGCATGTCGCACCAGTGGGAGACCGACGACCCTGACTCCCTTCACGTACTGGAGACCCGCACGTCCCGGTTGGAGCGCCAGCGAGACAAGTAGCGAGCGCCCCCACAGACATCCCATTCCTGCCTCTGGAAGGCGAATCCGCTGTGTACGCATTCGGCTTATGCCTCGACCAGCGCTACCTCGTCCCCGGCATGGCCGCCATCACCGCCCTCGCCGACAGCCTCACTCCCCGAGCCCGCCGGGACGTGGCGCTGCGCGTACTCACCCTCGACCTGACTCCGCCCGAGGCCGAGCTCCTCTCGCATCTGGCGCGACGGGTCGGCTTCCGCTCGTTCGACCTGGCCCACCGCTCCCCGCTGCGGACCGCGCGGATGGCGGACTCCTCCTACATCAGCGTCGCCACCTACCTGCGGTTCGAGTTCACCGCCGCGTTCGTCCGACGCCCGTATCTGATCTACCTCGACGCCGACACTCTCGTGCGAGGCGACCTGAGTGCACCGCTGAACGACTTGTGCCTGGGTGACGTCGGCGCTGTACGGGACGAGTTCGGCCCGTCCGTGGGTGACAGCCACGCCTTGCCGGGTACCGCAGAACGCTGGCCGCACTTGAAGGGCAGGCCGTACTACAACGCCGGCCTGCTGTGGGCCCACGCCGCCGACCTGCCACGGGTGCGTCGCGGAGTCGGCCACGCACTGGTCCGGATGCGCCAGCACATCCATCACAACGACCAAGACGCCCTGAACCTCTGGCTCCTCCACGCGGGCCACGTTCGATCAGTCGGCCCCGGATACAACCGCTTCGAGCTCGGCAGGTTCCTCGAACGCGGCAACTGGGCCCGACGCGTCGTCGCCCGCTCTCCGCTTCCCGACACCTCCGCACCCCTCATCCACTTCGTGGGACCCGAAAAGCCATGGCAGGCCGACTGCCCCCGCACCGAGGAGGTCCAGGAGTACCGCACCCACCTGCGACGCACCATGCGCCACGTCCGCGCCCTGGGTTTCGCCCCCGAGCAACCGGAGCTCCGATGACCACCTCACCCCTCGCCGCACCCGTCCCGCCGATGGTCTCACGCGCCTGCAACCTGCTGCTGGCAAGCCCCGTCAAAGCCGCCGAACGCCTGGCAACCGGCTCTCGTACCGCGGTCTACCGCGTCGCCCTCGCTGTCGGCTCGAACGTGATCGTGAAGCTCTACTCCCACACCGCACGCCGGAACGCCCTCACCGAAGCCGCAGCGATTCGTGCGGTCTCGGCCGCCGTGCCCGTACCGCGGGTACTCGGCTACGGCACCACCTCCACTGCCGGCGCCACCGCGCTGGTCACCTCCGACTTGGGCCCCGGCACCCTCGGCTCCGCCGTGCGCTCGGGGAGCGTCCCGCGCCTCCAGGCACTCAGGGACCTCGGCACGCTCCTCGGCCGCATCCACGAGGCACCGGTTTCCGCCACCGCTCCTCGGCGTCCCGTGATCGAAGCAGTCGCCTCCCTCAGTCGACGCTGCCCGTCCGACGTACTCGACCGGCTCGCACCCGCCCTAACCATCGTCACCGACCCCCTCGACGAGGCGTCCGTCGTGTGGTGCCACGGCGACCCCCACCTCGACAACGTGGTCCTCTCCGGAACCCGGCAGACCCGTCACTTGGTCGACTTCACAGACGCCACGCCCGGACGCCGGGAAGCGGACCTGGCGCACGCCCTCGTCATGACGGACGCCCACTCGCAATGGGACCGACACGCCCTCCTCGGCGCCTATCCACACGCCCTGAACGACACCCATCTCGCGGCATGGTCGGCCTTCCTCACCGTCAGCTGCTGGACCCACGCCAGCCCCGGCAACAGCCGGACCGCTTGGTCCAACCGGTTGACCGAGCTGTCCCGTCGAACGCCACACCTCTTCCGGCCCCACCCGGGGCACTCCCACGCACCGCACGCGAGAAGGAGAGCCCGATGACCAGCCCAGCCCCCGGCCTGACGGTAGTCATCCCCGCCCACAACGAAGCCGCCTACCTGCCCCGCTACCTCCCCACCGTCCTCACTTCCCTCGCGCACTGGCAAGCCGCAAGCGGTGAGCAGGGCGAAGTCATCGTGGTCGACAACGCCTCCACCGATGCCACCGCCGAGATGGCCGCCACCTTCGGGGTCCGAGTGATCAGCGAGTCGGTCCGCAGCATCGGCCGGGTACGCAACGCAGGTGCGAACGCTGCGCGCAGCCCCCGGCTGTTCTTCACAGACGCCGATGTCGCCCTGCCCGCCGAAGCGATCAGCGCGGCAGCATCCGCGCTGGACACCGGAGCCGTCGGCGGAGCGATCCCGCCCCTCTACACGCCGGACCGGCTCGGAGCACGACTGTTGTGCGCGTACTGGGACCACTACCGCGCCCGCCACGGCGGCGCGCAGGGAGTCGCCCAGTTCGCCACCGCCGCCGCGTTCAAGGCGATCGGCGGATACCGCGAGGACCTGCTCATGAGCGAGGACGTCGACCTCTTTGCCCGCCTGACCGCCCACGGCCGCATCACCGCCGCACCGGTCAAGATTCTGGACGACCTGCGAGTACGCCCCTCCACCCGCCGCTACGACCAGTGGTCGAGCCTCCGGATGCTGTGGTGGCAGAACCCGATCACCGCTCGCCTTCGGCTCAGCTCCCCGCGCATGTGGCGCCACTGGTACGAGACCACCGTCCGATGAGTCAGGAGCCCCGGATGAACGGCACGACCGCCCTCACCGACACGTCCGCACCGTCGGTTCCCATGCCGATACCGGACGCGACGGGGATCTACACCTTCCCCGACGACCTCGACCACGCCCACCACCAGTGGACCCACCAGCTCCTCACCCGCCACCAGGCACACGACCACCAGGTCATCGAGCTGATGGCCCCGCACAGCGGCCGGCCCCACTTCATCGAGCTGCGCCGCCCGACCGGCCGCCCCGTTCTCGCGCTCGAACCGCACCACGACGACTTCGCGCTGTCGGCTTCCGGGACCTTCCTCGCCCACCCCCGCCCGCTCACCGTGGCTACGGTCTTCACCCGCTCCACCAGCGTCCACCCGTCGCTGGAAGACGCCTACAGCACGGAATCGGCGGTCTCGCGCCTGCGCGATCGAGAGGGTGCCGCCGCCCTGGCCCCGTTCGCCGCAACCCGCCTCGCCCTCGGCCACAAGGACGCGGAACCTCCGTACCGCCCCTACGACGAAGGCCGCCTCGCGCAGATCACGGAGGAACTCCGCGCGATCGTCGCCGCCCACCCGGACGCCGAGCTCCTCGCCCCCGCCGCCGCCACCCGCCACCCCGACCACCTGCTGGTGCACGACGCCGCTGTCCGCCTCGGATGCCGGTGGTTCTGGGAGGACCTGGCGTTCTGGTCCACCTACGCTCTCGCGGGCTGCGACCAGCATCTCTTCCGCTCCCGAACACGGGCCGCGCTCGTGCCTTCGCTGGTCGACGTCACCTCGGTGGTCCTCGACAAGTGCACCGTTCTGCGAATGCACGGCTCACAGATGTACCCGGCTCGGAAGATGTACCGGCCGATCCGGCACGCCTGGACCGCCGCCGCCGATCTCCCGAACAGTTCCGGCACGTACGCGGAGCGCTTCTACCGGACGGAGTCGTCATGAAGGTCATCGCGATCGAAGGTCCCTCGTACGCCGGGAAGTCGACGGCGGTACGTCACTTGCGCAGGCGCGGCTACGGGGAGCGGGCCTACATCGCGGACTGCTACGTCAAGCAGATCGGCCGTCGGGACGCCGTGCCCCCGGCGCGCACCGCGTCTGCGGCCGAACAGGTCGCCGCCTTCGAGACGTTCATGGCCGTCGAGAAAGCGCGCGTCCACACGGCACTCGCAGCCGCGAACCCCGTGGTGATCCTCGACCGCTCTGTGGACACCCTCCTCGCTCATGCCCACGCCGTCGACGCCCTATTCGGCTACGCCGTCCAGCACCAGCTACGCGACCGGCTCCAAGTGCTCCCCCACCTACGCCCCCACCACACGCTCTACCTCGACGTGCCCACCGAGGTACTCGGCCTGCGCCGCAAAACCGCAGGGCACACGGCCACCGAGCCCGACTACTTCCTGCACGAGCCCGCCTTCCTCACGCACACCCGCGACTACTTCCTCGCCCGCGCACAGCCTCCCGTTTCCCAAGAGGTCACCGTGATCCCTGCCGACACCAGCCCAGACGGCATCGCCCAGGCAGTGGAAACCCTCATCTCGTTCTGGACCAGGTGACCCGCCCATGCCCACTGCCCTCTTCGCCTGGCGCCGCACCCCACCACCACTCCTCATCGGAGGCGCCGAAGTCACACAGCAACTCCTGGCCGAAGAACTCGCGGTTGCCGGCTGGCAGGTCGTCTACCTGGGCTCTCACCAGGCGCCCTGGGACCAGACCACACAACTCCCCCAGCTACGAAGCCTGCTCGATGCACGTCAGACCCCATACGAGGAGGCCAAGGGGGTGCTCCGCTACCGCTGGAACGGAGTGGACTGCATCGCCGCACCGCAGCATCAAATCGGCACCGCCCTGCACGAGCTGCTGACCGGCCTGCGCCCCGATGTTGTGTTCACCTCTCAAGAGGGTGCGGCGGACCTCGCCGAACAGGCCCGGCCTTCTGCGTTCGTCGCAGGCATCCTGCACTCCGTATCGAAGACCGGCCTCGGGGTCCTGACGGGACGCCCTCAATACGGCCTGGCTGTATCGAAGTTCGTGCTCGGCCGAGCACGCCACCACCTCGGTACACGTCTCGCCGTCTTCTACCCGCCGTTCGTGCAGCCCTCGCCTGGTACAAACGTGCTGCGGACGGAGGCGGTGCTGATGGTCAACCCGATCCCGGCGAAAGGTTCTGCCCTCCTCCACGAGGTCATCCGCATGATGCCCGAGCAGCACTTCACGCTGGTCGAAGGCTGGTGGCACAACGCCGAAGATTTCGCGGCCTACCCGAACGTGGCCTACGTCCCTCGCACCTACGGCATGGACGCTCTCTACCGAAGCCATCGCCTGCTGCTAGTGCCATCCACGGTGGAGGACGCGTTCCCCCGGGTGATCGTCGAAGCCGCGCTGCACGGCACCCCCAGCATCGGCAGCGCCAGAGGCGGCATCCCGGAAGCCATCGGCCCACACGGAATCGTCTTACCTCACACGGCGGGACCACGGGCCTGGGCGAACGCCATCAACGCTGCCGACCATCACGCCCTCGGCCAGCAAGCCCGAGGCCACGCGGCGCGCCTCACCCGCCCCAGGCTGCCAGAGCTCGAAGCCCTCGGGATCTACCCTGCGGCGAACGCGTCCTCGACCTGATCGAGCCGCTCCGTCCACCAGTGCAGCAGCGCCTCGTCCGCCGTGAAGAGATCATCGAACGAGAATTTACCGCGGTCGTAATGGAACTCCAGCTGCCAGAAGTCCGTCATCCGCTTCCACCACAGCCGACGGGCACCATCAGCCAGCGCCGACGTCTCCAGCGGCACCACCGAGCGGTAGCCACGAACGAACTCTGAGACCCGCGCGAGGTCGAACACCCCGTCCACACCGAACTGCACCTGGGCCGTCCGCACGACCTCCTCGGCGTACGGTCGGACGCCGACACGGTCCCAGTCGAGGATGGCAGCCAGATCTCCGCCCTCCCACAGCAGATTCCGGTACTGGACATCGCCGTGCGTCCACCCGTGGCGGCCCGCAGGGACCCCGCTCTGTGGCCGGCGACCGGCGTGCTTGCTGATCAGTACACGGCGCTGCTCCAGGGCGGCCATCGCCGCCACGTCGAAGCCAGTGCAGGCGCCCTTGTTTCCCACCGCTCCGGACAATCGCTCGGCCTTTTCCACTGCCCGCTTCGGCGTCGTCACATCGGCGGGCACCGTTTCCGGCACCGCGGGCAGCATGCCTTTGTCGCGGGCCCGATCGAGCCCTTCATGGAGGCGCCCCAGGTGCACCCCCAGGGAAGCGGCCTGGGACAGGCTGAGGTCCACACCACGGAGATGGCTGCCAGTCACCCATGGAAAGAGGCACCAGACACCGCCGCCAACCTCTGCCACCAGAGAGCCGGAGGCGGTAGGGACGGGAGCACTGGCCGGGATACCATCAGAGGCCAGCGAATCCAGCACGCCAAGGTTGCGCACCAGCCGATCGTGCGACACGTCGGTGACCCGCTTGAGTGCGAACACCCCGGCTGCGGTGTCCACCTTCCAGTTCTCGTTCATCAGTCCATCGGCGAGATAGCGCCTCTCGCGCACCTCTCCAAGGCCGAAAGTACTGGTCAGCTCGACGAAGACGCTGTCAGGGATATCAGTGCTGTTCTTCGCGGTGGCATCAGTCACGCGAAGGACGATACGCGGAGCCGAGGCCCCCAGATACGAGCTTCACAGCACGCCGAGGCCACACCTCACTGGGGCTCAGCCTCGCAGTGTCAGGTGCGCCTGCAGTGAGTGCGGGGAGGTAGCGCTCGGCGTCCAGAGCCGCCGAGCGCCGCTGCCGGCTGCGGTGATGGCCTGCCTATAGGTACGGCCCAAGACATAGCCTGCACCGAAGACGCCGGGGTTTTCGTCCGCAGCCGTTTGCGTGAACGGACGGAGAGTTGATCTCCGACATGTCTCCCACCCGATCAGCATCATCCGGCACGAAGTCCAGGCCAGCCTTCCCCGCGTCATAAGGCTCTGGCTCTTCTCAGGGCCGGCGTTCTCGCCGGCGGCACGGGCGCGCAAGAAGCGGGCCGCCGCGGCCGGCGATGAGGCACTGAAGCTCCAGAACGCGGGCGATGGAGGCGTCGACGGAAACTAAATCCGAAATGAGTGTCAGTGGGTGGCAGTACCGTCGGGGCATGACTGCATGGCCGCCCATCGATCGTGACGATCTTCGCAAGGCACGCGGTGACGCGGGCTTCGATACCGTGCTCCCGTTGCTCGTCAGGCGCTTGATAGCCGAGACCGCAATCGGGTTGGAATCCTTGGACATGCCCGGAGGCTCCGGCACTGCGGTCGGGGGTTTCGACGGCATTGCCACAGCGTCGGGACCATCGGCGTTCGTACCCGAGGGAACCTCGGTGTGGGAGTTGTCTGTTGGCGGCGGCAACAGCAAGGCCGAGGGAGACTACGAAAAGAGGACGAAAGGGCCGAACGGGCTCGCGACCAAAGACGTCACCTACGTGGAAGTCGTCCTCGACACGTGGAGAGATGCTCGAACCTGGGTCGAGCGCCACACCGAGGATGGTCGATGGCGGGAGGTACGCGGGTACAACCTCGACGGGATCGACCTCTGGCTGGAACAGGCGCCCGCCACCACGGCATGGCTTGCTGCCCGACTAGGGAAAGCACTGCCGGGCGTGCGGTCTCTGGAAACGTGGTGGACTGACAGTTGGCTCCGTTCGACGCGCGTCCCACTGGACCGGACGGTGGTGCTGGCCGGGAGAGAGACGGCGGCCGCCGACTTCAGTGCCTTACTCGCCACCAAGCCGTCGGTGATCGCGCTGGGTGGTGATCTGCGCCCCGACGAGGTTTGTGCTTTCGTTGCCGCTGCTCTAGAGCAGGAAGGCATCCTGGGCTCCAGCCAGGTCGGGACGCGAGTGCTGTTCGTTTCCAGCAAGGACAGTCTCGAGCAACTGGTCGCGCAGCTCCAGCCTTTGATCTTGGTCCTCGCAGACCCGGCGCTCGCACGGGACATTCCGGAGCAGCGCCCTCACCAGCTCGTGTGGGCGGCGATGCCCGGCGCCCCGTGCGACGTGATGGTGCCCAGGCTCCACAGCCAGGCCGTCGAGTCCGTGCTGCAGGCAGCTGGCATGTCGTACGAACGTGCGGCCCGGCTCGGCACGCTCGGTCGTCGCAGCCTGCTCGCGCTGCGGCGAGCCTTGGCCCACCACCCGGAGCCACTCACATCGGAACGGGCCTCGACGCTCGATGTGGTCCGCCGACGGCTACTCCTGCTGAACTCCTGGCAAGGGGAAAATCGAGAAGACCGCCGTGTTGTTGCACAGTGCTTGGGTCTTGAGTACGAGAAGTTGCAGGAACGAGCCCGAGAGCTCGCCACCGGGACCGACATCCCTTTCCTAGGCCACCTGGAGGAGAGCTGGCACGTGCTCGCAGCCGAGGATGCCTGGACTGTGCTCGGTACATCCCTTACCAGCGACGATCTCCACGTCTTCCGAACGGCAGTCATGGAGGTACTGACTGAAACGGATCCAACTCTCGACCTAGACCCGAGCGAGCGGTGGAGAGCCGGGGTGATGGGCGCGAGGCCGCGCTTCTCAGGCACCCTTCGCGCAGGGCTCGCCCAGTCGCTCGCCCTCCTGGGCAACCTGGGCGCGGACCTACGGGGTCCCCAAGGCATCACGGGGGATCGATGGGCACGGTTGATGGTCCGTGACCTGCTGGAGCAGGCCAACGCTGATGACTCGTACAGCCTGTGGCGTTCCCTGGGCGATGTGCTCACCCTGCTAGCTGAGGCTGCACCGGAGGAGTTCATAGAGGCGATGCACGAGGGCCTCAGTGGCACCACACCTCTTCACGCTGCCATGTTCACCGACAACCAGCCTGACAACATGGGGCTGGGATCCAGCTCTCCCCACACAAGGTTCCTGTGGTCCTTGGAAATCCTTGCATGGTCTCCAGAGCACCTCGATGACGCAGTCGACGTCCTGACCGCGCTGGCCGTCGCGGACCCGGGCGGCCGCCTATCGAATCGTCCCCTCGCGAGCCTGGTTGGGATTCTCAGCGCATGGGCTCCCAACACAACCGCCCTCGCCGAGGACCGCATCAGAGTGATCCAACGTTTGGCGCGAAGGCACCTGGTAGTCGGCCGGAAGTTGCTCCTCCAGCTCATCCCTGACAGTCACGCGGTTCAGATGGGCCATCCTGGTCCGCGTTTTCGTGGCTGGAAAATGGACACCGCGGTCACCCCTCATGATCGATGGAGTGTTATCACCGCCGTTGTCGACCTGCTCCTCGACGAACTCAATGCCGCGCCCGAGCTGTATGTGGACCTGAT
The DNA here is from genome assembly GCF_036084755.1 of Streptomyces sp. NBC_00370. Taxonomy (NCBI): domain Bacteria; kingdom Bacillati; phylum Actinomycetota; class Actinomycetes; order Kitasatosporales; family Streptomycetaceae; genus Streptomyces; species Streptomyces sp. NBC_00370. The sequence goes on from NZ_CP107968.1 coordinate 3,598,979, forward strand.
CGGCAAAGTGGACGATCTCCCTCCCAAGCACCGCGCTGAGGTCGCGCAACGACTGACCGAGCTGGCCGACGGCCTGGAAGATGACGATCAGCGTGCGGTTCTCCACCACGCGCTGCGCAGTCAAATCTCCCGGCACCAGGAGTATGCGGACACCGCATGGGCCCTTCCCGCAGACGAGCTTCGCCCTCTGCAAGCCGCGTGCGAAGCACTGGAGCCTCGGAATCCGGTGCAGCGGCACGCCTGGCTGTTCCAATCCCACTGGATCACGCTCGGCGACATAAGGCGTCGTGACGACTTCGCCGCCTACGACGCGGAAATCCTCGCCCGGCGGGCCGCAGCGGTCAGGGAGACAGTCGCGGACAGAGGACTGGGGGGCCTTGTGGCGCTGGCCTCCGCAACGGAGTTCGCGGACCTGGTGGGCATCGCCCTGGCAGAGCACTCAGGGGACCATGACCAAGAGTTGCTGTCCTGGCTCGAGGAGGACACCTCACCAGCAAAGGAGGTTGCGACAGGGTACATGCGTCGGCGCATGTGGGCCCACGGGAATGATCTCCGCGACAGGCTTCTTTCTCTTACCGAGGTTCCGCAGACTCAGGCACTCATCCTGCGGCTCGCCCTGGAGCCAGCCACCGCATGGCCCAAGCTAGCCGAACTCAGTCCGGAAGTAGCAGAGCACTATTGGCGTGAGTTCTCCTATTTCGGGCTCGGCTCCGACTTCCCGCAAGCTCTTGAAGCGGCCCGATCGCTGTTGAGTGCAGGCCGTCCCGCAGCAGCGCTGGACGTGATCCTCCTATACGGCGGAGAAGGCGACAGAGCAGAGGCCGCTGAGATCGTCCTCACCGGACTTGAAGACCTCATCGCAGCTAGGTTGAGCGATCCCGAGCTCGGCCGACTTAGTTCAAGCTTCCAGGATCTCTTCGCGCTGCTGGCCCGGCACCACGAGCACGTCGGGCGTCAACGCATCCTCAGTCTGGAGTGGCAGCTCTTCCCTGCGCTCGGGTTCGACGCTGAGGCCCCGACCCTCCACAAGACGCTGGCTGAGGACCCTGAGGCATTCGCGGATTTGGTGACGTGGTCCTTCCGCCCCAGCACCGCTACCGAGGAGGACCTAACAGATCCCGTAGAGCAAGAAAATAGACGCAATATCGCGAGCCGTGCCTACGGAATCCTTCACACTTTGCGTACATGCCCCGGACTGACGGCCGGCGGGAGCCTCGACAGGGTTGCGCTGCGCACGTGGGTGATGGCGGCACGGACAGAACTGGCTGCCAGAGATCGTGCCAGGATCGGTGACGAACAGATCGGTCAGGTACTTGCTTCCGCCCCACGCGACCCGGACGACTTGCAGATCCCGGAGGCTGTCCGAGACCTACTTGAAGAGATCAACAGTAGCGATCTCGAACGAGGTATCAGAATCGGTATCTACAACAAACGAGGTGTGACCAGCCGGGGACTCCTGGATGGCGGAGTACAAGAGTCGGAGCTGGCCCGGTCCTTCCGGGAGCAGGCCGAACGTGCACGCGCCTGGCCGCGAACCAAGAAGCTGCTCAACGGGCTTGCGGAGTCGTACGAAGCTGACGCCCGGCGGGAGGACCAAGAGGCAGAGCGACGGCATCAGGGCCTGGAGTAGGCCGTACCGCGTCAAGTCCCGCGGAATTGCCAGCGAAGGAGGTCCAGTTTCTCTCCGGCTGTCTCAACCATCGTGTACGGCAGTTTAAGCACACCCGATGGTTCGGGCCTCCGCGTCGGCCAGTATCGCGGCTGTCCGGCCCGGGACGTCGAGAGCCCGACCGTGCCCGTGCGGGTCAGCGCCGTCTCCGCGCCGGGTGCCGCTCTGGCTCCGATTCGGTCCCGCGTCACCATCGCCGCCTGACAGTCCTGCCGCCGCTACTCTGACCGAAGTTGGAGCAGTGGCGGCTGCGCCGGAAGGGGGGACGACATGTCGAGAGACGACATGGACGATTCGAGTTACGCGGTGCCAGCAGAAGACGACGAAGAAGGGGGCAGGTCAGCAATCACGGTGTGGTGCACATCGGCAGCGTTACCGGCAGTGTCATCAATGTTGGTGCGGATCAGCGCGCTGAGACAAACAGTGCTCAGAAGGCCGACGGTGAGCCCCTCGCTGAGCAGCGACAGAAGTTCTTCTTCGACTTTCTGAAGCACTCGCTCAAGCAAGCCGAGTGGACGTTCCGGCTGAGCGTCTGGTTCATGGCTGGCGGCGCAGCCATCATCCTGACTGCGGCTGTCCTGGGACTGGTGCACGCCGGGAATCCGGACCTCAGTTACCTGCCGGTCGTGACGTTCCTGACGGGTGCACTGATCACGGGCGGCGGTGGCGCGCTGGCGGTTCACGCCCGACGTGCCAGGGCCCACGTCACAGAACAGGCCGACCGGATGGACGCCAAGATCGACCTCGATCACAAGATGGAGACCGCCACCACCTTTATCGATCGTGTCGGCGATCCGGCGGTGCGCGATCGGCTCAACTCGGCGGCAGCCATGAAGGCGCTCGACATGCAGTCGACCCCAGAGGTGATGGTCAACCGCCTCTTGCCTGAGCAAGAGAACCGACAGCCCGATGAGATTGAGCCCGGCGGCTCCACCCGCTGACCAGCACAAGGCCCGGGACGGCATTCTCCCGGGCCTCTGCGTGCACGCCGGGCCTGGGAGGCCCGGAGTCTCATGCGCTCCGTGGTGCTACCGGAACCCGGGACGCCCTACCCGGCAATGGGCGGCTCCTCGTCGTCCGCGCAGGGCGGCAGCTCACGAGGGCTGTCACCCTCGCCCTTGAATCGTTCCCACGCATCACGCGCGCGCCCAGCGGAGTCGAGCACACCGGGGACTTGGTCCAGCACCCCCTTCACGGAGAAGAGGAAGATTGCGACCACACCAGCGATGGCGAGAATGAAGAGGATGGCTGCGCCGTCCACCGACGTCCCTTTCGTGTTCAGGGGAACACCCAAAGGTCCACGCTGCAGGCAGCTCGAACCGAATGGGCGTTCCTTCATTCGGGTCGAGACACCTGCGCTGACGCTGCACGCAAAATGTTCTCGTTTGGACTGTTGCTCTCAGCCCGGGGCACTACTGTCCGGCATGAAACGACGTGGCGGAAACCCACCAACTCCGCTGACTAGCGTCGCGGGGTGCCTTGGCGGTCACATCCCCGTCAGCGTTGCTGGCTTGTCCTGCCCTCCCGTTTTACCGGGGCGCACAGGTGCGCGGGGTTAGTGGCCCACTGTTGCCGATGATACTGCACAGAGCTCAACGGCACTTCATCATCAGGGTGTTGACGACCGGGCGCTGGGCGATGACATCAGTCCATGACGGGGGCCCACCCCCTCCAAGGGCAAGTCCCACTCAGGGTCGCCGCATGACTGCCTGACGGCTGATCACCCGACTCTGGGCCTCCGTCAACGGCCCAGAACGGCGTCTTCGGCATCGTGGCGTGTCATGCGATGACTGACCCACCGATTCGAGCTGTTGATTACCTGCCCGGGGCGTGAACTTCGCGTGGATTCGCGACTATAGGATGCCGCTCAGCGTGATATAGCCAGGACCAGACGGTTGTTGACCGATGCACTCTTCAGTCATCTACCACGGATCGGCGGCAAAGCAAGGGGGCACAAGGTGCTGGAGGAAGCGTTGGCGGCTGTAGCCGCAGCGGGCGGCATCGCGGTGGTGGAGGCCGCCGGAACGGAGGCATGGACAGGGTTGCGGCAGGCGATTGCACGGTGGTTCGGGCGCGGCGACGGACAACGCGAGCAGGCAGAGCTGGAGCGCTTGGACCAGACCGCATCTGCACTCGAAGCCTCTGATGCGGACACAGTGGATCGGGTACGCATTCGCCAAGAGGCGACCTGGCAGGCCCGGATCGAAGCCATGTTGGAGAGCCTGGATGAGACGGAGTGCGACCAGGCCGCCGACGAACTGCGTGCCCTGCTGGCCCAGCACACCCCCCACAGCGGAGTATCGGCCGGCCCGGGTGGGCTGGCCGTTGGTGGCAGCATAGGCATCCGCGCAGAGGGAGGCTCGATCGCAGCCGGAATCATTCACGGAGGCGCGCAGATCGGCCCCCCTCCGGCGCCGGATCCGTCCCAGGGCTGAACGGACCGGCAGCTCCAAGCCCACCACCACAGTCCGCGAGCACCGCTATGCCCGAGAGGATAGTGGTCCACGCCGCCCACAGCAGCACAGCAGTCGGGGTCATCTACCAGGCCGCGCCACGCATGCCTGCCACATGGCCGTGTCAGGTCGGGGTGATCCCATCTCAAGCGGAGTGGTTCCAGGACCGGGTCGAGACCAGCCGACTGGCCCAGCTGCTGGCCGGCGGCGGTACCGCGGTCGTCGAATCTGCAGACCAAGTGCCGGCGGGCGGGGTGCTGGCAGGGATGGGCGGGGTTGGTAAGACTCAGCTGGCCGCCCACTACGCGCGCACTGCATGGCAGGCCGGCACGCTGGATTTGCTGGTGTGGATCACTGCGGGCAGCCGTAGCGCCGTCGTAGCTGGCTATGCCCAGGCCGCGGTAGAGATCTTGGGCGCCGACCCCGGTGATCCGGAGGCGGCGAGGACGTTCCTGGCCTGGCTGGAGCCCAAGCCGCAGCCGAGCCCGTGCCGCTGGCTCGTGGTTCTGGATGACGTCGCCGACCCCGTCGACATGAGGGGGTGGTGGCCGCCAGCCAGCCCGCACGGCCGCACCCTGGCTACCACTCGCCGCAAGGACGCCGCCCTGGCCGGGGCCGGTAGACGCCTGATCGAGATCGGTCTGTTCACTGAAACCCAAGCCCTGGCCTACCTCACGAGTGCTCTGGCCGACTACGGCCGCATCGAGCCCAAAGAGCAACTTATCGCCCTCGCCCACGACTTGGGCCAGCTGCCGCTTGCGCTGTCCCAGGCTGCCGCCTACCTCATGGACGCCGGCATCAGCTGCCGGGAATACCGGGGCCTGCTGGCCGACCGCACCCGTTCCCTGGCCGACGCTGCCCCCGACGTCCTGCCCGACGACCAAACCCACACCGTGGCTGCTGCCTGGAGCCTGTCCCTCGACCGCGCCGATACCTTGCGCCCCGCTGGACTGGCCCGGTCGGTGCTCCAGCTTGCCTCGGCCATGGACCCGAACGGTATTCCTGAACACGTTCTTACCAGCCAGCCCGCCCTCACCTACCTCACCGCTCACAGAGCCTGCTCTGATGGCGATCAGGCGGAGAACAGCGTCTCTGGCGACGAAGCACGTGCGGCACTGCGTGTCCTGCACCGTCTCAGCTTGATCGAGCACTCGCCGGAAGCGACCCACCCACGCGTTCGAGTCCATCAACTCATCCAACGCGCCACACGCGAGTCACTTTCACCCATCGATCACCCTAATGCGATCCGTTCAGCCGCTGACTCGCTTTTGGCTACCGTTAACGAATACCGGGACGACAGGGCCAATAGGGGGGAATTTCTCTCCAATGCTCAAGCTGTTATTCAGAACGCACAAGGAGATCTGTGGGACCCTAAGCCGCACCCGTTGCTCCTGCGGCTCGGCGCCACCCTAGGGGCTGATTGCCAATTCGATGCGGCTCTGGATCATTTTCGCCAACTGGTGGAGGCGGTCAACCGCCGACTAGGTGCGGACAGTCGGCACACGCTCGCCATGCGTTATAACCTTGCCTATTGGCAGTGGCGCGCGGGAGACCTGAATGGCGCTGCCGCTGCGCTCGAAGATCTGTTGGGCGACGCGCAACGCGTAGTTGGGTCGATGGACCACCTGACGTTGGCCACTCGCCGAGTCCTAGCCAACGTCAGGGGAGAAGTCGGAGAAGCAGCCACTGCCATAGCAGAACTCGCGGAAGTTCTTGAGGATTCCATGAAGGCCCGCGGGGCGATAGATTCCTTTACTCTGGACGTTCGCCATAACCTTTCCTACTGGCGAGGTCTGGCCGGCGACTCGACGCTGGCCACGGTTGGCATCCGGGAAGTGCTCTCCATACGTCACCAGAAAATCGATACCGAACGGATGACGGAGGAGGAATTCGAAGCAATTTTGAGTGGGCTCACCAGCCTCACCGAACAGCGCGGGAGAGCTGGAGACGCAGCGGGAGCAGTCGATCAATACGCCGAGCTTATCGAGGGGCTCGGCCAGTATGTGGGCTTGAACCACGGAACCGTCCGTTCCCTGCGTACAAGCCTTGCCTGGTGGAAGGGATGCTCGGGCGACGTCTCGGGAGCAATCGCGGACTATACCGCTCTCCTGGAGGAGGAATCAGACCTTGAGACCCATCATCCGAACATCCGAGCGCTCCTTCATAATCTTGGCTACTGGAAGGGCAAGTCCGGGGACCTCTCGGGGGCTATAGCGATCCTCTCGGATCTCCTGGAGAGGGGGCTCCGAGAATTGGGCCCAACCCATCCGGATGTGCGACTCACCCGCCTCGTTCTCACCCAGTTCCACTGGGCCGCCGGCACCGTACTGAAATTGCCGCCGCGTTAACCTGCAGCATGGCATCCAACGTAAGCTACCCTGCTGGACGTTAATTTTTGGCCCGGCTGCCGGTCCTTCAGGGCTCCTCGGTTACGGCTACCCCGACACGGATTGCTGAGGCTTTCGACGTGTTGTCGGTGGTTGTAGGTCACGACCAAGCGGGCGAAGGCGAGCCGTCCGGGTCTAGTCCGTACGGCCACCTCATCTTGGCCTCGTCATCGGGGAGTTCGCCGGTATCGGCGGCTTGCCGGTAGAAGGTCTCAGCACCCTCCCGGTCTCCTGCCTCGTCTCGCATCCGTGCTAGGCCGATCAGCGTATCGGGGTCTCCGGTAGCGGCGGCCTGCTGGTAGAAGGTCTCGGCGCCCTTCTGGTTCCCGGCCCGCTCTCGCAGCTCTGCCAGGCGGACCAAGGCGCCAGCGTGGCCCGCGTCTGCGGCTCGCTGGTAGACGGCATTGGCGCCCTCCCAGTGCCCGGCCTGCTCCCACGTCCGCGCCAGGACTGTCAGTGCGCCTGGGTTGGTAGCAGCCTGCTGGTAGAGGGTCTCGGCACCCTCGACGTCTCCGGCTTTCTCCTTCATCTGGGCCAAGTGGACCACGGCGTAGGTATCGCCGGTGTCGGCAACCTGCTGGTAGAGAGCTTGGGCGCCGTCGAGGTCTCCATGTTCCTCCCTCAGCTGGGCCAGGTAGGTCAGAGCACCGGTGTCGCCGGCATCGGCGGCCCGTTGGTAGAGGGCGTTGACACTCTCCCAGTCCCCGGCCTCCTCCCTCATCTGGGCTAGGTAAACCAAGGCACTGGCGTCGCCAGCTTCGGCGGCCCGTTGATAGAGAGCTTCGGCGCCGTCGAAGTCTCCATCATCCTCTTTTAGCTCGGCCAGGAAGATCAGGGCATCTGTGTCGCCGGCATCGGCGACCTGCTGGAAGAGGGCTTCGGCACCTTCCTGGTCCTCGGCCTCCGCCCTCATGTCTGCCAAACGGGCAATGGCGTAGGTGTCGCCAGAGTCGGCGGCCCGTTCGTAGAGCGCCCTGACACCCCCCCAATCCCCGGCCTCCTCCTTCAACTCCACTAGGTCGACAAGGGCGTCAGGCCGGCCAGCGTCTACGGCTTGCCGGTAAAAGGCTTCGGCGCCCTCACGGTCTCCGGCTGCCTTCCGGCGGCTCGCCACGATGAACAAGGCGTCTGCGTCGCCAGCGTCGGCGGCCCGCCGATAGAGCGCTTCAGCACCCTCCGGATCCCCCGCCTCTCTCCTTTGCTCCGCGAGGTCATTCAGACCGCTGGGGTCGCCAGCCTCTGCGGCTCGCTGGTAGAGGGTTTCAGCGCCTTCCGTGTCCCCAGCCGCCTCCCAAATCCGGGCCAGGTAGTTGAGGGAGTAGGGGTGGCCTGCGTCGGCGGCGCGGAGCCGGAGGTGGTGTGCCCATTGCAGGCGGTGCTTTTGTTCAGCGGCGATCGCAAGGTTGCCGAGGTCGTCGGGGCGGGTGAGGTGGGCGTGGGCGGCGGCCCAGAACGATGCGGGTGGGCACAGTCTCAACCGAGTGGTGCGGCCGTGCTGTTCGAGGTAGTCGGCAAGCCGAAACGCTGGCCCCGTCACTGAGGAAGGCGTGGGTGCCGATGCCGGGCCGCCGGGCGGGCGGCGCCTTGGCCGGGCTCCGGTGCGGCGCAGGGGTGCCTGCTTGCCGTGCACGGGGCGGGCGAGGTCGGCGAAGGCCGCCTCTGCCCAGTCGTCTGTGAGTTCGTCGTAGTCCCGGTCGCTGAAGTAGTCGATCGCGGCATCGGCGAGGAAGGCTTGCGGAAGGTGGAGGCCCACGCCAAGTCGGCGTGCGTCCATAGCCGCCTGCAGTACGGCCTTGACGGTCGGCGTGCTGTGCTCGTAGCGGCGTAACAGTTCGGGGGCGCCAGCGAGGTCCTGGGTGATGTGTCCGTGGGCGTGCGCTCGGGTGAGAGCATCAACGAGCAGCTGGTCGCCAGCTTGCGCTAGGACAGCTGCGGTCCGCAGTGCGTCCTGGCCGAAGGTGTCGGGGATGGTGAGGGTGCGTCCAGAGAGTAGCTCTCGGACCCGGCTGTGCGAATCCGGGGAGCCAGCGGGGGGCAAGGCTGTGTACTGGTCGGCGTACTCGGGCCAGAGGGTGCCCAGAACAAGGACCGGTCGGCGCTTGGGATGGGTGAGGAGGGTATGGACTGCGGCCGCGATGCGCTCGCCAAGCTGGGGGTTGCCGAGGTAGTGCTGGGCTTCGTTGAGCCAGACCACTGTGCGAGGCCCGACGCGTTCGAGGTCGTCAAGGGCAGCATCGGCTCGGGTCGGGTCGAACGGGTGCCACAGCCGCCACCCTCGGGGTGCGAGCGGTTGAATGGCCTCCCAGCAGGCTCTTGTCTTGCCGGTGGAGGACGTGCCGACCAGGACCAGCATCTGGCTGTTGCCTTGTTCTGCCTCCAGCGCCGCGTCAGCGAGGATCCGGTCATGGCCACGCGGGACGTAGCCGGGCAGCACCCGCTGTGGCACGGCCGCAGAACCGACCCCGGCGGGGTGGACCTCCAAGTCGTGAGGGTCCCACTCTGCGATCGGCTTGCCCAAGCCGTGGTCCTTTCCAAGGGCAAGGTCGATCTCTCGGACGGCACCGCGACGCAGATCTAGCAGTTGCTGGTCTGGCAGACGTAGCACGCGGGCCAGCGCGACAACCGTCTCGGCCGATGGGGCAGGTTTGCCCGCCTGGAACGCCTCCTGCACGGTAGTGCGGCCCAGTTCTGCTCGCGCGGCAAGCTGAGTCTTGTTCAGCCCGGCACGAGCCAGACCGTCGGCGAGCCTCTTGCGCAGCTCGATAAGCGCCGCCAGCTCGCTACGTTCGTCGTGCATTCGTCCCGTCCCGGCTCGATGTGTTCGCCGGTGTTCATCATTGTCCAGCCGGGCCCCGGCGAACATCGCTTCCGCGACCTTCGTCACGTCAATGCCTCACCTCTACAAGGAGCTTGCCGTGACCCGCCTCGTCGTTGTCCTCCTCGTCACTGCGCTGGTCGTCATGTTTGCCCTACTGGCTGCCGCCGCTGCAGGCTTGCTCGCCCGGCTGGATGGCGCCACCTATCCCGCTGCCGTCATGCGGGCCGCCACCACGTTCGCTGCCGCACTCACCCTTGCGGCCGCCCTGACCGGCGCTCTCGCCCAAATCGTCTCCTGAGCCCTTCCCAGGCTGGATAACCGCCGCCGAAGTGAACCGCCCCGGTCAGCATGGTCACATGGACGAGAGCGGGCCGGGCGAGGACTGGTATGGATCCGCCACGTGTGTAGAACGAAGTGGGCGGGAGGCAGCACCCTTCTCCTGTCTCACGAGGACCTGTGGAAGCGCTGATCGCACGGGCTCGCGTTGCGTGAGCGATGCGTGAGCGATGCGTGAGCGATGCGTGAGCGATGCGTGAGCGATGCGTGAGCGGACGGGTTAGCATCGGGTAGATCCGGCTGTCACGCCAGGGAAGGCAACAAGTGCCTGAACAGGCAGAACAGCACCGTGTAGAACGGCCAGGCACCCCCCGGCAAGGATCCAATCCCACTCCTAAAGCGGGTGTCGCAGGTTCGAATCCTGCCGGGGGCACCACCGGCCGTGCGAGCGGCGAGCAGGACAAAGGCCCAGGTCGACCGGTACAGCACCGGCGGCCTGGGCCTCAGCTTTGGGGGCGCTCCCCTGCCCCTAGGTCAGCATGCCTTCGAGGCGTTCGCGGACGTTGTCCTTGTGTGCCTCCGGGTCCGGGACCAGTTGCTCGCGGTGTTCGGGGTCGCGGGCCAGGACGTGCAGTCGTCCGCCGCTGCGGGCCAGGACCAGATCCCGGCTGCTGCCCGCGGTCTCGGCCGATCCCTCCGCCGTGTATTCGGTGACGGTGATCAGCGCGGAGCGCTCCGCCGCGGCGAGTACGGCGTCGGTGTCCGCCGACTCGTCGCGGTCCGCCGACGAGCCGCGCGGCAGCCATTCGGTGAGCGTGTCGAGGGCTTCGTCGAGCTTGTACAGGCCCATCTGGTGGACGCCGAGTGCGTCGATGCGGACCATGAGGCAGATGTGCTCGGGCTGGGGGAGCAACAGGATCCGCCACGGCTCGCCCGGTCCCGACCCCGTCGTACGGGCGTCGAGCACCCTGCGGGCCCTTTGCTGGAAGGCCACCGCGATGCCCAGGTCGCCCTGCACCTGGACCTGCTCGCCCGTGTCTCCCGCCAGCAGCAGCTGCCGGGCCGCCAGCGAGCGTACGGCCTCGGCGATCACGTCGTCCGAGGGCCTGGCCTCCAGGAAGTCCACGATCGCGTCCACCGCGGTCAGCTCGGCGATGGTGTACGCGCCGAGCAGCACCGGGCCCGTGTCGACCAGGTCCACCACGGCCGTCACCAGCCCCTCAGGGGCGGTCGCCGCGCCGGGGTCCGACGGCGCCGCACCGGCGTCCGGCAGAACGGCCGGCGGGACGTCGCGCTGATCGTCGTCGCTCATGACGGTCCTCCCGGCTGCAGCAGTTCCACCACGGGCGGTACATGGCTCTCCCGCAGCACCTCGGCGGCGCTGCGCGAAGGGGTCTCGGTCACCCACACCTCGGAGTTGCCGAACAGCCCGCGGCCCGCCCTGCCGGACAGCGACTGTCCCAGCTCACCGGCCAGGTCCTGCCGGTCAGGCGGCGGGAACCTGGCCGCCAGGTCCGCGGAGACGGCGGTGACGTCGTCGGCCTCCTCCACCCGGCGCAGCGCCTGGGTCAGCACCCGCGCGACCGGCGGCGTCAGGGACGTCGGCACGGCGAGGAACGGCGACAGGTACAGCGGGCGGCGTTCGGTCATCCGGGACAGTCCCCAGGGCCCGACATTGCTGCGCGTGATCCGGTAGACCACGTAATCCATGAGGTGGCGGAGGTCGTCCACACTGGGCATCTTCTTGCCGCCGAAAGCGGCCGGTGTCTTCTCCAGCTGCACCCAGGTCCCCTGCGCGGTGCGCCCGTGCAGCTTCTCCCGCACCACGTCCCCGCGCATCCCGATGTCGGGATAGCGCGTCTTGTCGATGTCGCGGTGGTGGCTCGACAGGCGCTCGTGACTCACACCGGCGAACCGCCACTTGTCGTACAGCTCCGGTGCGTCCACCAGCACATGCCCGCCGCACAGCACGTCGTGCAACTGGGGCACCTGGAGCCCGTGGCCTTCCAGATCAGAGAGGATCGCCGCTTCCTCCGGGCTGAGCCGGCGGGTCGCCGCGACGAGCCCCTTCCGGTACGCCCCGGACCGCGCCGTGATCTCGATCATGAGCCGGACCCGGGTACGCACCCGCTCGGCCCGCCGGTCGGTCGCAGGGTCCGAAGCTGCGCCACCGGGCCGCCTGAGGTGGGTCACCGCTGCCAGTGCGTGCTTTCGCTCCACGTCGTCAGTACAGCACGGCGGACCGTGACCCGCACCAGCTCGGCCCAGCTCAGCGCCCTGGCCCGGGTGGATCAGGCATGGGTCCTGTGGGGGCTTTCAGGGGGAGGATGGTGGTCCAGCTCGCGGGTAGAGGAGGGGCATCTTGTCCGACGAGGGGTCGCCCGGCGGCCACATCGACACCAGCACCGCGCATTCCGCGCGCATCTACGACTACATCATCGGCGGCACGGACTACTACCCCGCGGACAAGGAGGCGGGGGACGCCATGTCCCGGGAGTGGCCCGCCATGCCGATCCATATGCGGGCCAACAGGGACTTCATGCACCGGGCCGTGCGGTACCTCGCCGAAGAGGCCGGGGTCCGGCAGTTCCTCGACATCGGTACGGGGATCCCGACCTCGCCGAACGTGCACGAGACGGCCCAGGCCGCGGCCCCCGACTCGCGGGTCGTCTACGTGGACAGCGACCCGATCGTCCTGACGCTCTCGCAGGACCTGCTGGCCAGTGACCCCGCCGGCAAGACCGCCTACGTCGAGGCGGACATGCGCGACCCGGCGGCGATCCTGGCCGCCCCGGAGCTGCGGGACACCCTCGACCTCAGCCGGCCGGTCGCGCTGATGGTCATCGCGATCGTGCACTTCGTCATGGACGAGGACGACGCCGTCGGCGTCGTCCGCCGGCTGCTGGAGCCCCTCCCCTCCGGCAGCTACCTGGCGATGTCCATCGGCACCGCCGAGTTCGCGCCTGACGAGGTCGGCCGGGTCGCCCGCGAGTACGCGAAGCGCGGCATGCCGATGCGGCTGCGGACCATGGCCGAGGCCGAGGAGTTCTTCCAGGGGCTCGACCTGGTGGAGCCGGGCATCGCGCAGGTCCACAAGTGGCGGCCGGACGGGACGGTCACGGAGGAGATCAGGGACGAGGACATCGCGATGTACGGCGCCGTCGCCCGTAAGCCCTAGGGATCTCCCCCTGTTACGTCGCTGCCGGAACGCTCAACGAGCGTTCCGGCAGCGGCTGTTACGAGGACGGTCAGGCCGCCAGCGGCACCTCGGTGCCCGGGGCGGCTTCCTGGTACGCGTCGACGACCAGGTTGAGCTGACGCTGCATGTACCAGATGTTCAGACCGAAGACGAACGCCAGGAACGTGCTCGCGGCGGGGCTGCACGTCACCGGGAGGCCGGCCGCGCGCTGCGCGTTCGCTATCGCCTTTCCGGTGTTGTGGAAGGAGATCAGCGGAGCGATCAGGGTCCAGCCCAGGAAGATCAGGACCAGCAGGCTGCCTGCGGGGTTGAGCTTCTGGCGGCGGTCGAACTGCTGCAGCTCCTTGTGGATTTTGAAGTACCAGACGAACTGGTAGATCCCGAGGGTGACCAGCGGCAGCCCGATCCACACCGCGACAGACCCGCGACGCTTCATGGCCAGGCCGGTCAAGCGGCTCGCGATCGGGTTGTCGGTGGCGCTGGGCGCGAGAGCGCCCCCGGCCGGAGCCGAGTCGCTACGGGTGGACTCGGCGGTGGGCTGGATGTCAGTCATGTGGTGTGTACTCCATATTTGCCTGCGCTGGATTCAGCTGGAGCAGCGTGACAGGGAAGTAGTTGACTGATGGGGGTAGTTGCCGGTTCGTGATCTTTCGTCGCGCTACCGTGATCAGGTCGAATAGCGGCCGTCGGGGAATGCGGATCCAGGCGATGGCGTTTGCCCCCTGATGAGTGATTCCGTCGATTTTGAGGGCGTACGCGCGCGGCTCGCCGCCGAGCGCGCCAGTACCGCTGCCCAGATCGTGGCGCTCCAGCGTGAGTACGACGGCATCGTGGAAGCCAACGCCCTCATCGCCGTCGATGACGAGCACGACCCCGAGGGGTCCAACACCGCCTTCGAGCGGGCGCATCTCGGCGCCATGCTGGGGCGGGCGCGGCAGCAGCTTGTTGATCTGGAGCTGGCGCTCGAACGGCTGGAGGCAGGCGTGTACGCGCGGTGTGAGGTGTGCGGGGGTGCCATTCCCCTGGAGCGGCTGGAGATCCTGCCCGCCGTGCGGACCTGCGTGGCGTGTGCCGGACGGATCCACTAGAAGTGGCCCACATTTCCCGGCGCTGATTGGAACTGCCGGCTGGGCAGGTCCGGCCGCTAGTTTCGTTCCACAGGCAACCACCACGTGCCAGGGGGAACGCGCCATGCCGATCCGGATCCTGCCGCCGCCCGGTGCGCCGCGCGTCCTCGCCGCCGCGCAGCTCAGCAACTCCGTCGGTGACGGTGCGTACTACGTCTGCTCCGCCCTCTACTTCGTGCGGGTCGTCGGCCTCTCCCCCACCCAGATCGGGCTCGGGCTGACCGTCGCCTGGGCCGTCGGGTCGGTGGCCGGGGTGCCGCTCGGGGCGCTGGCCGATCGGCGGGGGCCGCGTGGGACCGCTGTGCTGCTCGCCCTGGCCACCAGCGCGGCGGTTGCCTCGTTCCTGACGATTCGGTCGTTCTCGCTGTTCCTCGTCGCCGCCTGCGTGTACGCCGTCGCCCAGTGCGGACTCGCCGCGACGCGGCAGGCGTTGCTCGCGGGGCTGGTCGCACCGCCCGACCGTACCGGCGTACTGGCCCACCTCCAGTCGACCCTCAACGCGGGCCTGGCGCTGGGGGCCGCGCTCGGTGGGCTCGCGCTGAGCCGGGACACCGCAGGGGCGTATCTCGCGGTGTTCGCGATGGACGCGGTGAGCTTCCTGGTCTGTGCCGTCGTGCTGCTCAGGCTGCCAACTGTCGCCCCCGTACCGGACCGTGGCAGCGGCGAGCCGCGGCTCGCCGTGCTGCGCGACCGGCCGTACGCCGTGGTGACGCTGATCAACGCCGTGCTGTTGCTGCGCATGCCGCTGCTCAGCCTGGCGATGCCGCTGTGGATCGTGGAGCGTACGAACGCGCCGAGCTGGCTCGTATCGGCGCTGTTCGTCCTCAACACCCTTGCGGTGATGGCCTTCCAGGTCCGCACCGCGCGTGCGGTGACCGGGCTGCGTACCGCGTCGCGTGCCGTGTGGCACTCGTCCGTCATCATGTTCGCCTCGTGCCTGGTGTTCGCCCTGTCGGCGGCCGGACTGCCCGGCTGGGCGGCGGCAGCGATCCTCGTCGTCGGCGCGACGCTGCAAGTCGTCGCCGAGATGCGGCAGTCGGCGGGGTCGTGGCAGATCAGCTTCGCGCTCGCACCGGCCCACCAAGTGGGCCAGTACCAGGGCTTCTTCGGTACGGGTGTGCCGGTGGCGCGGACCCTCGGGCCGCTGTTGCTGACCGCGCTGCTGGTGACCTGGGGCGTACCGGGCTGGCTGCTCCTCGGTGCGGTCTTCCTGGGCGCGGGGGCCGCGACCGGCCCGGCCGTACGGTGGGCGGAGCGCTCGCGTGCGAGCCGGGCCGGCACTGAGCGTTCCGCCCACTCCCACACCGGTCAGGACGCGGGAGCCGCCGCCGTCCGCGCGTAGTGCTCCGCGATCTCGTCCGTCGTCGTCAGCCACACTCCGGTGTGGTTGACGACGTACTCCAGCGCCTGGTCGAGGTACTTGTGGCGGAACGGCTGGCCGATCACGAACGGGTGCAGGACCAGCGACATCACCCGGCCGCTCTCCGCCGACTCTGCGTAGAGCTGGTCGAACTGGTCCTTGACGATGCGCACGAAGTCAGGCCCGCTGACAGCCTTTCCGACGAACAGGCTGATGTCGTTGACCTCGATCGAGTACGGCACACTCAGCATGCCCGGCACGTTCAGCCGGTACGGCTGGTCGTCGTTGGCCCAGTCCAGGACGTACTCCAGGCCCAGTTCGGCCAGCAGCTCCGGGGTCCGGAAGGTCTCCGTGAGCGCGGGTCCGAGCCAGCCGCGCGGCCGTTGGCGGGTGGCCTTCTCGGTGGCGGCGATCACCTCGCCGAGATAGGCGCGTTCTTCGTCGGGCGTCATGTCGGCCTGGAAGATGGAGTTGTTCTTCCCGTGCGCGACCCAGGCCCAGTCGCGGTCCCTGCCCGCCTGGATGATCTGCGGATAGCGCTCGCCGACATCGGAGTTGAGCATCACACTCGCGCGTACCTGATGGCGGTCGAGGCTCTCGATCAGCCGCCAGATGCCGGCCCGCGGGCCGTAGTCGCGCCAGCCGTAGTTCAGCGGGTCGGGCGCCAGCTGGGCGGTGCCGGGGAAGATGCTCGTGGAAGGCAGGTCGACTTGGTAGTGCTCGATGTTGAGCCCGACGTAGAAGGCGATCCGGGCGCCGCCCGGCCAGTGGATCGCGTCCCGTTCGGTGATCGGGGTGTAGTCGAAGAGCTGGTTGTCCATGGGTGCCACCTCATGTCCGCAGCGAAGGTCTCGGTGGCTCCATGCTCGAACCGTCACACTGGTGTGAAGGTCAAGCGGCAGCGGCAAGCGGCAGTGGCAGGCGGCACCAAAAGGCGGCCGGAGCCAGGGCTGTTGGGCCCTGGCTCCGGCCGCCCGGTGACTGGGTAGCTCGGTAGCCCGGTCGGTCAGCGGTCGGCCTGCCGTCAGTGGCGGCGGGCAGCCTGACGACGGCGCGTGATCAGGAGTGCGGCACCACCCGCTGCGAGCAGGACGGCGGCGCCGCCCACGGTGATACCGACGTTGCTGCTGCCGGTCTCGGCCAGACCACCGGCGGGGCTCTCGGACGCGACCGCGTCCACGTCACCCGCGGGGCTCGCCGAGTTGGCGGCGGCCGGGCTCGACTCCGCACCGGAGACCGTCTCGGACGGCGCGGGGGTCGACGACGCCGGCGGGGCCGGTGCGGTGGAGGTCTCGTCCGTCGGGGTGTCCGACGGCGTCGAGGTCGCGGGGGACGACGGGCTCGACGGCGGTGTGCTCGGGATGGTCTGCTCGGTGCAGTTCTTCGTCCCGCCGTTCCACGACGCGATCAGCTTGTCCAGGATGACGGCGTGCTGCGGGCCGACCGGCAGATCGCCGTGCTCGAAGCCGTCGTTGGCGTTCTTGAGACCGTCGTACTTGACCGCACCGCGGTACAGGTCGACCTGCGCGAAGCAGCCGACGTCGGGCACCGCGATGTCGAGGGTGTCACCGCCGCCCGGCTTCACCTTCACCGTGTCGAAGTCGTGGAAGACCTGGTTGCCCGAGCTCTCCCAGGTGGCACCGTGGGTACGGTACGAGGCGAGCGACGCCGTGCAGGACGTGGCGTCCTTCGCGGCCCGCACCTTCACGTGCACCTTGCCGTCGTCGGACGGCTTCAGGTTCAGGTCGTCGACCTGGACGGAACCCTTCCAGGTCTGGCCGTCCAGGGAGAACTCGCACAGGTCGGTCGGGGTCTTCACACCGGCGCCCTTACCCGGCTTGTATCCGGTCTGGTGGCCCTTGTTCCAGCCGTGGCCGCCGGGGCAGTCGCCCGCGTAGGCGGAGGTGGCCGCTGCGGTGGACAGGGCGAGGGCGGCAGCACCCACCCCGACAAAACGCCACAGGGTGACATGACGCGCTATGGGCATGCGAATCCAATCGTGACTTCACAACGCCCGACGAGAGTCCGCCGCACAGGAACCTTCTAGAGAAGGGCGTGCCGAGGCGGTATCGGGCTGATGGTCGATTACCACTCGGGACACAACGGCCTCGGTGGTATCAGCATCGTTGTGCCTGGCGCAGTGGGCTGTCAACCTGGCCAGCGCAAAGTGGCGTTGGCCGGTTCGGCGCCCTCGCCGCGTTCGGCGCCGCGTTCGGCGCCGCGTTCGGCGCCGCGATGATCGGGGGCTGCGGCGTACTAGGGTGCGGTGGTGGCCTCGTACAGCATCGGCCGGGCAGCGGGGCTGCTCGGTGTCAGTTCGGAGACCGTCCGCCGGTGGGCCGACGGAGGTCAGCTGCTCATGGAGCGGGACGGTGCGGGGAACCGGACCATCGACGGCGTGAGCCTCGCGTCGTTCGCCAAGGACCGCGCGGTGGGTGTGCTTCCGGTGCCGGACGACGTGGCCACGTCGGTCCGTAACTCGTTCTCCGGGATCGTGACCGGGATCGTCGTCGACGACGTGGTGGCGCAGGTGGAGATCCAGTCGGGGCCGCACCGGGTGGTGTCGCTGGTGACGCGCGAAGCTGTCGACGAGCTGGAGATCGCGGTGGGTGTGATGGTCACCGCACGGGTGAAGTCGACCAATGTGCATATCGATCTGCGCTGACGTGCGTATCGGTCCGCGCTGAGCTGAGCTGTCTCTTGTCCGCCGTACCCTTCACCGCCCCGGGCGGCAGATGAGAGCCGCCCGCAGGTCCAGTTTGTGGTCGAGGCGGGAGAGATCGCGCCCGGTCAGGAACTCGATGCGCTGGACGCGGTAGTGGACGGTGTTGACGTGCAGATGCATGGCCTCCGCCGTACGCGCCCACGACGCGTTGTGTGCGAGGAAGGCCTCCAGTGTCTCCAGCAGCACCCGGTGTGCCGCGCGGCTCTCGTCCGCCAGCGGGCCCAGGGTCCGCGCACTGAAGACGGCGCGTACGTCGGTGGGGATGCCGGCGAGCAGGGCGTCCAGGCTGGTGAGGTCAGCCATCGTCACCAGCCGGGCGGCGGCGCCGGGTTCCACCGACGGCCGCTCCAGTCGCACCGCCGACAGCGCGTAGCGCGCCTGCACCAGGCTGCCGTGCAGGTCCGCCGCCGTGGCCGCCGGATCACCGGCCCCCGCGTGCAGCGCGCGACTCGGAGCGCAGGCGTGGAGTGCGGGCCACAGGTCGGCCAGTCGACGCACCGCGTCGGGTTCCCCCGCGCCCGGCTCGTGCAGTACCGCCGCCGTCCCGCCGTCCGGCAGTTGGCCGACGGCGAACCGTACACCGGGCAGGTGCCGCAGCGCCTCGGTGAGTGCGGCCGTCGCGTCGTCCGGGCGCTGTCCCGCCACGGCGCTGATCACCCGGTACGGCCCCTGCTCCGGCAGCCCGCACGCGCGCAGTGGCGTCATTAGTGACTTGCCGTCAGAATCACCACCAGTAGCGGGAGTTGAGTCGATCGCCGCGAGCAGCTCCGTCGCCCGCCGCCGTACCGCCGCATCCCGCCCCGCGCGTCCCTGCCGGTACCGGGCGACGACGTCGGCTATCTCGTACAGCACACGCGGCGGCACCTGGTCAGCGCCGCCCGGCAGACGCAGGTACCAGGCGTCGTACGCCGACGACTCCGCGTCGACGCGCAGCCCCGTCCTTGCCCCCGTCCCCGCCGGGCCCGCAGCACGCGCGTCGGCTGCCGCGCTCGCGGCGACGGCGACCGTACGGCCCGTCGCCGACACGACGGAGCAGGCCGGTCCGCCCAGATGCGCGAGGGCCTGGTCGAGCAGGGCGTCGAGAGGCGCGGACGCCGCGAGCAGACGGCTCAGCTCGGTGCGTACGTTCCCCGGCAGCGCGTAATGGTCGTCCTGCCGGCGGC
Source organism: Streptomyces sp. NBC_00370 (assembly GCF_036084755.1). NCBI lineage: Bacteria > Bacillati > Actinomycetota > Actinomycetes > Kitasatosporales > Streptomycetaceae > Streptomyces > Streptomyces sp. NBC_00370. The sequence continues at coordinate 3,618,156 of NZ_CP107968.1, forward strand.
TGAGGTCCCCCCACTGCCGCAGATACACCTCGTCCGTGATGGCGCGGAAACTGGTGTGCGCCGGGACGGCCAACAGCGCGAGCCCGTGTGCGCGGCAGGACTCGACGAGCGCGTCGGGGACGGCGCCGTGCGTCTCCTCCCCGGCGAGCAGCGCGGGCGCGCCCGCGGTCCGCAGTGCCGTGACGAAGCGGTCGGCCTTCGCCCGGCTGTCGCCGTCCTGCCACCACACGAGACCGCTCAGCACGATCTCCCCCTGCTGCAGGAACCGGGAGGGGTCGGCGAGGTCGGTCGCCGTCACACCGCTGATCTCCCGGGCGAGCAGGTCGTCCTCCGCCCAGAGGACGGCGAGGTCGAGGGCTTCGAGCTGGAGGAGATCGGTGACGTGCATGCGGGTGCTCCTAGGGCGACTGCCGGTCGCTGAGCCGCCCGGCACCTCACATTCACGAGGAGAATGCGAGTTAATGCATCGTAAATGCCAGCGACTCAGGATGGTGACCCTCTTGGTTGATCCTCCAACCATGAGCGATGACACTCATGTTTTTCCGTGCCCCGCGCCGATGTCGCCGCCCGCCACGGCGTTGCTTCACTGACCGGCATGGATCTGAACACCGTGCTTGAGGTACGGGACGCGCGTCACCGCGTGCCGTGGCAGCCGGGCGATGCCTGGCTGGCCGGCGGCACCTACCTGTTCTCCGAGCCTCAGCCGCACCTGCGGCGCCTGATCGATCTGACCCGGCTGGACTGGGAGCCCCTGCGGGAGCTGCCGGACGGGTCCCTGGAGATCGCGGCGACCTGCACGATCGCGCGGCTGTCGCGGTTCGCGAGGAACTGGCACCCGACGGCGGCCCCGCTCTTCGAGCAGTGCTGCCGGGCCTTCCTCGCATCGTTCAAGATCTGGAACATGGCCACCGTCGGCGGGAACCTCTGCAACGCGCTGCCTGCGGGCCCCATGATCTCGCTGACCGCCGCGCTCGACGGCGTCTGTCTCCTCCAGGCGCAGGACGGCTCACTGCGCACCACGCCGGTCGCCGACTTCGTCACCGGAGCGGGACGCAAGGACCTGGCCGAGGGCGAGCTGCTGCGCTCGGTCACGCTGCCTGCCGCCGCGCTGGCCTCGCGTACGGCGTTCCGCCAGACGTCCCTGTACGGGCTCGGCCGCTCCGGGGCGCTCGTCATCGGCACGCTGGACGCCAGGGACGGCTCGCTGACGGTGACGGTCACGGCGGCGACCGTACGGCCGTACCGGTTCTGGTTCCCGCTGCCGCCACGGGCCGGGGAGCTGCGCGCGGCGATCGAGGAGGCCGTCGGGGATGTCGGTACGGGCGGCGGTGACAGGGGTGAGGCCGGAGACAGCAACTGGTTCGACGACATCCATGGACTGCCCGCCTGGCGACGGCACATGGCGCTGCGGCTGGCGGAGGAAGTACGGGCCGAGCTGAGCAAACCTAGCGGCGAGAGTGGTTCCTGATGGCCTTTCACATCAACGTCAACGAGCAGCCCTTCGACGCCGAGCCGCGCCCCGGCCAGTGTCTGCGCACCTATCTGCGAGAGCGCGGCTGGTTCGGGGTGAAGAAGGGCTGCGACGCGGGCGACTGCGGCGCCTGCACCGTGCATGTGGACGGTGAGCCGGTGCACAGCTGCCTCTACCCGGCCGTACGGGCCGAAGGGCGCGCGGTGACGACCGTCGAGGGTCTTGCGTCGAAGAGCGGCGAACTCCACCCCGTACAGCAGCGGTTCCTCGACGCGCAGGGTTTCCAGTGCGGGTTCTGCACGGCGGGGTTCCTGATGACCACCGCAGCGCTCGACGCGGACCAGCTGACCGACCTGCCGCGCGCGTTCAAGGGCAACTTGTGCCGCTGCACGGGCTATCGGGCGATCGAGGACGCCGTACGCGGGGTCCGGCACGCCGAGGCGCCGGAGGCCGGGCAGGCCGTGGGGCGCAATCTGCCCGCCCCCGCCGGGCCGCAGGTCGTCACGGGCACCGCCCGCTACACCTTCGACGTCGACATCCCCGGTCTGCTGCACATGAAGCTGCTGCGCTCACCGCACGCGCACGCCCGCATCGTCGCGATCGACACCTCAGCTGCCCTGCGGATCAGGGGAGTTGAGGCGGTCTTCACTCACTACGACGCTCCGGAGCGGCTGTACTCGTCCGCCCGCCACGAGCATCCGGAGGAGGACCCGGACGACACCCGGCTCCTCGACGACACGGTGCGGTACGTGGGCCAGCGCGTCGCCGCCGTCGTCGCGGACAGCGAGGCTGCGGCGGAGGAGGGCTGCCGGCGGATCGAGGTCACGTACGAGGTGCTGCCCGCCGTGCTCGACCCGGAGGAGGCGATGCGCCCGGGTGCGCCCGTCGTCCACGCCAAGGACGCGGCCACGGCCCGGATCGCGCGCCCGCAGAACAACGTGGTGGGTGAGGTGCACGGCGAGGTCGGCGATGTGGCGGCCGGGTTCGCCGATGCGGACCTCGTGTACGAGAAGACGTTCCGCACCCAGCGCGTCCAGCACGCCAGCCTGGAGACGCACGGCGCCGTGGCCTGGTTCGAGGAGCTGGCGGAGGGCGGCGGCGAGCGGCTGACCGTACGCTCCAGCACCCAGACGCCGTTCCTGACCCGGCGCGCGCTGTGCGCGCTGTTCGAACTGCCCGAGGAGCAGGTGCGGGTGGTCGCGGGACGGGTCGGCGGCGGCTTCGGCGGGAAGCAGGAGATGCTGGTCGAGGACATCGTGGCGCTTGCGGCGCTGCGTACGAAGCGGCCGGTGAAGCTGGAGTACACCCGCGCGGAGCAGTTCTACGGCGCCACCACCCGGCACCCGTTCACGGTCCGCGTGAAGGCGGGGGCGCGGGCGGACGGTGTGCTGACGGCCCTTCAGATCCGGGTGGTCTCGAACACCGGGGCGTACGGGAACCACGGGCCCGCCGTGATGTTCCACGCCTGCGGCGAGTCCCTGTCCGTCTACCGCTGCCCGAACAAGAAGGCCGACGGCTACTCCGTCTACACGCACGCGGTCCCCGCGGGCGCGTTCCGGGGTTACGGTCTCGGCCAGGTCGTCTTCGCGATGGAGTCCGTACTGGACGAGCTGGCGCGGCGGTTGGACCTGGACCCGCTCACGCTGCGCGAGAAGAACATCATCGGCGCCGGCGAGCCCATGGTCACCCCGGGGGGTGAGGAGGAGGACCTGCACATCGCGAGTTACGGCCTCGACCAGTGCCTGGGGATCGTGCGGCGGGCGCGGGCGGAGGCTGTTCCGGGCGATGCCGCTCCGGAGGGAGCGTCTTCGGAGAGTGCTTCCTCGGAGGGATCTTCTTCGGAGGGATCCTTTTCGGAGGGAGCTTCCTCGGACGGTGAAGAGGGGTTGGCGGGCTGGCTGGTGGGTGAGGGTGCGGCACTTTCGATGATCGCGACAGGGCCGCCCGGCGGCCATATCGCGGACGCACGGGTGGCCTTGAGCGCCGACGGCACCTTCGATCTCGCGGTAGGTACGGCGGAGTTCGGCAACGGCACCACCACCGTGCACCGGCAGATCGCGGCGGGCGAACTGTCCACCACGGCGGAGCGGATCACCATCCGCCAGTCGGACACCGATGTCGTACGGCACGACACGGGCGCGTTCGCCTCGACGGGCACGGTCGTGGCGGGCAAGGCGACGCTGCGCGCGTCACAGGAACTCGCCGTGCGGATCCTGGACTTCGCCGCCGAGGTGCTGGGCGCGGAGCGCGCCGAGTGCCGGCTGGTGGAGGAGGCGGTGCAGGCGCCGGGGCGGCGCGTCCTGCTCAAGGAGCTGTACACGGCCGCACAGTCGGCGGGCCGCGAGCTGGCGGCGGACGGGCACTTCGGCGGGACACCGCGCTCGGTGGCCTTCAACGCCCAGTGGTTCCGGGTCGCCGTCGACCCGGGCACGGGCCAGATCCGCATCCTGCGCAGTGTGCACGCGGCCGACGCGGGCAAGGTCATGAACCCGATGCAGTGCAGGGGCCAGGTCGAGGGCGGCGTGGCGCAGGCGCTGGGTGCCACACTCTTCGAGAACGTACGGCTCGACGCACGCGGCCAGGTCAGCACGGCGGCCTTCCGCCGCTACCGGCTGCCGGCCTTCGCCGACGTACCGCGCACGGAGGTCCACTTCATGGAAACGACGGACGAGATCGGTCCGTTGGGCGCGAAGTCGATGAGCGAGAGCCCGTTCAACCCCGTCGCCCCCGCGCTGGCGAACGCGCTGCGGGACGCGACGGGGGTGCGCTTCACGGAACTCCCGCTCACGAGCGACCGGGTGTGGCTGGCGCTGGCGGAGGCCGGTGTCCCTACCACTGGTAGGGAAGGTACTTCCCGTCGAGGGTGATGACGACGCGGTCGCCTGCCGGGTCGGGGACCCGCTTGACGTCGAGCCGGAAGTTGATGGCGCTCATGATGCCGTCGCCGCACTGCTCGTGGATCAGCTCCTTGATGGTCGGCCCGTAGACCTGGACGACCTCGTAGAGCCGGTAGATGGTGGGGTCGACGGGGACGGCCGCGTCGAGGGCGCCGCGGGTGGGCTGGAGTTGGAAGGCGACCGCGACGTCCTTGTCCAGTTCGAGCAGCGCCGCCGCCGTCTCGGCCTCCTCCTTGGGCATCGGATGCTGCCCGAGCAACGCGGCGGTGGTCCACGCGAGCGGTCGCCCCACGGCCTCGGCGAGCTGAGCCCAGGTGATCCCGGTCTGCACCTTCGCGGCGCGAACGGCTTCGGCTGCTTCTTGCTTGGTGAGCATGGCGCCCTCTTTCCGTAGCTCTGGGTGGCTCCGCACGTTCCTGTATGCACTTCGGGAGTTATGGATTGTGCATACAGCATACCGCCGTGATCGGTCAGCCGACGGTCTTGAACTCGACCTTGCCCGCGCTCATTCGGAAGTTCCCGTTGGTGTAGAGGAGCGGGCGCGCCTCCACGTGATTCCCGCTGTACCGCTCGACGTGCCGGATGTCGATGCGGTCGGGTGTGGTGAAGTCGATCAGCGCGATGGCGACCCAGTAGGAGAGATTGCGGTTGTTGAACAGGGGCGCCGTGACCGTGGACCCGCGCCCGTCGGTCACCACCGCCCGCGCGCCGTACGACGCGAACGATCCCGTGCCGTTCTCGACCGCGCTGTAGGCGCAGATGAGAACGTACCCCTGGGTGTCGGGACGGCGGATGGTGATCGTCTCTCTGCCCGGCGCCTGCGCGTCGCCGTCCAGGGCGATGTACGGCGGGGCCGTGGCGGACCCCAAGTCCCGGTAGTACACGGCCTCTTCCGACTTGTTGGGCTTGGTGCCCCGGGGTGTGACGGACTGCCGGGGGACGAACAGCGCGTACAGATCGAGGTCGGCCCCGCCTGCCGGCGCCGCGCGTTGCCGCCGTCCCATTCGAGGGTGGCGGTGACGACGACAGTGGAGTCGCCCTTGCGCATGCTGATGCTGGCCTGGCCGCCCTTGGTGAGCAGGACCTTGCCGAGGGGCCGGCCGCTGTCTGCCTGCGTGGTGGGCTTGGAGGGCGGGGACGTGGGGGTGGGGAGGGGGAAGGGCACGGCGGCGGGGAGGGGCACGGCGGGGGTTGGGGTGGGGGCCGGGGTGGGGGCCGGGGTGGGCGCCGGGGTGGGGTCGTCCACGACGATGCCGAAGTCCTGTGCCAGGCCTGCGAGTCCGGTGTCCCAGCCCTGCCCGACAGCACGGACCTTCCACGCCCCGGCGCGACGGTACAGCTCGACCAGGACCGCAACGGTCTCCCGGTGGGCGAGCGGCGGCGGTACGAACGCCAGCCGCGTACCGCCGCAGTCGATCACGGCGGTCGGGGTACTGCGGGAGTCGAAGTACGGGACGGTCAGCTCCGGATCGATGCTCGCCACGACGGCGATCCGGTCGACGTGGGCCGGCAGCGCCGCGAGATCGACGGCGATGGTCTGGCCGCGGAGGGCGACGCCGTCCTGCGAGCGGTGGTTGTAGAACACGAGGTCGTCGTCGGACCGTACCTTGCCGTCCGGGGCCAGCAGCACGGCCGAGACATCGATCCCCGTCGTGGGGGCCTGGAGGGTGACTTCGCAGGTCAGCGCCGACAGGGGCGCGTTGCCACCCTTGGCAAGGTTCGTGATCATTCATGCCTCCCGTGATGTCCCCACATGATGGAGGGTCAGGTCGGCGGATGCCCGGCAAATAGGGATACCGGTACGAACAGGCGGACGCCGCGAACCAGGAGGCCAGGCGGTCGGAAGGCCGCCCCTGGGCTTTGAGTGTCGCGGTTCCGGTCCGGGCATCAAGGGCGCTCCTCCGTCGCGTCGGCTACGCCGATTCCGCTCCGCTCCACCCTTGACCCCCGGCCCTCCACCGCAAGTGCATCTTCGGGGGGGCGGCCGGGGGGCTCCACGGGCCAGGCCCGGGAGTGGTGGCGGGTGCTTGGCCGGGCGGCGGGTGCCACGCGGCAGTTGCGTGGGGGGACTCGGGTCGGCTCGGCGTCCGCCCCCGCCGGGGAGCAGTGCCACTCATGCCCCGCTGGTCACTGGGGGTGGGGGTGGGGCGGGAGGGTGCCCGGCTTGGGTCATGGGGCCGGGCATGGGGCGCGGGGATGGGACGGGTGTGACTGGGGTATCCCCGTGTGGTTTGTGGGGCGGCCGTCGGGCGTCTTTTGCGTCCCCTGTTGCGTTAGGCGCGTCGTAGGGGCACATCAGGCGGTGTGGAGCCGCCGACGCGGGGCGGGTGTGGCTCGTGAGGCAGGGATGAATCCGCGCTCCCGCACACCCGCCCGGCGTCGGAGGGCTCAGGTGTCGGTGGGGGTGACGAGGAGGCGGGCGTAGTTCGCCATGGACCTCTGGTAGCGGGGCAGGTGGGGGGCCAGGGCTGTTACGGCGATGGCCACCGCCTCCCGCTCACGGCCCACGTCCGTCAGGGCCAGCGCCAGGACCGCGCTGATCGCGTCGCTCAAGTGGTCCTCGCCAGCGGCCTGTTCCTTCGTCAACAGCTCGATGGTCTTCTCCGGATGGCCCAGACTCCGGAGCGAGCTGGCCATCTGGATGACCGCCCGTCGGCGCCGCTCCCCCGGCAGCTCCCCCTTCAGCGCCTCCTCGTACAGCGGCACCGCGCGGCTCGTGTGCCCGGTCGAGTCCAGGGCTGCGGCCCGCTCGAAGAAGGCCACCGGATCACCGGCGGGCAGTTCGCCGACGAGCTTGTCCATCGCCGCCAGAAACTCCTCCTCCGGCAGCTCGTCTATGGATGCCCACAACTCGCTGTTCCGCTGTTCCCACTGCCGGTTCATCGGTGTTCCCCTCGTTGGTCGGATCCTGCACCGCCCATCCTGCTGACGCCGCCGCGTTCCGGCCACCGATTTGCCCCCACCCCGCCATCAGGGGCTCCGCACCGGTTGGATGTTCCCCATGGCGCGCCTCACGCAACACGGGACGCAAAAGGCGCCCGACCGCCGCCCCACGAGCCACTTCCCGTCACCCGGGTCACACCCGTTCCACCCACCCTCAGTGACCAGCGGGGCATGAGTCGCAACCGCTCCCCGGTGGGGGTGGACGCCGAGACGGCCCGAGTCCCCTCATGCAACTGCCGCGTGGCACCCGCCGCCCGGCCAAGCACCCGTCATCACGAGCCCAGCTCCTCCGTGGAGCCCCCCGGCCGCCCCCCCCAGCCTTCACTTGCGGTGGAGGGCCGGGGGTCAAGGGTGACCGCAGGTCATCGGCGCAGCCGACGCGACGTAGGAGCGCCCTTGACGCCCGGACCGGAGCCGCGACACTCAACAAAAAGGGGCGGCCCCGCGCTCGCCTGAAAGCGCCGCCCGCACAGCTCCCGGCACATGCCCCCCGCATACCCGACCCCGCCCGACGCCCCCTCAAACGTGTCCTCCGACACGTCCACGGAGCCGTCTTCGGACACGCTCACTGATCGTTAGTTGGCGTTACCGGTCGTTCCCAGATCCCTTCGGGATCGTTTCGTGGTCGTTTGCCGATTGTGGCTGAGTCGACAAAACGCCAAGAAGGCCCATGAACGGTCGATAGTCAGACATGCACGTGGTGTAACCGGTTCCGCAAGCGACCCTCAAACGACCCCAGGGCGCTGCTGCAACGAAAGCGTTTGCTCGTCACTGTGGAGTGGTCACCCCCACCGGCCATGCGCAAATCGCTTCGTGAACCTAGCTCAGGCACGCTGACTGATGACCCGCAAGAGAGGGCTGTTAGAAGAATGAGCGGCTACTTCACCACAGAGAGCCATGAACGTCTGAGGAATCAGGTCAGAACTTTCGCCGAAGCCGAGGTACGGCCCCGGATCCCCGAGATGGAAGCGTCACGGGCCGTCCAGTACGAACTTTCCCGTCTCATCGCCCGGCAGGGGTGGCTCGGCGTCACGATCGACGGCACGTACGGCGGCATGGGGGCCGGCCATCTGTCGAAGACCATCATCATCGAGGAACTGGCCCGCGTCAGCGGCGCCATGGGCGCCATGGTCCAGGCGTCCCAGCTCGGCGTCGCGAAGATCATCCACTTCGGCAGCGACACGCAGAAGAAGGCCTGGCTCCCCGAGATCGCGGCCGGTGACTGTCTGCCCACCATCGCCGTCACCGAGGCCGGTTCAGGCGGCCATGTCCTCGGCATGGAGGCGACGGCCGTCCGCGACGGTGACGACTACCTCCTCAACGGTCGCAAGGTGTTCGTCGGCAATTCCCACGTCGGCGATCTGCACGGGGTCGTCGTCAGGACAGGACCCGGCAGCAAGGGGCTCTCCGCGTTCCTGGTGGAGTCCGACCGGCCCGGCTTCTCGCTCGCCCCGCACCGCCCCGCGATGGGGCTGCACGGCTTCTCCTTCGGCGAGCTCATCTTCGACAACTGCCGCGTCCCGGCGGCGAACCTGCTGGGGAACGAGGGCGACGGACTGCCGGTCGCCTACTCGTCCAGCATCCTCTACGGGCGGGCGAATCTGACCGCGGTCTCCCTCGGTATCCACCGGGCGATCGTCGAGGAGACCGTCAAGTTCGTGACGAACCGTCAGCGGTACGGTGCCGCGCTCGCCGAACTGCCCACCATCAAGCAGAAGCTGGGACAGATGCAGTCCCGGCTGATGACGGCCAAGCTCACCGCGTACCACGCGGTGCATCTGCTGGACCAAGGCCTGCCCTGCGACGCCGAGTTGATGAACGCCAAGCTCATCAACGTCGAGTCGGCGATGGACTCGGCGCGCGCCGCCATGGAGATCCACGCCGGGATCGGTCTCTCGACCGACCGGCCGATCGAGCGCTACACCCGCGACGCGTTCCATATCTTCGCGCCGGCGGGCACCTCCGACGTCCAGCTCATCCGGCTCGCCGAGGTGGCGATGGGCACCTCGAAGGGTGCCTGGTCACAGCGGCTGGCGGCCGTCCCGGTGGCGGCCGAAGCCCTCCGCTGACCCGGCCGTAAAACGAAAAGGCCCGCCCCCAACCGATGACCGGCCGATGAAGTCCGGCCATCGGTCAGCGGCAGGCCTTCTCCGCTACCTCGGTGCGCCGCCCGTGCGGTCGTAGATGAGGTCCATGAGCTGGTCCCTGCTCTCCTTGATCAGCTGCAGGGTGTCCCGGCCCGTCTCCTTGCCGCGCGGCTCCGTGCCGACAAAGCAGACGGTGCCGAGCACCGTGTCCGTACGCTCGTCGATGAGCGGGGCACCCGCGTACGTACGGATCCCGATCAGGTCGACGACCTCGTTCGAGGCGAACCTCGGGTAGGCGTAGACGTCCGGCAGCACCAGCGCGCGGCGGCGGTTCAGCACGTCCGGGCAGTACCCGTGGTCGCGCGACATGGACCGGCCCACCTCGGCGACGTTGCCCGCCGGGTCGAGACCCCGGGCGTCCGGCGGTCCCGTCGGCGTGTGCAGGCCGGCGAAGAACTGGTGCCCGGTGATGAAGTTGACCATCGCGTACGGCGCGCCCGCCGCCTCGGCGAGCCGGGAGGCGAACGCGTCGAACTCCGTGTCGGGTACGTCCCCCAGACCCAGCTCGCGCAGTCGTTGCTCACGCCGCCCCAGCTCGGAGTCGGGCGACGGCAGGTAGAGACCCGCTTCGGTGTCATAGGTCATTGGGGAGCTCCCAGGCTGCTGGAATGCTGAACGGTCTGTGCGGAGGTCTGCGCGGTCTGCGCGGTCTGCGCCGTCTGCGCGGCACGGACGGAGACGGAGTGCGCGTACGACACGAGCGTGATCAGTACCTGCCTGGCCGACGCCGGGTCCCGGGCGTCGCAGAGCAGGACCGGTACGTCAGGCTTGAGTTCGAGCGCGTCCCGCACCTCTTCCGGGCTGTAGCGGTAGGCGTCGTCGGCCTCGAACTCGTTGACCGCGACGACGAAGGGGACGTTGCGGCGTTCGAAGTACTCGACGGCGGCGAAGCAGTCCAGCAGCCGGCGGGTGTCGGCGAGGACGACCGCGCCGATGGCGCCCAGGGACAGGTCGTCCCAGGTGAACCAGAAGCGCTCCTGGCCGGGGGTGCCGAACAGCAGCAGGACCAGGTTCTGCCGCCGCAGCGTGATGCGGCCGAAGTCCAGCGCCACGGTGGTGGTGGATTTGTTCTCCACCCCCTCCAGCCGGTCCGTGCCGCTGCTCGCTGCGGTGAGCGTCTCCTCGGTCGACAGCGGCTTGATCTCGCTGACCGCGCCGATCATGGTGGTCTTGCCGACGCCGAACCCGCCCCCGACCACGATCTTCAGGGCGATGGGATCGTCAGATGACATAGGTTCGTAGGCCCTCAAGCACTGCCTCCAGGAGGTGCGGGTCTTTGGGATCTGCGGTTCTGCTGGGCATCGCCATGATCAGGGCGCCCGCGTCGAGCAGATCGGACAGCAGGATCTTGGCCACCTGTACGGGCTGCTGGAGCGTGGCAGCCACCTCGGCGACCGAGCGGGCCTCGCCGCGGCACAGCGCCAGCGCCTGGGCCGCCTCGGGACTCAGATAGCCCGAGGGCGCCGTGGCACGCGCCTTGAGCAGCGAGGTCAGGCTCATGTTGTTCGTCGGAACGGTCCGGCCGCCGGTCAGCGCGTACGGACGGACCTCGTGCTCGTCGTCGTCCACCCAGGGGGTGCCGTCTAAAGCTCCCATGTCAGCGCGCCGCGTCGCTGGCCGGGGAGGTCCGCAACCTCGGTGGTGTACTGAGGTGTTCGGGGACGCTCTTGACGAGCTGCCCCATCTCGAAGCCGACGGCGCCCAGGTCGGCGGTGTCGGAGGCGAGGACGCCGAGGACGGCGCCGGGGCCCGCCATCGACACGAACAGCAGCGCGTTGTCGTGCTCGACGACGACCTGCCGGACTCTGCCGTCGGCGGGTCCCTTGATGTCACGGACGCCGCCCGCCAGCGAGCACAGGGCGGTGCTGATGGCGCTGAGCTTGTCGGCCTCGTCGATGCTGAGGCCGTGCGAGTGCTTGCGCACACCGTCGCTGGACGCCAGGACGGCGCCTTCCGTACCGGGGACGCGCCTGATGAAATCGGCCATCAGCCAGTCAAGGTCTGACTGTGGCGCAGGAAAAACGTCGTTCGGCATGAGTGACTCCGTAAATGGTTGGTCGGACCCGGAAGTCCCGGTCGCGCGTGGTCAGCGGGTGCGGTCGCTGTGGTCGCTGTCGGGTTCCGTCGGTCCTGTTGCGCTGTCGTCCGCCGTGGCGAGCCTGATACCTGAGGCGAAGCGGGCCATCAGCTGCGGGTTGGGGGCGACGACTTCGCGGTCGCGGTCCTCGGTGAGGCTCGGTAGCTCCGGCGGCCGGAACATCTCGCTGCGCTTGGGCAGCAGCGGTCTGCCGTCGGCGGCCGGTGTTTCCTCGACCTCGGGGGCGGGCGGTGCGGTACGCCGCTGGGGCAGCGGTGCCGGCGACGGGTCGGACGGCGAGCCCGCCGACGACGAGGCGGGGGCCCGGGACGGCTGCGCCGACACCTGCGCGGGTACCGGTCCGCGCGGCTGCGACTGCGGCTGGCTCTGTGCCCCGCCGCGCGACTGGCCGTGCCTCGGCGCCGTGGACTGCCGCGACTGCGACTGCGAGCCGATGCTGTGGACCGAACCGCTCGCCGACTCCGCCGGCAGCGGCCGCGACGACTCGCCGCGGCGCTGCGCGGGTACGGAGGCGGCGGGCCGGGCGGCGGTCGCCACAGGCGCGTGCCCCTGCTGCGCGTGCCCCGCGCCCTGGGCCTGGGACTGGGCCTGTACGGGGGCGGGCGCCGCTGCGGTGTTCGCCACCACGGCGGGTCCTGCCTCGTCGGGCAGCGCGTTGATCAGGGCGTTCGGCAGGACGACGACGGCCTGGTTGCCGCCGTAGATGTTGCGCCGCAGCGCGACCTCGATGTTGTGGCGCCGGGCGATCTGCGCGACCACGAACAGCCCGATCCGGCCGTCCTCCAGCTGCGCGCGGATGTCGAAGTGGTCCGGCTTGGCGAGCAGTTCGTTCATCCGGACCAGCTTGTCTGCCGGCATCGGCAGACCCCGGTCGTCGATCTCGATGGCGAGACCCGCGGGCACCCGCTCGGCGCGCAGCGTGACTTGGGTGTCGGGCGAGGAGAACCGGGCCGCGTTCTCGACCAGTTCGGCGAGCAGGTGGATGACCTCGGCCGCGGCGAACCCGGGCAGCGTGCCCTCGGGCGGCTGGATCACTCGTACCCGCGCGTACTGCTCGATCTCGGCGACGCCCTGGCGCAGCACGGTCGGCAGCGGGACGGGCTTGTTGATCCGGCGGGGCACGGCACCGCCCATCACGGCGAGGCTTTCCACCTGGCGGCGGAACTGGGTGACGAGGTGGTCGACGCCGAACAGACCGCCGAGCAGGTCCGGGTCCTCGACCTCGCTCTCCAGCTCGTCCAGCCGGGCCAGCGCCCGGTTGACCAGGGCGTGCAGCCGCTGGGCGATGTTGACGAAGACGTCGACCTGCTGGCGGGCGGCTGCCTGGGCGACGGCTTCCAGCGCTTCGTGCTGGCCGGTGCGCAGCGTGTGCTCGAAGTCGGCGAAGGGGTTGCCGCCCGGCACCGACTCGGCCGAGTCGGCGGGCAGTTGCGGCCGCTCGCCGCGGCTGACCTGCTCCAGCAGCCGGGCCACGTTCTTCTGGCCCTCGACGGATACGGCCTCGAAGCGCTCGACCCACTGCCGGGCGACGGTGGCGTTCTCCACCCGCTGCTTGTGCACGGCGGAGGCGACGCGCGCCGCCTGCCGGCCGGCCAGGATCAAGCTCACCGCGCACACGGCCGCCGCTATCGCGGCGACGCCCCATTTCACCTGGGTGTCGTGGGAGTAGCGCGTCGCGCCCCAGACGGCGGCGGCACCCACCACGACGGCGACAGCGGGCGCCAGGAGTATCCGTCTGATCCGGGAGCGCAGACCGCTCTCCGTCGCCAGATTCCGGGCGGGCGCTTTTCCGCGCCGCCTGCCGCCCTCGCGGCGGTCGGCCTGCGGGGCGTGCGGGGAGAGTTCAGGCATCTGTGTCCTCGGTACGACAGGGACCGGCGGGTGCGGGGTCACACGGGACCACCGCCGAGCCGGCGTTTAAGACAGGGCAGCCTTCACAGAGGGACGGACAGCCGGATTCCGTTGTCGGCACGCGCAGCCGGTTCGAGCGCGCGGAGGTCCGGCGTCGTCCGCTTCCGGTAGCAGGACCAACCCTGCTGGTTATCCGTGATCGTCGCCACGGCCGAGCGGGATCGTTTTATGGTCGTTTCGCTTCGGATCCGGCGGACCCCGCCACCGACCCCCGCCCCACGAAGGCGACAAATGCGGCACCGCACCCGGAACGCGACCGCTCCGAGGGCGCGCGGCGACGCCGAAACGATCGCCGAACGACCCGTACGGCCAGAAACGGCGACCGGGACGACCACTCGGTGTGGGGTCGCTGTGGAGTGCGTGTGGCGGCTGTGAAGGGAGAAACGTCCCAAAGCATTCTTGCCCGGGACAGCGCCGGTTCAAGCCATCACACCCAGCTCACCGACGAACCGCAGGACGCCGTCGAGCTTCTCCATGCTCAGCAGCCGGCTGCGCGGCCTGAGCATGCCGCTGCTGCCGTACGCGCCCATCTCGGCGCAACGGCGCACCAGCCAGGCCCAGTCGATGTCCAGGTACGCGGCGAGCGCCCGCAGCCGGTACGCCGGGGTCGGACCCGCCATGACGCTGTGCGTACGGGCATGCTGCAGCGCCTCGGTGTACGTGCGGACCTGGGAGCGCTGTTCGGTGATGTCGACCTGCCAGATGCCGTCCGAGCGGAGCCAGTTGGCCACGATCGCCCGGTGGGACGGCGTCAGGACGAATCCGTCGATCTGGGTGTACTCCTCCTCCGTGCAGACCCACACCGATAAGCCGTACATCTCCATCATCGCGACGGCGAGGAAGAGCAGGATCCGCTCGTACCGCTCGCTGTTCTTGACGGCCATCTCCGGGACGCAGAAGGCGTGGCCGAGTTGGTCACGCGTTCCGGCGAACCGGTCGGTCGCCTGGGTGAGATACAGGTGCTTGTGCCGGAAGAACAGCCAGCCGGCCGCCTCCTCGCCCGTCTGCTCGCGCGACCAGAACAGCGGTGGCTCGGTGGCCTCTTCGAGGTGGCGGTCGATGTGCAGGGAGCAGAAGGCGGAGCCGAGCCAGGCGGCGCCCACCCCCGACAGCTCGGGCACCGCCGACCTGGCCACGGCCGAGCGGGGCCGCGCGTGGTGGTGCGACAACTCCCGCATCTCGTAGTCCAGGACGTGGTCGTCGGCGAGGAGGCTGTCCTCCAGGTTGAGCGTCGCCCACAGGATGCCGAAGGTCAGGTCGTCCAGCCGGTAGGGCTCGGGGACGGGCAGCATCTCGCGCGGGTCGCTGTTGAGCTGGCTGCGCGCCCTGCCCGAGTCCAGCACGAACAGCCCCTCGCCGCCGTGCCCGCCGAGCGAGGCCAGCAGCAGGGCGCGTCTGGCCGGCTGGACGAAAGCGCGCAGATGGGGGTTGTCGGCCATCTCGATCAGGACGCAGTCGTCGTGCGGGGTGGCCTCGTACATCTGGACCGGCACGGCCGTGCCGTCGAAGATGCCGAGCCCGTCCAGGTACCAGAGCCCGCCGGTGCCCGGGGCCGACTCGGTGGGCGACAGGGACGAGGTGGACCACAGGGCGTCCAGGGTGCGCGCGGCCGTGAGCGAGGCGCCGTGCGGCAGCCGGGCCGGCACGACCTCACGACTGGGCACCCGCTGGAGCAGCAGGTCCACCTCGACGCCGAGCATGAAGGCCAGCACCGTCGCCGCGTCGCCCTGCGGCGACTGGGTGCCGGCCAGCCAGCGCTTGAAGGTGATCCTGGACACCGAGACGCTGCCGAGGCGGCTGTTCTCGTACTCCTTGGCCGCCCTGCGCGCCGCGAGGTTGAACTGCACGTCGAAGACGGCGAACTTGGCCCAGTTGAGCCGCTCCAGCAGGACCCGGAGCAGCGTCGGGGGCCGCTGCTCGGTGTCGGCTGTCGTGCTCTGGTCGGTCGTCACGCGGCAGACTCATCCTCACAGCCATGGGCGTCGGTCGTGATGTCCAGGGCAGGACCATGATCACTGCGCAGAACGGTACCCCTGTCCGCAAGGCAGCGGAAGCCCCGACCGGAACGTCTGCTTCAGCTTCGTCAAGGCTCACACGCAGGCGTCTCCGGATCTCCACAGATGAGCGCCGCCGACGCGACGACCGGTCCACAGGACCGCGGGAGACCGGAGACAGACCGGGGAAAGGCCAGGGCGGGGCCGGAAGGCTGCCGGGCGTGAGTCTTGTCTACTCGACGTAGTACGTCGGGTTGGGCAGCTTGTACGCCTTGTCGGCGTGACCGCCCGTCAGGTCCGACTGCTGGTCGCCGAAGTTGCCGACGATGTCGTAACCGGAAGCCTCCAGGTGCTTGCGGGTGCCCTCCTTGAACTGGACGGTGGTGCAGTTCCACGCGGCGGCCGTGGCGCAGTCGGCCAGGTACGCCGGCGGGTTGGCCTTGTCCTTGGTGAACAGGTGCGCGGTGTCCAGCGGGGTGTGGTAGCCGGCCTTGGTCAGGTTCTGTACGGCGGGGGCGCGCAGCGGTTCGCTCAGTCCGGTCAGGAAGAAGACCTCGACCCCCCGCTGCTTGGCGTAGGCGACCAGTTCGGGCATGCCGAAGACGGCGGGACGGTTCGCCTTCGCCACATACGCGTTCCAGGTGGCGTCGTTGTAGACGTAGTTGGTGGCGCGCTCGTAGTCGAAGCTCAGCAGTGAGGTGTCGTCCACGTCCAGGACGATCGCCGGCTTCTTCCCGTGGTGCCGGGTGGTGGCGGTCGCGTTCCTGATGTCCTTCTCCGCGCGCGCCTCGACGCGGGCGAGGTCCTTGGCGTACGGGCTGTGCGCCGACGCCTGCCAGGTGCCGTCGGCGGCCTGGGTCGCGCCGTAGTAGTTGTCTATCTCGCCGACGAGCAGACCGATGTTCTCGGGCTCGGCGCTGTGGCGGTCGGCCGCGTGACCGTCGGCGCTCGCGGCGCCCGTGCCGTACAGAACGGCGCCCGCGACGGCGACGGAGGCGAGGACGCCCGCCGCCTGGAGGGACTTGCGCATGGGGGGATGCCTTTCGGGTCGACGTGCCCCGGCTCGGCGCCGGGGCATCGTTTGTCTACGCGCATCACATGGCGCGGCGCGAGACCTTTGACCGATCGATATCCGTTCCGTGTCTGAGCTGTATCTGAACACCAGGTGAACTGCCGCCAAATCCACGGCCAACGGACTCGCCCCCGGACACGACCACGCGCACGGCCGGCAGAAGGGCCCCGGCGAGTCATGTCCTCGCCGGGGCCCTTCGTTCTTCCGCCCGCACGTGAAAGGTGAGAAGACGATCACGAGCAGGACGCTCTCCGCACGCGCAGGACGCTTCTACGGCGCGAGCAGCAAGTTGTTGGCGCGCTGCTTGGCGGCGGTGTACCGCTTCGCGACGTCCTGCCAGTTGACGACCTTCCACATCGCCTCGACGAAGTCCACCTTCTGGTTCTTGTACTGCAGGTAGAAGGCGTGCTCCCAGGCGTCGAAGACGAGCACGGGCACCGAGCCCTGCCCGACGTTGCCCTGGTGGTCGTAGATCTGCTCGACGATCAGCCGGCCGCTGACCGGCTCGTACGCGAGGACGCCCCACCCGGAGCCCTGGGTCGTCGCCGCCGCCTTCGTCAGCTGGGCCTTGAAGCCGGCGAAGGAGCCGAACGACTCGGTGATCGCGTCGGCCAGTTCGCCGACACCGTCGGCGGCCAGCGGCTCGCCGCCGCCGTCGCCGGTCATGTTGTGCCAGTAGATCGAATGCAGGATGTGGCCGGAGAGATGGAACGCGAGGTTCTTCTCCAGCCCGTTGATCGCTCCCCACGACTCCTTGTCGCGCGCCTCGGCCAGCTGGTCGAGCGTGTCGTTGGCGCCCTTCACATAGGCCGCGTGGTGCTTGTCGTGGTGCAGCTCGACGATCTGCGGGTTGATGACCGGTTCGAGCGCCGCGTAGTCGTACGGAAGTTCAGGAAGCGTGTATGTGGCCATGCCGAAGCCCTCCGACTGCTTATTGCACATCTTATGCAGGTGCACGTTAACAGCAACAGGAGGACGCGCCGAGCAGGGCCGGGTCATCACCCGGGCGTAATCTCCTCTCCATGGAGAGGGCCGCCACGGGCACCGCCGCCGCAGTTCTTGGCGCCGACGTTCACCACGGCGGAGGTGGTGGCCGGGGTCGTCGCCGCGGTCAGTGCGCCTCCGCGGTGAAGCGGGTGAGCTTGTCCGGGTTGAGCACCGCGTAGATCGTCCGGATCCGCCCCCCGGCGATCTCGATCCCGACGTACTGGTGCTTGCCGTCCATGCTCGTGAGCAGCGCGGGCTCGCCGTTGACCTCGACGATCCGCGGGTCACCCATGGCGTAGCGGCGCACCAGTCCGGCGAAGAAGGCGATGACGTTGTCGCGTCCCGCCACCGGCCGCAGCGCGGCCTTGACCTTGCCCCCGCCGTCGTTCCAGGAGACGACGTCCTCGCTGAGCAGGGCGGTCAGCTCCCCCAGGTCGCCACTGCTCGCCGCCTCCAGGAACCGGTTGAGGAGGGTGACGTGCTCCTCCCGCGAGGGCCTGAACCGCTCGCGGTCCTCGGCGAGATGGCCGCGCGCCCGGTGGTACATCTGCCGGCAGTTGGCCTGCGTGGCGCCGATGGTCGTGGCGATGACGTCGTACGGCAGGTCGAAGGCCTCCCGCAGGACGAACACCGCGCGCTCGGGCGGGGTGAGCCGCTCCAGCAGATGGACGGTCGCGTACGAGACGGTGTCGCGCAGCGCCGCCGTCTCCAGCGGGCCGAGGTCGTCGGTCGGTACGGGCTCGGGCAGCCAAGGGCCCGGGTACGCCTCCCGGGTGACCCGGGCGGACCTCAACTCGTCCAGCGCGAGCCGCGACACGACGGTCACCAGGAAGGCGCGCGGCTCGCGTACGGCGGACGTGTCGGTCCGGGTCCAGCGCAGATACGCGTCCTGGACGATGTCCTCGGCGTCCCACATGCTGCCGAGGAGCCGGTAGGCGAGCCCCAGCAGCAGCGGCCGGTACCGCTCGAACTCCTCGGTCGACCGGTCCCCGACCTCGTCCCCCGCCGGGTCGTGTCCCTGGCCCATCCCGCTACCTGCTCTCCGTGTCGGCCCTGTCGGTCAGTTCGTTCCCGAAGCCGGTACGCCACGACGCGTACCGGGGACGCCAGTCAAGTGTCCCCTTGGCCCGTGCGTTGTCGGCGCCGCGCAGCCGGGTCATGAAGGCGACGCCCCAGCCGCCGACGGCCAGCCGGGCGACGGCGGCGGGTACGGACTTCGGGCGCTTGGCGCCGAGCAGGTCGGCGAGGACGGGCAGCCACGTGCTCATCCTGGCGGGTTCGTCGTCCACGATGTTCAGCACGCCGGTGACGTTCTTGTCGAGCGCGGCCACGATCGCGGTGGCCGCGTCGTGCGCGTGCGTGAAGGAGAAGGTGGCGGTGCCGCCGCCGACCAGCGGCACCTTGCCGGCCCTGACCTGCGCGGTGAACGAGCCGTCGGCCGCATAGAGGGAACCGGGGCCGTAGAGGTGGCCGAACCGCAGCACCAGGCCGTCCGCCTCGCGGGTGTGCCGCTCCAGCTCCGTCAGCGCGGCCAGGACGGGCACGAACTGCTTCGGCGGCCGACGCCACAGCGGCGCCGACTCGGTCGCGGGACCGCTGCCGTCGTCGGTACCGCCCTCCGGGGCGCCGCCGGGGTCGTACGCGTAGGCCAGGCCCTGCGAGATCACCCGGGTCACCCCGGCGGCGCGGCCCGCCTCAAGCAACTGCGCGGTGCCGACGGTCCGCAGCCGGTTGGTCTGCTCGAAGTCCCTGGCGAGGTGTTTGGGGTTCAGCTCGGCCGGGATGGCGGTGAGCATGTTGACGATGGCGTCCGGCCGGGCATGCCGTACGGCGCGGGCGGTCGCGGGACCGTCCAGCGCGTCCGCCGTGACGGTCGTCGCCCCCGCCGAGCGCAGCGCGGCCGCCCTGCCGCCGTCGGTTCTGACGAGCGCGATCACCTCGTGCCCCACCGAGCCGAGCAGCGGCACCAGTTGGCTGCCGATCACGCCGGTGGCGCCTGCTACCAGTACGCGCATGTCTCCTCCTGCTGCCGGGCCGCCCGGCGTGCTCCGGGCGGCTTTCGACAACAGGACGGGCGGGCCGGCGCCCCTGTGACAGCGGCCGTCATGAGCGGCGTCACAGGGGCGGGCCGCCCGGAACGGGCTCAGATGGCGGTGGGGATCTCCTCGGGGCTGCGGCTGCTCAGCCAGCCGTACTTGCCGAGCTTCGGGCGGAGCTTGCCGTCGACGCTCCAGGTCGCACCGGCGAAGGCGTAGGCGAGCGCCAGCGACGCGAAGATGTAGCCGACCGAGGGGCCGAGGTCCGTCATGCCCGACTTCCACGGCAGGTGGAAGCCCTCGGCCGACGACCAGATGCCGAAGGAGAAGATCGCGCTGCCGACGAAGACCAGGTTGCTGAAGGCCCCGAAGATCAGGCCGAGGGCGATGAGCGTCTCCACGACGGCGGTGCCGACGGCGAACGCGGTGGGGCTCGACGTGCCGATCGAGTGCCACATCGAGAGCCACTGGTGGATGACGGGGGTCTGCACCTCGGCGGCCTTGCCCAGCTCGTCGCCGAGCGTCTGGCCGTGGATGAAGCCGGGCAGCCACTTGAAGGTGGCGTCGACGGCCCACAGGACGCCGAAGCCGATCCGTACGACAGCGGCGCCGTGCAGCCGGCGCAGCGCGGGGGACGAAGCGGTCGTGGTGGTGGTCGTCGGGGTGACGGTCCGAGATGACACGGGAGGCATCCGTTCTCAGCAGAGGGGTGGGGAGCGGCGGGGACGGGACAGGACGGGATCAACACGACTTAGGTTAGGCAAACCTAAATCTGCGTCAACGTGAGTAATCCCGCAGGCCGCCGGCTGAACAAGATGCCCCTGCCATCCGTATTACTTGAACCCTCAAACGGCATGCGTCAGTTGGGCCGGTCACAGCGCGTACACTCCCCCGGTGATCGAGACGTTGACGATGCGGAGCGCACGATGAGCCGACAGGACCTCGGGCTGGATGTGGAGCGCCTGCGGGCGTTCGGAGACGCGGTTTTCGCGATCGCCATCACCCTGCTCGCCCTGGACATGAAGGTCCCGGAAGGGCTGTCGGCCGACGAGGTCGGCGATGCCATCAACGACGCGCTCGGCTCCGTCGGCGGCTTCCTGCTCAGCTTCCTCGTCATCGGCATTCTGTGGATCTCGTACCACGGACTGCTCGGTATGGCCGCCGAGCTCGACCGCACACTGCTCTATCTCGACATGGCCCTGCTGGCCGTCGTCGCCGGGCTGCCGTTCCCGACGAAGCTCCTCAGCGACTACGGGAGCACCGCCGTCGCCACCTCCGTCTACGCGGCGAGCATCGGCCTCGCCAGCCTCCTGCTGGGCGCGATGGCGCTGCGTCTGCTGCGGCCCGGGATGCGCAAGCCGGACGTGTCGCGCCGCAAGATCGAGCTGTCGGTGTGGCAGTCGGTCGTGATCGTCTCCGTCTTCCTCACGTCCGTCCCGATCGCCCTGCTCTCCCCGAGCGCGGCCAAGTACTGGTGGATCCTGGCAGGGCCGCTCCAGGCGCTGGTCCGCCGCGTCAAGGCGGAACCCGTACCCGCCGAGCACGCGGACCCGTCGGCCGCGAAGTAACGACGGCGTCCGGCTCGGCGCGTCAGCGCAGTTCCTCCGGGCGCAGCTCCTCGGGACAGCCCGTGCCGCGCGGCAGCTGGTACGGGGCGGCCAGCCGGTAGACCCCGGGCCGGGGGGCGAGCAGTTCCGTCCACTCGTCCCCCTCCTCGTCCTTCTCCGCCTTCATCAGACAGCCGTTGGGGTTGGTGAAGACCTTCGGGTGGTCGTCGTTGTCGTCCGCCTTCGACTTCTCGGTCTCCTGCGGCGGCAGGACGCTCTTGCCCTTCTCGTCCACGAGCCCCAGCCACGGCGAGTACGGGATCCGGATCAGCACCCGGCCCGGCGCCTTCACATGGATGGTCAGCTCCCCGGCGCCCGCCCGGTCGACCGTGGCCGGCGGGTCGGCCATCGGCATCGGGTCCTCGACGGCGTAGAGCTGCCAGTTGGCGTCGCCCCACAGCCGCTTCAGATAGGGCTGGCCCTGCTTCACCAGCGTCGTCTCGATCGTCGCGCCGGTGTCCGGGTCGCCCTTCGGCAGCACCACGTAGTGCACGGCCCAGCGGTCCAGCCAGCCCCGGTAGTTGTCGCTGGTGAGCGTGTCGTCGTAGAAGATCGGGTTGCGTTCCATGTCCGCCTGGCGGTTCCAGCCGCGCGCCAGGTTCACGTACGGGGCGAGGGCCGACGCCTCGCGGTGGCTCCTGGCGGGGACGACCTCGACCCGGCCCTTCTCCGCGCCCTTCTGCTGCAACTGGTGCACCAGCGGCGCGAGCTCGCGGGTCCAGGAGGCGGTGGGGGCCGTGATGACCATGTCGTCGATGCCCTTGAAGCCGATCCAGGCGTTGAGCCCGGCGAAGGCGATCAGCACCGCGTACCAGCGGCGGGAGCGCGGCACGGCGTACGGCAGCGCCGCCAGCAGGACGACGCCCCCGATGATCATCGCGAGCCGGGACACGTTCGACCCGATCTGCGAGCTGATCAGGAAGGTCAGCAGCGTACCGATGCCGTAGACGGCGGCGGCCGTACGCACCGTGCGCCAGTTGACGGGTACGAGGACGAAGACCAGCACGGCGAAGATGAACGGCAGCGAGGCCGACCCGATGGACAGCGGCTGCGTCCCGGAGAACGGGAACAGCCAGGCCGAGACCGCCACGACGACGACCGGCGCGAGCCCGAGCGCGTACGCCCCCGGCCGGCGCTTGTTGAGGAAGAGCGCTGCGGCCACCACGCCGAGGAACAGCCCGGCCACCGGGCTCGCCGCCGTCGCGAGACCGGCCAGCGGCGCTGCCGCCGCCGCCTTGGCCCACCGTTTCGTACGCCAGCGGTGCGGCCAGCAGAAGACGGCGGCCACGGCGCCCAGCGCGAACATCACGCCGAGGCCGAAGGTCACCCGGCCGGAGAGCGCGTTGCACAGGAAGGCGAAGACCCCGGCGAACGAACACCACACGGGGTTACGGACGGCCGGGACCCGGACCAGGATCAGCGCGGTCAGCGCCGCCGACACCGTCCCGACGACCATCATCGTCGTACGGACGCCGAGCACCGACATCAGATAGGGCGACACCACGCTGTACGAGACGGGGTGCATGCCGCCGTACCAGGCGAGGTTGTACGCGGAGTCCGGGTGGCGGCCGACGAACTCGGCCCAGGCGTCCTGGGCCGCGATGTCGCCGCCGCTGTTCGCGAGGAAGAAGAACCACACCAGATGCACCACGGCCGCGACCAGGGCGGTCAGCAGGACGGGGTGCCTGCGCAGCCGCGCCCGCAGACCCGCGCCCGGCTCCACGGGACGCGGCGGCGCGGACGGCCGTATTCGCGCCCCGGTGGCGGGGACGGTACTGCCGTCCGTGCGGGTCGGCTCAGCGGTGGTCACTGCGGCTCTCCACGTGTCGTTCGACTGGCGCTCATCCGCCGTTCGGAAGGACGCCGCCCGCGCGCCCGGCAGTTGCCCTGCTTGCGCAAACTGTCCGTCTCGGGACGCTAGCACGTGGTCCCGGCGGGCCGCCGCCCGATATCTCGCGCGGCGGCCCGTCCGTGGTCGTTCGCCCGGTCCGTCCGTGGCCGTTCGCTCAGCTCACCCGGGTGAGCTTGGAGCCGAAGCCGGGCTCCACGAGGTCGCTCTTGAGCGCGACGGCGACCTTCACCTGACTGGCGCCCTCGCCGACGGACAGCGTGCCGACGTGGGTGCCGGCCGCCGCCGCGTGCGGCAGGGTCCCGGTCGCGTCGAGGTCCAGCTTGACGGTGAGCCCCGACCAGCCGACGGCGTCGACGTCCTTCGTCGCGACGACGGGCACGGAGCCGCCCATGCCGTCGTCCACGTTCCCGACGACCTGGCCCTTGCGGACGATCTTCTTGCTCTCCAACGCGTCCTGCGCGCCCATCATCGCGGTCTTGCTGACCGCGTTGACGGTGTCGATGATCGGCGCCTTGTGCTGGCCGAGCACCGCGCCGACGATCAGCTGGTCCGTACCGCCGACCATCTTGTGCGCGGCGAACAGCAGGCAGCCGCCCGCCTTCGTGGTCGTACCGGTCTTGATGCCGAGCGCGCCGTTGTACGGGACGAGCGTGTTGTAGTTGCGCCAGGTCTTGCCGGACGGGTCCGTCCAGGACGGCAGCTTGGTGATGTTCATCAGCGCCGGGATCTCGACGAGCCGCTGTCCGAGCTTCACCTGGTCCTCCGACGTGCTGACGGTCGTCGCGATCAGCCCCGACGGATCCGTGTACGTCGTGTTCTTCATGCCGAGTTCCTTGGCGGTGTCGTTCATCTTCTTGACGAACGCCTTCTCGGAACCCGCGTCCCAGCGGGCCAGCAGCCGGGCGATGTTGTTCGCAGACGGAATCATCAGGGCCGACAGCGCGTCACGCAGGCTCAGCTTGTCGCCGGCCTTGACGGTGTCCAGCGTGGACTCGTCCTCGGTGAAGAGCTGCCCGTCGGACTCCGCCTTGGCGTCGACGGGGACGGAGGGACCGTTCTGCTTGGGCTTCAGCGGGTGGTCCTTGAGCACCAGGTAGGCGGTCATCGCCTTGGCGACACTGCCGATGGGCACGGCTTTCTGCTCGCCGAACGAGTCCATCGTGCCGAGCCCGTTCGCCACCATGTAGCCCTGCCCCTCGCCCGGCCAGGGCAGCGTGGGGTTCTTGCCGCCGAAGGAGAACGTCGGCTTGGCGGTCAGGGCGAGCGTGGGCGCGGGCAGCGGGCGTACGGCCTGTACGACCGCAAAGACGATCAGCAGCAGCACGACCAGCGGCGTCCAGATCTTGACCCGGCGGAACGCGGTGCGGGCGGGGGTCTGCGGCGGGGGCGGCGTGTTGGTCAGCTCGGCGAGCAGATCGAGCGGCGGCTTGGGCGGCAGCGGCTGCTGCCGGGTCTGCTCGGCCCCGGCGAAGGCGCCGGGCGCGGGCAACGGCGTCGACGGCACGGCACCGGGCCGCACGGCCGTGCCTGCCGTACCGGACGTGCCTGCCGTGCCTGCCGTGCCTGCCGTGCCTGCCGTGCCTGCCGTGCCGGACGTGCCGGACGGCTGGTCGTCGCGCTTCAGCGGTACGAACGTGCTGCCGCCACGGTCGGGCAGCTTGAGCGCGGTGGTGGGCTGGTCGACGGGCGGCTCGGCGACGGGCGGCTCGGCGACGGGCGCCTCGGCACCCGGGCGCTTGAGCGCCTTGAAGACGGCGGTGGGCTGATCGACCGGCCCGTCGCCCTCCTCAGGCCCGTCAGAGCCCTCCTGACGGCCTTCGCCGTCCTCGCCGCCCTTGGAGCCCGCCGCGCGCTCGGACGCCCCCTCAGGCGCCTTCAGAGCGCTCCGGGCGCCCTTGTTGCCGACGACGTTGCCGACGACCAAGGTGTCGGGCGACGTGCCGGCGCGCCCGGCACGGGCCGCGTCGCCGCCGTCGCCCGCTTCGGGCTCGGCACCTGCCTCTTCGGCGCCCGCCTTGTCGGAGGCCACCTCGTCGTCGTCCGCGTCCCCGGCAGGGGCTTCGTCGTCAGCGGCGTCGTCGGAGGCGGCCTCGTCGGAGGCCGCGTCGCTGTCGCCCGGGGTGTCTCCACCGGAGGCAGCCTCCGCGGGGGCTTCCTCCTCCTCGCGGTCCGCGACGTCGGCGTCGGTCTTGTCGTCGGGAGCCGCGTCGTCCACCGCCGCATCGCCGGAATCGTCCCCGTCAGCGGCTGCCTTGTCGGAGGCCGCCCAGTCGCCGCCGGCGTCACGGCCGGAGGCGGCACCACCGGAGGTGGGCTCGTCCGTGGCGTCCTCCCCGGCAGGGGCCTCGTCGTCGGGGGTCGCGTCCGGGTCCTCCCCCGCGGAATCCGGCTCCGCGGCTCGCTCGGCCTCAGGCGTCGGCCCGGAGTCGGGCTCCCGCGACGTCGGCTCCGCCCGTTCGGGCTCCGCCGACGGCGGCGCCGGGGTCGGGGTCGACACCCACGTCGCCACCGCCTCCCGCAGCCGCGCGTCCTCCTCGGCCGGCGGCGGAATCACCGCGTCCGTGTCCGTGCCGTCACTCGGGGTATCGTCAGCTTCCGCATCACGGAAGACCGCTAGCCGCGGATCCCGTTCGCTCGCCGTCGTCTCCCCCGACGACTTCCGCTGTTCCGACTTGCCGGGGGACTCGCCCGCCACCGTGTCTCCTTCATGTCGCATGCGCCGTACCACGCTGTCCGAACCATCTCTCAGTTTCCTGTTCGAGACCGCAGCCCTGGTGCTAGACGAGAACGACATACATAACGGTTCCCGTACAAAGCACCCAGGCACCCTCGACAGACCATTGTGAGAGGGGTCACCCTGTCATTCATCCACGCGGGGAGGCATGGATGGGCAAGAGCCGCAGAAGTATTCCGGAGGAGCTCCTGTTGCTCGCTCTGGACCCGGCCACGGGTACCACAGCGCAGCCGCAGTCGCTCGACCTCGGCCTGGCCGGAGCTCAGCTAGTGGAGCTGGCTCTGGCAGGACGGATAGCCCCTGACGGGGATCGTATCGCCGTGGTGATGCCGCGGCCGACCGGAGATCCGACTCTGGACTCCGCACTGGAACTGCTGCGCAGACGCGGCAGCCCGGTTCGGGCGGTCCACTGGATTGGCGGGCCCCGACTGGGGCTGCGCCAGACGTACCTCTCGCATCTGGAGCGGTGCGGCATGGTTCATGCCGTCGCGGGCCAGATGTGCGGAGTGCTGCCGACGACTCGCTACCAAGCGACGGAGACGGCGATCAGCCGGGAGATCAAGGCCCGGCTGGACAGTGCGATCCGCACCGGCGTACCGCCGGACCCGCGGACCGCGGCGCTTGCCGCGCTGGCCCACGCGGTCGGACTCGGCAAGCACCTGTATCCCGGCAACGAAGGGCGCTCATCGCGCTCCCGGCTCCGGGATCTGATCAGACACGACCCCATGGGCGGACTCGTGGCGCATGCCGTGATGGACGTCCAGAACGGTGTGGCGGCTCAGCCACGCCGTAATCCCACCCAGAGCGCGCCAGTCGCTCCGGGCGGCCGACCAGGGGGCGTGCCGATGCAGCCGCAGCGCGGCGGGTCCATGGCTCGCGTAGCGGCGCACTGACCGATCGCCTCGCAGCACAGCAAGTCGCAGCACCGTAGGTCGCACCACCGCAGCACCGTAGGTCGCACCACCGCACGGCGTCACCACACCGGCACGCAGCACCGCCGTCCCCAATGACCCGGTTCGGGAGCCGCACAAGACGCGCGGGGCAGTCCTCTTGAGGGCTGCCCCGCGCGCCGTTCCCCCGCTGTGGCCACCGCCTCTGTGGCCATTTCCCAGCGCCGCCGGGACCATTGGTGGCAGTCTGCTGAGCAGTAGATACGTACAGCTATCAGCAGCCGGAGGTGCAGTTCCCGTGGCGTCCAGTGTCAATCCCACCGTCAGGCGACGCCGATTGGGCCAGGAGTTGCGCCGGCTCCGCGAGCTCAAGGGCATGACGGCCGAGGAGGTCGCCGAGCGCCTGCTCGTCTCCCAGTCGAAGATCAGCCGGCTGGAGAACGGCCGCCGCTCCATCAGCCAGCGCGACGTACGCGACCTGTGCGGGGTGTACGAGGTCGAGGACCACCGCATCGTGGACTCGCTGATGCAGATGGCCAAGGACTCACGCCAGCAAGGCTGGTGGCACGCCTTCGGCGACATCCCGTACAGCGTCTACATCGGCCTGGAGACCGACGCGGCCTCGCTGCGCGTCTTCGAGCCCCAGGTCGTCCCCGGGCTGCTGCAGACCCGGCCGTACGCGGAGGCGCTGATCAACGGCGCGCTGCCCGAGACGGCCGTGGCCGACGTCGAGAAGCGCGTCGGGGTGCGGATGCGCCGGCAGGACCGGGTCAACACCCCCGACGAGCCGCTCAGGCTCTGGGCCGTGGTCGACGAGGCCGCGCTGCGCCGCGTGGTGGGCAACAAGCAACTGATGCGGGAGCAGCTGGAGTATCTGGTCGAGCAGTCACAACTGCCGCACGTCACGGTGCAGGTGCTGCCTTTCGACATGGGCGCGCATCCAGGAATCAGCGGGCATTACGCGATTCTGGAATTCCCCGACACCTCGGATTCGAGCGTCGTCTACATCGAGGGCGTGACCAGCGATCTCTATCTGGAAAAGGCGAACGACGTGCACCGGTACAGCGTGATGTACGAGCATCTGCGCGCCCAGGCCCTGAACGTTGATCAAACACGCGCGTTCATCGCCGACATCGCCAAGGAATACGCCCGCTAGGGACCCACGCCCTCGCATCGGCAGCGAAGTTGGGCACCGTACACCCCAACTGCCGCAACGCGTAAGACTCTCCTGGCATATGTCACTCGAACGAGTGAACGCCTGTCCCGCACAACGAGTGAGGCGAGTAGCGTCGATCAAGCCAGCAAGACGTTGGCGCGATGTGATAACGCTGCTGAACCGGAGTGAACATGGCAATCATTCAGGGCGCTACGGACACGTGGACGAAGTCTTCGTACTCCGGCGGAAATGGCGCGTGCGTAGAGGTCAAGTCCCCCGAGGTCCAGGCCATCGCGGTCCGGGACTCCAAGGCCCCCGAGGGCCCCTCGATCTCTTTCGTCCCGACGTCATGGAACGCGTTCGTGCGCGATGTGAACTCGGGCGTGATTTAGTCCGGCACCGCTGACCGGGCCCTCTCGACCGATCGCCGTCTTGGCCGAGGGGGCCTTGTCACGTCTCACCTTCCTCTCGACCGCACGGGACCCGCATCCCGTGCGGTCGTTCGCGTACCCGGATACCTCTGGAAGCTGACGAAGTGCTCGTTCATGGTGGGGCGATCGTCGCGTGCACGACAACCGCCCCACACACCAAGAACAAGTAAAATCGTTCTGCTTTCTGACCTGAGTTCACACTCGTGACCGCAGAGACCCTTGACCAGCTGCTGCGACAGACGGTTCAATCCCCCAAGTCCCCCTTCCCGCACGGGACCCCGCATGCCGGACGTACCTGACGAAGAGCACCGGACGTTCACAAGGCGGACCCCTGGAGGGGGCATATGAACAGCCTCGACTGGGTCGTGCTCATCGCATACTTCGCTGTGATGGTCGCGATCGGTATCTGGTCGCACAAGCGCGTCGACAACGTCGGCGACTTCTTCACCGCGGGCGGCAAGATGCCGTGGTGGCTCTCGGGCATCTCGCACCACATGTCCGGCTACAGCGCGGTGATGTTCACCGGTTACGCCGGCATCGCCTACACCTACGGCGTCACCTCGTTCGCCACGTGGTCGTTCCCGATCGCCGTGGGCGTCGCGATCGGCGTCAAGCTCTTCGCGCCGCGGCTCAACCGGCTGCGCTCACGGCTGCACGTCGCCTCACCGCTCGAATATCTGAAGGAGCGCTACGACCTCAAGACCCAGCAGGCGCTGGCCTGGTCGGGGCTGCTGCTGAAGATCGTGGACGTGGGAGCCAAGTGGGCCGCCATCGCCACCCTGCTCTCCGTCTTCACCGGGCTCACCCTCACCCAGGGCATCCTCGTCACCGGCGCCATCACGGCCGTCTACTGCACGATCGGCGGGCTGTGGGCCGACGCGCTCACCGAACTCGGCCAGTTCATCATCCAGTTGTTCGCCGGTGTCGCGATGCTGATCGCCGTCATGGGCGAACTCGGCGGCTTCAGCTCGCTGTGGACGGTCTGGGACAAGCTGCCCGACGGCCACGGCAACCCGACGGCAGGGCCCTACACGGTGACCTTCCTCGTCGCGTTCCTCTTCATCAAGACCTTCGAGTACAACGGCGGCATGTGGAACCAGGCCCAGCGCTACATGGCCACCACCAGCGCCGCTGCGGCCAGCCGTTCGGCCCGGCTGTCGGCGATCCTGTGGCTGGTCTGGCCCGCCGTGCTGTTCTTCCCGATGTGGTGCGCCCCGCTCATCGTGCACGCGCAGAAGCCGGACGCCTCCGACTCGTACGCGCTGATGACCGAGAAGCTGCTGCCGCACGGGCTGTTGGGCCTGGTCGTCGTCGGCTTCTTCTCCCACACGATGGCGATGTGCTCGTCCGACGCCAACGCCATCTCGGCCGTCTTCACCCGCGACATCGCGCCCACCCTCTCGAAGGCGGCCCGCAGTTGGACGCAGCGCGCGGCACTGATCGCGGCGCGGCTGTCCACGATCTCGTTCCTCGCGCTGTCGATGGCGGTCGCCACCCAGGTCAACTCGCCGACGTTCAAGGACATCATCACCGTCGTGATCAAGTGGGTGGCGGGTCTGATGGGTCCGATCGCCATCCCGTTCATCCTCGGTCTGCTCAAGCCGTTCCGTAAGTCGGGACCGGTGGCGGCGATCATCAGCTGGGCGTCCGGACTCGTGGCCTTCTGGCTGGTCAACTACCCGATCAACTGGAGCGTCGACGGCGGGGTGCCGCTGGAGTACCAGGTGTCGGTGCCGTGCGCGCTCTCCCTCGTCCTCTACATCGTGCTCGGCCAGCTGCACCCGGAGGACACCCCGGAGCGCGACGTGCTGCTGGCCCGGATCAACGGCGAAGGGGACGGCGACGGTTCGGGCCTCGCGACCGCAGCCGCCGGCATCCCGGCACCTGCCGGACCGGCCGACGCGACGACCGCGGGACGGGAGTCCTCTGGCGGCGCGGGAAGCACCGGTACGGAGAGCTGAGCCACCCGTCACAGCGCGTGGCCGGGCGGTACGCACCGCCCGGCCACGCGCGCGACGATGGGCCGGTGGCCGACAACGCAGCGAACGATCTCGGCGGCTTCCCGCGCAGCCGCCGCGCCCGCCCGACCCCCGAGGCGGCGGGCGTCGCCCCCGGCGCCACGCACCGGCGGGTGCCGGGGCCGGCACTTCCCCGGTATGCGTCCGGTGCCGATGGAAGAACGCGTCAGCCACTGCCTGGACTGCGTCGAGGGCGACGGCACCGGCCGGGTGGTCCGCGCGTACGGCTGGCCGCTGCCGTTCAGCCGCGCGGGTAGCGGGCCAGCCAGCCGGACGCGGCGACGCCGGGGCTGTGCAGTGCCGGGCCCTGGGTCATCTCCATCGCGAAGTCGTCGGCGATTTCCAGCAGCGTTCCGCGCCCTTCCAGTTCGGCCAGCCAGGCGGGCGGCAGCGCCGTCTCGCCGTGCATGGTGCCGAGCAGTGCGCCGCACAGGGTGCCGGTGGCGCCGGAGGGGCCGTCGTGGTTCACCGCGAGCCGCAGCCCGTGCCGGATGTCCTCGCCGACGAGCGCGCAGTAGACGGCGACGGCGAGCGCGTCCTCGGGCGCGTGCCCGTCGCCGAGCGCCGCGATCCTCCCCGGGCCGGGGATGCCCTGGCGTACCGCGCCGAGCGCCTGTCGGAGCGCCTGCGTCACCGGTTCGTGCCCGGGGCGTGCGGCGAGCAGGCCGAGGGTGCGCTGGACGGCAGCGTCGACGCTCTCGCCACGGGCCAGGCCGTGCACGATCACGGCGAAGGCACCCGCCGAGAGGTACGCGGCGGGGTGGCCGTGTGTCTGCGCCGCGCACTCCAGGGCGAGCTGGCAGACCAGTTGCGGCTCCCAGCCGACGAGCAGCCCGAACGGCGCCGAGCGTACGAGCGCGCCCGCGTCGCGCGCCGTGGGGTTCTTGGGCCGCTCCAGGGTGCCCATGTACTCGTCGCCGAGCCCGGAGAGACAGGAGCGGGTCGGGTCGCGGCGCGCGTACAGCCACTCCTCCTGGGCGAGCCAGCCGTTGTCCTTGCGGCGTACGTCGGGTCCCCAGTCGTGCTGGGTCGCCGCCCAGCGCAGATGCGCGCGGTGCACATCGGTCGGCGGGTGCCAGGCGCCGGTGTCCCTGCGCACCTGCGCGCGGATCAGTCCGTCCACGGTGAACAGGGTCAGCTGGGTGGCCGCCGTGACGGCGCCCCTGCGCCCGTACACGGGGACGAAGTCGACGACCGCGTCCGCCCCGTGCACCGCCCTGATCTCTTCGAGGCTCAGTCCGGCGACCCCCGCGCCCAGCGCGTCGCCGATGGCGCCGCCGAGCAGACAGCCCCGTACCCGGCTGCGGAAATCCTGCTGCTCGGCACGCCCCCAGACGGCTCCGGACGGAATGCTCATGCGCCCCTCCTGTCCCACGAGTGCCCCCGGAGCCGATGACGGCTGCGCAGCACTGTAATCGAACAGGAACTCCGGGTTGAGGGCGCGGATCAGCCGTCGTCCCTGCCCGGGGTCGCTACCCGGACACTTCGCGCCCCGGCGGTCGCGGGTCCCCCGCCATCGCCACCGGATCCACCCACTCGGCGAACTGCTGAGGCGTGATCCCGTGCCGGGCCGCGACCTCTTCGATCTCGTCGCCGGACGC